>NZ_JBQEOL010000017.1:0-70660 GCF_052044895.1 Acinetobacter sp. 22323 | reverse complement strand
CCGCTTTAGCTTGCCATGATCACATTCAATCACGTTATTTTTATACTTAATCTGCCTGTGCTCAAGGTCTGGTGGACATTTACCTTCCCGTTTTAACCGTGATAAAGCACGTCCGTCCTGAGATAGGATTTGAACAAGATTTTTACCCGAAAAAATGCCTTAAAAATCAATGGGTAAAAACTGGGTAAAGCATCTTTTTAATTTGTTAAAAACTCAATAAAATCAGTATATTATAAGATTGGTTCAACTGACGCCACCTCCACCAAAATTCTTCTTATAAAAAAGCCACTTATATAAGTGGCTTTTTTATTAAGTATTTTTTCTACTAATTAAAATTTTATTATCATCATTATCTTTAGTGATCACTTTAAATATAAATTAGTGTGAAAGTAGTTCTGAATCTTAAATTTTATAAGTTTTATTGAGCTTAATAAAAAAATAATAAACCGAAAAAAAATAGTTTTTCTGCAAACTTATTTGAATAGAAATAAAGATAATTTTATTTGATCCAATAAGGTGAATTACATTCATAAAATTTTATTGGGATTTTTAAAATTATACGGCAAAAGTATGAATATTATAGAAAAATATGCTTTATCTTCGGTGTAATTACGATGCTAAAGGAATATTTCATAAGAATAATCAAAGCAGCTTTCGCTGCTTTGATTATTCAGTAGAAGCAGATCAGGCAGCTTCAATTCTATCTGTAATCAGCTTAACTCCAGTCGCAGCTTTAATCTGCTCCAGTGTGACATCTTGAGCGAGTTCTACCAGAACCACTCCGCGTGAAGTAATATCCATAACGCCGAGATCAGTAATGATCCGGTTGATGACACCTTTACCGGTCAGCGGCAAGGTACATTGAGGAACGATTTTCGGGGAACCGTCTTTCGCCGTATGCTCCATTAGTACTACGACTTTCTGCACACCGGCTACCAGATCCATGGCACCGCCCATACCTTTGACTTTCTTGCCCGGAATCATCCAGTTGGCAAGATCACCTGTTTCGGAGACTTCCATAGCGCCTAAAATAGCGATATTGACATGACCACCGCGAATCATGGCAAAGGATTCTGAGCTGGAGAAGAAAGCTGCACCTTTACGAGCAGTGACTGTCTGTTTACCGGCGTTAATCAGGTCTGCATCAATCGTCTCTGAAGTTGGGAATTCATCAATCCCTAGCAGACCATTTTCAGACTGGAGCCAGACGTTGATATTTTCTGGAATATAGTTGGCGACTAAGGTTGGCAAGCCAATACCGAGGTTGACATAGAAGCCATCTTCCAGTTCCTGTGCCGCACGTTGAGCCATTTCATTTCGAGTCCAAGCCATGATTATGCTCCTGCCTTTAATGTCATTTGTTCAATGCGCTTATCCGGTGAAGCATTGACAATAATTCGGTTTACATAAATTCCAGGTAGATGAATATCATCCGGATCAAGTTCACCAATCTCTACGATCTGCTCAACTTCAGCCACAGTAATTTTCCCGGCCATGGCACATTCAGGATTGAAATTACGCGCAGTTTTACGGAAGACTAAATTTCCTGCCTTATCCGCTTTATAGGCTTTTACCAGTGCCACATCTGCGGTTAATGACTTTTCCAGGATAAATTCTTTACCATCAAATTCACGGACTTCTTTGCCTTCGGCAATCAATGTGCCGACACCTGTTTGGGTGTAGAAAGCAGGAATTCCAGCACCGCCCGCACGCAGTTTTTCTGCCAGTGTTCCTTGGGGTGTCAGCTCCACTTCCAGCTCACCATTCAGATATTGGCGTTCAAATTCCTTGTTCTCACCGACATAAGAAGAAATCATTTTTTTGATCTGCTTGGTTTGCAGCAATTTGCCCAAACCAAAATCATCCACACCGGCATTATTGGAGATGCAGGTGAGGCCAGTGACACCGGTATTTTTTAAGGCTTCTATGAGTGCTTCAGGAATGCCGCATAAACCAAATCCACCGACCGCCAGTATTTGATGATCTGCCACGATATCCGCTAAAGCTTCCTGAGCATTCGCAACGACTTTATTCATCAGAAATCCCTTCCTTTAAAAATTTAAGCATCCATCTTGGCTTCGCGAGCGCTCTGGTCTAATTCATCCGCATGCAAGAAGTGTGTATGTGAAGGTGCGCGTTTGGTTTTGCTCCATTGTTCCAGCATGTCATACTTCATTGCTTCGGTAATCATGGCAATTTTCTGGTGTGCTTTTTCATCATCATAAGCCAGTTCCAGACGATGACCATTTGGATCGAAGAAGTAAATCGAATGGAAAATGCCGTGATTGGTAATGCCCAGTACATCTACGCCATTGGCTTCCAAATGTTCTTTGGCCTGAACTAATGCCTGACGATCCTTCACTTTTAAGGCAATGTGCTGCACCCATTTCGGGGTGTTTTCATCGCGGCCCATTTCCGGTTGGGTGGGTAGTTCAAAGAAGGCCAACACATTGCCATTGCCTGCATCTAAAAACAGATGCATATATGGGTCGAAAGCCTTGGTAGATGGCACATGATCCTCAGCAAAAGCCAGAATAAAGTCCATATTCAGGTTCTTTTTGTACCATTCCACGGTTTCTTTGGCATCTTTACAGCGGTAGGCGACATGGTGAATTTTTTCGATTTGAATGGTCATACTTATATCCTTATATATTCTTATGCTGCATCGGGCTGCGCTTCAGGTGCAGCTTTTTGAAATGCGTCTAGTGAGTTGCAATGGGCATAAATCGATTCAATTTTCGGGAAATCCAAAAGATCAATGTTGAAACGTTTGGCGTTATATACCTGTGGAATCAGACAGCAATCTGCAAGACTCGGCTGATCTCCAAAACAGAATTGGCCATTTGAAAGCGTTAATTGAGCTTCGAGCGCTTTTAAACCGGTGATGACCCAGTGTCTGTACCATTCGGTTTTCTGTTCATCGCTGGCACTCAGGGTTTTACTAAGGTATTGAAGTACACGCAGGTTATTTAAGGGATGAATGTCGCAGGCAATATTCAGACTAAAGGCCCGAATCAGCGCACGCTGTTGCAAATCCTTGGGCAACAGGGGAGTTTCCGGAAATTTTTCTTCCAGATATTCAATCATGCTGAGCGACTGGGTCAGCGTGAAATCATCTTCAATTAAGGCAGGGACCAGCTCACCCGGATTGACCTGTCGAAACGTTTCACTATGCTGTTCGCCGCCGTTGTTTACCAGATGAACCGGAATATGTTCTGCTTTGAGTTCTTTCAGGTTGAGCGCAATACGAACCCGGTAAGCGGCTGAACTACGAAAATAGGTATACAGTTGCATGGTCATGATTTCACCCCGGCTTATTCAGTAAAACCGAAGTTAATCGCTGGCAGAATTTTGCCGCTCACAGCACCGAAACCGATACGAAGGCCATCTTTTTCACAATGGCCTTTCATGATTACGGTGTCGCCGTCCTGAATGAAAGTGCGCTGTTCACCATTCGACAAGGTAAGTGGCTTGGTGGCATTCCAGGTAATTTCCAGTAATGAACCATAAGAGTCTGGCGTAGAGCCGGAAATCGTGCCTGAACCCATCAGATCACCAACCTGTACATTACAGCCTGCTATGGTGTGATGAGCCAGCTGCTGTGCCATTGACCAGTACATATATTTAAAATTGGTCTTACAGATCACATCTGCTTGATCTGAATGTTCAGGCTGGATCTCGACAGACAGATTGATGTCATAGCTATTGCTACTGTTGTCTTCACGCAGATAAGTCAGAGGTTTGGGATCTTGAACTGGTGAACTGGTTTTAAACGGTTCAAGTGCTTCCAAAGTGACGACCCATGGCGAGATCGAAGAAGCGAAAGTTTTGGCATTGAATGGACCTAGGGGCACATATTCCCATTGCTGCAAATCGCGCGCCGACCAGTCATTAAATAGCACCATACCAAAAATATGGTCCCAGGCATTTTCAATTGCAATTGGCTTACCTAGATGATTTGGCTTGCCAATAATAAAACCGGTTTCCAGTTCGAAGTCGAGTTTGCGGCATGCAGAAAAGACTGGACGTTCAGAATCCGGTAATTTGATCTGTCCGGATGGACGCACGATTTCTGTACCGCTAACAATTACGGAGCTGGCACGACCGTTATAACCGACTGGCAGCTCTGACCAGTTGGCTAACAGTGCATTTTTCGGATCACGGAACATACAGCCAACATTGGTGGCATGCTCTTTAGATGAATAGAAATCGGTATAACCCGGGATATACACCGGCAGATGCATTTTGACATCTGACTGTTTAAAGAAAACCTGATCACGGAGTTCCTGATTGTCACGCAATTCGGCATGATCGGCTGACAATAATGCTTGTAACTCTGCTCGTACTTTAGACCAGTTGGCTTTACCCGACTCAATAAAGGCATTCAGAGTCGGCTGGTTAAAAAATTGCTGGCCTTGTTCCAGCTTTAAATAACCCTTTGCTTCCAATGCTGCCAGGTCAACCACCCATTCTCCAAGTGCAACTCCGGCACGTGGTTGAGCATTCTGCTTATCACTGAAAATACCATAAGGCAGGTTTTCTAAAGGGAAATCTGAATCAGGAGCGATGTCGACAAATGACTTTAAACGCGTCGTCATAAATATGGATCCTTTCCGTGGAAAATTTAAGTGCTATACAGAATCATACTTATATTTTTAAATTACGCAATAAATAATTTGATTATGAATAATGTAAATTTGTTAAAATGCCGCTATGATCTGAATCTGGAATCAGATTTGGCTGAGCAAGATTTTTGATTTCAGTAGTACAATGGCTTGATAGAACCATGAAAATTAATGCGTATATGCAGGATGAAACGATGAACGTTGAGGAAGAAAAATTACAGGGAGGAGTACAGTCTCTAGAAGTAGGATTAACTGTACTCGATGCATTGACTGAACATAATGCACCGATGATGTTAAAAGAGCTGTCAGAAGTCCTGTCCATGCATCCTGCAAAAGTACATCGTTATGTGGTGAGTCTGATACGTAAAGGTTATGCCCAGCAGCTCAGTGATGGACGTTATAGCTTGGGTGAGCGAGCTCATGCATTTGGCGTCAATGCCTTAAAACGTACCGATATGCTGGAATTAACCCAAAAATATATTATGCAGATTCAGCAGCATTTAAATTGCAGTATTCATGTCAGTAAATGGTTTGCCGATGGTGCCGTCGTGGTTCAGTCACTTGAATCTAACCACGTATTTAATATCATTACCCGGGTCGGCTCACGTATGCCTTTACTAAAGTCGGCAACTGGTCGTTTACATGCCTGCCTTCAGCCAGAACACATCATCAAGCCTTTGCTGGAAAAAGAGTGGGCGAGTAGCGCTAAAGCAGATCAATATCCTGCGAACTGGAAAGAATTCTTGCAACTTAAAGAGAACATTCTGCAGCAGGGCTATGCTTCAGTAACCGGCGATATGATGGTAGGCATCCATGCGGTGGCGATTCCAGTATATAACTTCAGTCGACAGCTTGATCATGTTATTACCTGTATTGGCACCGAAGACCAGTTGCCAGCAGACCAGATGCAACAGGCTATTGATTATCTGCTCGGGATTCAGCAACAGATTGATGCCTTGTTTAATCCAGAGGTCGCTGTCTAACACTTTCACTGATTGCATATCACTTATAATCATTTCATAGATCCAGACCTGATTGAGGTGCTGGATCTTTTTTATATCCAACTTTTGATCGTTAGAGAGAAATTAAAAAGCGGCTTAATTATGAAATAAAACAAGAATACTTATTCTTTTTTAATGGATATAAAATCTTATAGAGAATTGAATAGAGATTCATAACTATCAGATACTTTAGAGTTCGTATAACAGCCTTTATGTTAAATAGGTGGGGTGAGACATCAAGTTTAATCATAAAGTGCATGATTATAATCAACTCCTAGACCTAACCTCGATAAGTTATTTATTGTTTCTGATTCAAATGAAATGATGTCTTCATGCTGAATATAATTATCATAGCTACAAATTAAGCGAGAGCCATTAGGTATGAAAAAATCCTTAACCTTTTCTAATGTAGAGAATTGATTTAAGTAGTTATTTATAAACTTATTTTGTAATAAAAATATATGAAATGGCTCAGAAAATTCGTCATATTGATTAATATTTTTCGGATCCTTAATAACCTCTTTCCAGTCTTTGCTTCCAAGGAGGTAATAATGGCAGGGAATAATATCTAAGTCTTTATAATAAGGGCCCACTCTTTTAGGAAGATTTCCTCCAGACATTTCAAAGTTGATATTGTTATTAATTAGTGCTTTTTTAAACAACTCTTTTTGTCGATATTCAATCCCTATACAGATATGAAGTGTTCTAAGCATAAAATTCCCCTAAGAAAAAGTGGATACTTAGCTCCTATAAAAGACTATAGTAGCTGAATCAATTCTTAATGCCCCGGAACATAAATTTATTAATACTTATGAAGTCTTTCTAAAATTAACATAATACACGTTATACGGAAAATATTTAAATTTATCTTTTATAAATTATTATCTTACTGTATGAGAAAAAATCCGATCATCACAGATCGGACTTTTTTTATGATTTTTCATATTTAACGCTTAATAAAGAAGCAATGTTCCACAATTTTATGTGGTTTCATTTAATCCTAGTGCAGAACAAAATGTCCAGATGAAATAAGAATAGATATCCCAGTATTATTGATTTTGCTTACGAACATAACCTGACTCTATTTTTATTTAAAAAGATCAAATCACCATTCATAAAAAAGCCTTCGAGCACTCAAGCTAGAAGGCATTTAAAAACTTAATTATTTCTAAGCGATCAGTGGTTCAGCTTCACTTTGCATTTTAATCACAGCCGCCATCGACTTGGCAACATAATCAATATTGCTGAGGTTCAGACCCGCCGTACACATCCGGCCACTACGAACCAGATAAATACCATAATGCTGTTTTAACAGATCCACTTGCTCAGCAGTTAAGCCGGTATAGCTAAACATGCCTTGTTGCTGGGTCAGGTAAGTAAAATCGAGTTCTGGCAATGCCTGAGACAGTTTTTCTTTGAGTAAGCCACGCATGCGTAAAATACGCTGGCGCATTTCTTCAACTTCAGTTTGCCATTGCTTAAACAGTTCAGGATCATTTAACACCTGACTGACCAATAGAGCGCCATTGGCCGCTGGACTTGAATAAATCCGGCGAACTGTAGCTTTTAACTGACCCAACACATTTTTCGCACTGCTACCATCATCACAGACAAAGCTCAGGCTGCCAATTCGTTCTCCATATAAAGAAAAGATCTTGGAAAATGAATGGCTCACGATGAAGTGCATTCCGGCCTGATCAAGTGCACGGATGGCATAAGCATCCTGTTCCAGACCCTGACCAAAACCTTGATACGCCATATCCAGGAACGGAATTAAAGATTGGGCTTTTAAAACTTCAATGACTTGATCCCATTCATGTGGCTGTAAGTCGGCCCCGGTCGGATTATGACAGCAGGGATGTAGTAGCACGATGCTCTGCGCTGGCAACTGTTTTAAACATTCCAGCATTGCCGGAACATTTACGGCATTGGTTTCTGCATCATAATAAGGATAAAAATGGGTTTGAATACCAGCGCCACTAAAGATCGCAATATGGTTTTCCCAAGTCGGCTGACTGACCCAGATTTCTGATTCTGGAAAATATTTCTTTAAAAAATCTGCGCCGACTTTCAGCGCTCCCGAGCCGCCCAAGGTCTGAATTGTGACTACACGGCCTTGCTCGCGAGCAGGGCTAGAAGTTCCAAAAATTAATTTCTGTGTAGCCTGGTTAAAGCTGTTCAGTCCATCCATCGGCAAATAGACACGAACTTTATGATAGTCAGGGGTCAGATAAGTATAAGCTTTCTGAACTGAGTCTAGCTGCGGCACAATGTTATCTTCATTGTAGTACAGACCGATACTTAAGTTGACTTTGTTACTCCGTTGATCTTTGTTGAATTCTTCCATTAAAGAAAGAATCGGATCACCGGCATAGGGGTCAATATGTTGAAACATGAATCTATCCTAATCTAATTAATATAGTATTACGCTTCTGGTAAAGAGCTGATTTTGGTCGTATTTAACACAGCTGTCTGATTTTCTTTTTTACGTTTGAAGAAATAAGCAATCATTAGAAGTCCAATCCAGACCGGGATCATAACAACCGCAATTCGCATTTCTGGGGTACTGCTCATAATCAGCAGAATACCGCCCATAAATACGATACATAAATAGTTAGTGAATGGGTAAGCCACACTTGGAAAATCTGTTCTGGTCTGCATGCGGTTCATGGAGGTCTTGAATTTTAAATGGGTATAGGAAATTACCACCCAGTTAATCACAATGGCTGCGACCACCAGCATCATCAGCATGCTAAAGGCTTTTTCTGGCACCAGATAATTCAACAAGACACATAGGAGCGTACAGAATGCCGAGACCATAACGGCATTGACCGGAATACCACGCTGATTGATTTTAGCTAGAAATTTGGGAGCATTACCTTGTTGAGCTAATCCCAACAGCATGCGGCTGGTACAGTAATTAGTACTGTTATAAACCGAAATCGCTGCGGTTAAAACCACAAAATTCAGAACTGCGGCCACTGTCTGGCTACCAAGCGAATCGAAAATCAGCACGAAAGGACTGCCGCCTTGCGCCATCATATTCCAAGGATAAAGCGATAGAATCACCACCAGGCTCAGGATATAAAATAACAGAATACGGTAAACAATCTGGTTCACTGCTTTAGGTAAGGTTTTTTTCGGGTTATCTGTTTCTGCCGCTGCAATGCCGACCAGTTCAATACCGCCAAAAGCAAACATGATCATGGCCATCGCCATAATCAGGCCCATAATCCCATTCGGGAAAAAGCCACCCAATTGCCATAAATTTTCCAGACTGGATTGGCTGTGACCACTGCCACTGGCCAGTAAATAACTACCGAAAGCAATCATGGCAATAATGGCGCCGACTTTAATGATCGCCAGCCAGAATTCCATTTCTCCAAATAATTTTACGTGAAGTAAGTTGATTACATTAATGAAAATAAAGAAGCCGAGCGCAGACACCCAGGTTGGGATTTCGGGCCACCAGTAATGCACATACAGGCCGACAGCGCTTAATTCGGCCATACAGACCAGAATGTTCAGTACCCAATAATTCCAGCCAGACATAAATCCGGCAAACTTGCCCCAGTATTTATAAGCGAAATGGCTAAAAGAACCGCTGACAGGTTCATGTACAATCATTTCACCCAACTGGCGCATCATTAGAAAAGCAATCAAGCCTGCAATGGCATAACCCAGAATAACGGAAGGCCCGGCCAGCTTGATGGTTTGTGAGATGCCGAGAAACAGGCCGGTACCAATGGAACCACCCAGTGCAATAAGTTGAATATGCCGGTTACTTAAACCCTTTTTCAGGTTTCCTTGTTCAATATGCTGCATTTTTATTTATCATCCATGTGAGATTAAGTACTGAACAGTGATGATGGGCTTTATTATTTTTATACCGTCATCGGTGCAGAATCTTAAGTTTTATATAAGCGTATATCTTGAAGCAGAGGCAGTAATACCGATGCATATGACACTACATGCATCGGTATATTTTAAACAAAGATCAGGCTTTCGAGATGTCCAGAACGCCACGTTTGATCTGATCGCGTTCAATGGATTCAAATAAGGCTTTAAAGTTCCCTTCACCGAAGCCATCGTCATCTTTGCGCTGGATAAACTCAAAGAACACCGGACCAATCATATTTTCAGAGAAAATCTGTAACAGCAGGCGTTTATTACCGTCTTTGGTATTGCCATCCAACAGGATGCCGCGTTTTTGCAGTTCATCTGCCGGTTCACCATGATTTGGCAAGCGCTCATCCAGCATTTCATAATAGGTGCTTGGCGGCGGTGTCATAAACTTGGTACCTAAGGCTTTAAGCTTGTCCCAGGTTTCCAGAAGATCATCACAAATAAAGGCAATATGCTGAATGCCTTCACCATTAAATTCATTTAAGAATTCAGCAATCTGACCATTACCTTTGTCTGAATCTTCATTCAGTGGAATACGGATCTTACCGTCGGGCGCTGTCAGGGCTTTAGAAGTCAGGCCAGTGTATTCACCTTTAATATCGAAATAGCGGATTTCCTGAAAATTGAAAATCTTTTCATAGAAATCTGACCAGTACTGCATACGGCCTTTATACACATTATGGGTTAAATGATCGATTTCATTTAAACCTGTACCCAGTGGACGGGATGGAACGTTATCAAAGAAAATAAAATCATTCTGGTAAATGTCACAATCCACCAGGAAGATTGGAGAACCGCCAATACCTTTAATCGCCGGAATGTTCAGCTCCATTGGACCGATTTTGTTGTAAATTGGCTCTGCACCTATTTCAATTGCTTTTTGAAAAGCTTTCGCAGCATTCTTGGTACGGAATCCCATTGCACAGGCAGAAGGACCATGCTCTTTATAAAAATATGCTGCATATGATTCAGGCTGATAATTCAGAATGATATTAATATTGCCTTGGCGCCATAAGTAAACATTTTTCGATTTATGCTTCGCCACTTTCGTGAATCCGATGGTTTGAAAAACAGGATCCAGCTGGCCATCTTCAGAGACAAATTCAATAAATTCGAATCCGCACAGTTCTAATGGATTGGCTAATTCATTCATACAACATCCTCATTATTTAAAAGCAATCCTATTGCTCATCTTTTACTGTCTTGTTCAGGACTCACGGATGTATCACTGCCATTTTATATTGAGTAGACAAATCCGTTTGCCTGACTTCTTTTACTTACTGAACTGCATCGCTTCCTGATGCATACAAGAAAAAGAAGGAATTTACCTCATCATACTGGATATAAGATATTATTCAATACGTAATTTAATTACGTAATAAATAATAAAGTAAAATAATGGGGTAATTTATAACATAAATTAATGTTATTCATAAAAATATTTTTTAGATAATTCCAGGAAATTAATGCACGGGAAATGTAGCTTTTTGTAAGGCTAAGTCGTCTTAAACGAGCTATTTTGTAAGGCCTGCTGAGCTCAGGTTTTTAGGAAAAGAACCTGAAAAATTGAAATATGCAGAACTTGGTTTTAAATTGATTTTCCACAAAGAGAGAAAAAACCTTTAAATGGTTAAAGGTCTTACTGTTTGGAAAGAATTTAATCTGTCAGTTTTTCCACTTCTATACTTTCACGATAGATACAGGCAGCCTTTATACAGTAGGAAAACACTAATTACCCCGGCCACCGCATTGTCATAGAAATGGGGTTTCCGACCGATTAAGGTATTTTCAAAGTAGCGGTCTGTAATCAGCGCAAATGAAAAAGCAAGGCATATGGTCGACTTGGACATCGACAACTTTATAAACATTTTAGTGGCTTGGAACAGCTGCAAAGCACTTTATAAAATCTGCAGCAGATCAAGAAGTACCTGCTATTACAATTCGAAGAATAAAAACACAACAAAGAAACTGGCCTTTTGCCAGCTTAGGTCGAATATAGAATGCACAAATGCGTTATCTCTTATCTACGCAGAGGTGAGATCATGAATATTGCAAAAAATACCATCTGCCTTTGGTACGATCACGATGCTGAAGAGGCTGCACGGTTTTATGCAGAAACCTTCCCAGATTCCTCAGTAGGAGCAATAGTCCTTGCGCCTGGAGATTATCCGTCAGGAAAAAAGGGAGATGTCATTACAGTCAATTTTACGGTATTGGGTATTCCATGTATTGGTTTAAATGGTGGACCAGAATTTAAGCATAATGAAGCTTTTTCCTTTCAAGTGGCCACACAAGATCAGGAAGAAACGGACCGATACTGGAATGCGATTGTGAACAATAGTGGGCAAGAAAGTGAATGCGGCTGGTGTAAGGATAAATGGGGAGTTTCCTGGCAGATTATCCCCATGGCTTTACTTGAAGCATCTTACAGTTCAGATCCTGCAGTAGCAAAAAGGGCATTTGATGCCATGCTTAAAATGAAGAAAATTGATGTAGCAATAATTCAGGCAGCGATTCGTGGTTAAGTCATGTGGACTGATACAGCTTGTATATCTGATGTTTCCGATGAAGCGAGTCACTTTATGAATAGACATAGATTGAGCTAAATTTTAAAAATCTCGCGCTTTTTATTTGTACCGACTCAGATTTAAACTTTAATGAATTGTCAGCTTGAGTTAAACAATACTTTTATAAAAAAGCCTTTGGATTTTTAGAGCCAAGGACTCTAAATCTTCTACTATGAGCTTGGTTTTACTGGCTTTTAGGAGCTTGGTAGTGAGTAAGTTACAAACTCATTATTAATCTTTATCAAGACAGAAATTGAGAATTTTATTTATAAGTTTTATATATAAATAATAAGGATTAAAGCAGCTTAAATCATAAAATCTTGCAGCATAAAATTGTAATTGATTGAAAAGCTCAGCTTATAAATTAGCGTCATTCCTTCAAATTTTGATAGAAAAGGCTAAACCATTTTTTAAAAAACCGCGTATTATTTCTGCATTCCTTTTTAACATTGATGTTGAGACTATGATTCGCAATGACTGGACGCGTGACGAGATTCAGGCACTTTATGATCAACCACTGATGGATCTGCTATTTCAGGCACAGCAAATTCATCGTGAGCATTTTGATGCCAATACCGTACAGGTCAGCACCTTACTCTCTATTAAAACCGGTCGTTGTCCGGAAGACTGTAAATACTGTTCCCAGTCTGCCCATTACGATACAGATCTGGAAATTGAAAAAAGAGTAGAGGTACAAAAAGCCATTGCTGAAGCAAAGCAGGCGAAAGAATCAGGATCGACCCGTTTCTGTATGGGCGCAGCATGGCGGAATCCGCATGAGCGCGATATGCCTTATGTGCTGGAATTGATCCAGGAAGTAAAAAAGCTGGGTATGGAAACCTGCATGACCTTAGGTATGTTGAATGCCTCTCAGGCAGAACGTTTAAAAGATGCTGGACTGGATTATTACAATCATAACCTCGACACTTCGCGTGAATATTACGCGAATGTCATTAGCACCCGAACTTTTGACGATCGCTTAAATACTTTAGACCATGTCCGTTCAGCTGGAATTAATGTATGTAGTGGCGGGATTGTCGGGTTAGGTGAAGGTAAACAGGACCGTGTGGGATTATTGTTTGAACTGGCGACCATGCCAATTCACCCAGAATCGGTACCAATTAATATGCTGGTGCCAATCGAAGGAACACCGCTCGCCGATGTAGAAAAGCTGGATGTGATTGACTGGATCCGGACGATTGCCGTAGCACGTATCATCATGCCAAAAAGCTATATCCGTCTGTCTGCAGGCCGTGAGTCTCTATCTGATTCCGATCAGGCCCTGGCATTCATGGCAGGTGCTAACTCACTGTTCTCAGGTGATAAATTACTGACTGCACCGAATAGTGGTGAAGGCAAGGACAAAGCCCTGTTTGCCAAACTGGGGCTAAAAGCGGAAGCACCGAAGAAAACCGGCCGCGAGCTTGCTATGGATGCCATGCAGCCTGCTTAAATTTTGCAGCTGTATATCAGGGATCATTCCGGAAGAGATTGATCCCTTTTTTATTGAATAGATGACAAAAAATAGGGAACAGGATTGATGAAAATTCTGCTCATCAGCGGCTGGGGACTGGGGACTCAGGTACTGAATGAATTTGTACAGCAGCTAGAACAGCAGTTAACACCACAGCATCAGATCGAAGTCTGGGATATCTTTGACCCGAATAATGCAGCAGTACTGGCAGAAAAGGTACAGGCTGCAGCTGATAAAGATGTACTGATTGGCTGGTCACTTGGCGGGCAGTTAGCATTGTTATTGGCTAATGCAATCTATCAGCAGATACAAGTCGCCAAGCCCGTAATTGCCTGTATGTCAAACCCTTGCTTTGTGGCGCAAGAGAACTGGCCTCACGCGATGCCTAAAGCGCAGTATGAGCAGTTTAAACAGGCGGTGATGTTACAACCTCAACAGGCTCTAAAACGCTTCTGTGCACTGGTCACTTTGGGTTCAGTAGCACCACGAGAACGGGCAAAACATTTACAAGAGCAGTTGGTAAATATTGATTTATCCTATCAGCAGGCTCATCTCTATCTTTTAGAACAATTAAGTTTGGTAGATATCTTAAAAAGCTATCCTGGCAAGATGCTATTTATAAGTTCTGAGAACGATATGTTAGTTCCCTACAAAGTTATACAAAATATTGCACATTTCAATGCAGATCATCTGAACTTGGTAAAAATTTCAGCTGCGCACGATGCTATCCTGTTCGATACCAGTTTGGTCATTGAGCCAATCTTGCAATTTTTACCAGAACTTCGTTAATCAAAAAGTCTCTGAATATCCACTGGATGTTCATTTCAGAATTAAACCGTTAAGATCAGGACAGCGCTATTGTTTAGGTTATTTTCCGTGCACGATTCTTTTGATCAGCAGCATATCTGGCATCCCTATACTTCCATGAGTCATCCTTTGCCTTGTTACAAGGTGAGGGCGGCACATGGTGCTGTAATTGAACTGGAAGATGGTACGCAGCTGATTGATGGGATGTCGTCCTGGTGGTGCACGATCCATGGTTATAACCATCCAGAGCTGAATCAGGCGGTGCAGACCCAGTTGCAATCCATGTCACATGTCATGTTTGGTGGCCTGACCCATCAGCCAGCGATTGATCTGGCTAAATTGCTGATTGAGATTACTCCAGAGCCACTGGATCGGATTTTCTATGCCGATTCCGGTTCGGTTGCTGTGGAAGTGGCTTTGAAAATGGCGGTACAATACTGGCATGCCCGTGGTCAGGCACAGAAAAGCAATTTTGTTACTACACGTTCTGGCTATCATGGCGATACCTGGAATGCTATGTCGGTCTGCGATCCGGTCACGGGCATGCACCAGATTTTTGGTTCTAGTCTGCCGAACCGTTATTTTGTTCCGGCACCACAAAGCCGTTTTGATGGTGAATGGCAAGCTGATGATATCCAGCCACTGGAACAATTATTAGCAGAAAAGCATGAACAGATTGCAGCCATGATTATTGAGCCGATCGTGCAGGGAGCAGGTGGTATGCGCCTGTATCATCCGGAATACCTGCGCCAGGTACGTCAGCTGTGTGATCGTTACAATATTCTGTTAATTCTGGATGAAATCGCGACTGGTTTTGGCCGGAGCGGCAAACTGTTTGCCTGTGAACATGCGGGTATTAGCCCAGATATCATGTGTCTGGGCAAGGCGCTGACTGGCGGTTATATGACCTTGTCAGCTACACTGACAACTGTGCATGTCGCAGAAACCATTTCCAGTGGTGAAGCTGGCGTATTTATGCATGGCCCGACCTTTATGGCGAATCCACTGGCCTGTGCTGTGGCACTCAAAAGCACCCAGCTTTTATTGTCACAGGACTGGCAGGCAAGAGTGCAACAGATTGAACAAGTATTAAAAGACCATTTACAGCCATTAAATGCCTTGCCGCAGGTTGCGGATATCCGCGTACTTGGCGCGATTGGAGTCGTGGAGTTACAGCAATCTGTTGATCTGGCTAGCTTCCAGGCAGAATGTGTACGCCGTGGCGTATGGATTCGTCCCTTTGGTCGGTTGGTCTATGTGATGCCACCATTTGTGATTTCTGCTGAACAACTTAAAACTTTACTGGTGCATATGTGCGAGATGATTCAGGCAATGGGAGCAACAGCATGAAGCATCTGGAATATTTTCAGCAGCATCTGGAATATTTTCAGCAGCAGCTGGATGATTTGAAACAGCAGGGCCAGTATCGCCAGTTTAAACAGGGGATTTCCAGCCAGCCTTATCTTCAGCTGAATGGGATGGAGATGCTGAATCTGGCATCCAATGACTATCTTGGTCTGGCGGCCGATCTGCAGCTGCGGGAAGAATTTTTTGACCTGACACCGCTTGCTGAACGACAGATGAGTGCCAGTTCTTCGCGCCTGCTGACTGGAAATTTCCCGGCCTATAAACAGCTGGAGACCAGCATGGCACAGGCTTTTGGTCGTTCGGTGCTGCTGTTTAATAGTGGCTATCATATGAATATCGGGATTCTACCAGCATTGGCGGATAGCAAGACCGTTATTATTGCCGACAAGCTGGTACATGCCAGCATTATTGATGGTATCCGTTTATCCAATGCCAGCTATGTACGCTACCGGCATAATGATCTGGAACATCTACAGCAGCTTTTAGTAAAGTGTCAGGCAGATGAAAATATTCAGCGCATCATTGTCGTCACTGAATCCATTTTTAGTATGGATGGTGATGAAACGGATCTCGGTGCATTGGTGGCACTCAAACAGCAGTTTGATAAGGTCATGCTGTATGTGGATGAAGCCCATGCTATTGGTGTGCGTGGTGAACGCGGGTTGGGTTGTGCCGAGCAGTATCAGGTCATAGACCAGATTGACCTGCTGGTCGGGACTTTTGGCAAGGCACTGGCTTCAGTCGGTGGCTATCTGGTCTGTCATCCGCTTATTCGTGAATATCTGATCAACAGCATGCGTCCGCTAATTTTTAGTACTGCACAGCCCCCAATCTGTATGGCCTGGACGCATTTTATTTTCCAGAAAATGCAAGAAATGCAGGAAGAGCGCCAACAGCTTGCCAGTCTGGCTAGTCGCTGTCATCAGGGCATTCAGGCCTTGGGTTATGCTTGTCCATCCAGTTCTCAAATTGTACCGGTAATTATTGGCGATGCAGCCAAAACCGTCGCTGCAGCAGAATATGTACAGCAAAAGGGTTTTTATGTCCTGCCAGTACGTCCACCGACTGTACCGAAAAACACTTCCAGATTGCGAATCTGTTTACATCAGCAGGTCAGTCCGGCACAGTTGCAACAGTTGCAGGATGCTCTGCAGGAGTTGCCACGATGAAAACTGATCAGGTCGCGCAGCGCTTTGCTCAGGCACAGTCCAGCTATGAAGAGCATGCTATTGCCCAGCGTCGGGTAGCAATGGAACTGGTCCAGTATATGCAAGCGCATATTGCGGTAAATTTACAGCGTATCTTGGAAATTGGCTGTGGTTCAGGCCTGTTTACCCGCCAGTTGATGCAGCATTACAGTTTCGACCAGTTGTTTTTAAATGACCTTTATCCAGAAGTTAAACAGCATTTTGAGGAAGATGGCCGGATTTACTGGGGAATTGGCAATATCGAAACTTTGCCACTTCCACAATCGCTGGATCTGGTGGTGTCCTGTTCTGCCTTGCAATGGGTGCAGCATCTGGACGCTTTATTTGTGAAAATTCATCAGGCTTTAAATCCGTCTGGCTGGTTCTGCTTTGCCAGCTATGCACAGGACAATTTAAAAGAAATTAAAGTATTGACTGGACAGGGGCTGAAATATCGCTCACTTCCACAAATGGTTGAACTGCTGGAATCTTGTGGTTATGAGGTCCTGATGCAGGAGGAACAGCGCCTGATTCTGGAGTTTGAACATCCTCGCGAGGTACTGAAACATATCAAGGCCACCGGCGTACAGGCGACGGCAGATGGTTTCCGCTGGAGCAAATCTTCTTTGCGGCTTTTTTATGAGCAATATCAACAATTCCAGCTACCAGATGATAGCCAGAAGTATCCTTTGACCTATCACCCGATTTATCTCATTGCACGGAAGCGCTCATGAACGCAAACATCTATTTTGTCAGCGGTATAGATACCGGTATTGGCAAGACCTATGCCACCGGTTTTCTGGCCAAAATCTGGAATGCGCATGGCATTCGTACTATTACCCAGAAGTTGATCCAGACTGGCAACACTGATCTGTCTGAAGATATCGAACAGCATCGCCAGATTATGGGCTGCGGCTTGCTGCCAGAAGATCAGCAAAAGCTGACTATGCCGGAAATTTATAGCTATCCGGCATCACCCCATCTGGCAGCACGTTTGGACCAGCGTCCAGTAGACTTTCAAAAAATTGAACAGGCCACACAGCAACTGGCCGCACAGTTTGACCGTGTTCTGCTGGAAGGAGCAGGTGGTCTGATGGTGCCACTGACAGAAGACCTGCTCACCGTAGACTATATTGCCGCACAGCAGCTTCCTGTCATTCTGGTAACCTCAGGTCGTCTTGGCAGTATCAATCACACTCTGCTCAGTCTGGAACTGCTCAAACAGCGTAAGATTGAGCTGTATGCGCTGGCATTTAACCATGCCGATGATGCTCAGGATGCAGTCATTGCACAGGATACTATTCAGTATCTGCAGCAATGTTTGCAAAAGGATTTTCCAAATGCACAGTGGCTGGATATTCCGGTATTTCAGGAAATCTGAATCTCTTTTTTAGCCTGGTAGTATGGCGCTATGCAATAAAGAAAATTCATCCGGAACATTTTCTGTTGACCGGACTTGAGCTGTCGAGAATGTGAAATTTATAGCGTACTGCAACAAAAGCCTGCCTGATCCGGACAGGGTAGTCATTCAGCTAAACCTTTTTCTGCCAGAAAGTATTTTAAGTTGAAGCGTAGCTCTCTGTCTGATCCTGCTACTGTAACAAGATGAAATTCTCAATTTAGATATTATTTTTGTGGCTTGGCGCATTCCTGTTCAAAGTATGCGGTTGTACTTTTCCTGAAATGAATAAGCTCTGGAACATGAAAATTAATTTCTTATATTCAAAAATTTATAAAAATTAAGAATGAAAATAAGGCTTTCATAATAAATATATATATTATAAGGTTGTAATATTAAAGTTGAGTATAATGCTTGGATTTTGATCTAAGCTCAGCCTCAATATTTCTTCACTTCGGTCAATTCGAGAGAATGTTTTGCTGAAACGTAGTGGGTTACTGTTGGCATGTGCAACGCTGCTATTACAGTTTGCTGTATATTTACAGCCGCTATTACCGGAGCAATACCATATTGCCCCGGTCTGTCTCTCTATTACACATAATCTTCTCTCACCGAAGCAGCATCAGCATGTACACGCAAGCTATCATGCGTTGATTGACCATCTGGGGGCCGAATCCGGCCATCATCATGACCATAATGAACATAACCATCAATGCCAGTACTGTACCGTATATGGTGACATTGTTCTGCCATTTAATTTTGGTATTGATGAGGTCATTGACCGGATTCAGGTCAAGCTGAGTTTCTATAAATCGGCTTACCGACATGTCTATTTTTCCCTGCAACGGCTGTATTTGCTACCGCAAGGCAGGGCACCTCCTGTCACGCTTTAATACGCCAAGTCCGGTAAGGCATGACCTTGCCGCTATCTAAAACGTTTTAAAGAGTGAAATAACATGAACATCACAAATTTCGCATGGTTGACCCATGGCGGAGCGAAGCCGCTCAGCTTGGAAAAAGGGCAGAATGCAGATATTAAAGTCCTACAGATTTGCAACATTGTGAAAATCGTATACGGCCTAGACTACAAAATAATGAAGCCATTTCAGCTGTTTAAGCTGAAGTTCTCTCACCAACAACTTCTACAATAAGGTGATGACATGGATTTAGGTTTAACTGCGCTGGAACTGGCACGTATCCAATTTGCCTTTACTGTCTCCTTTCATATTATTTTCCCTGCGATTTCCATCGGTTTGGCCAGCTTTCTGGCCGTCCTGGAATGGCGCTGGCTGAAAACCCAGGATCCAGTTTACCGGGATCTGTTTAAATTCTGGATCAAAATCTTTGCATTGGCCTTCGGTATGGGGGTGGTCTCTGGTGTGGTCATGAGTTATCAGTTCGGCACCAACTGGAGTGAATTTTCCAGGGTGGCTGGAAGTGTCACTGGACCGCTACTGGCTTATGAAGTCTTAACGGCTTTTTTCCTGGAAGCCGGTTTCCTCGGTATCATGCTCTTTGGCTGGGATCGGGTCGGTCCGAAAACCCATTTTTTTGCTACGGTAATGGTTGCCCTCGGCACTTGTATTTCCATGTTCTGGATTCTGTCCTCTAATAGCTGGATGCAGACCCCGCAGGGTTTTATTATTGAAAATGGCATCATCATGCCGCAGGACTGGTTTGCTATCGTGTTTAACCCGTCTTTTCCGTATCGTCTATTGCATATGGGGATTGCTGCCTTTCTGGTTTCGGCACTGCTGGTAGCGGCTACAGCTGCTTGGCATCTACTTAAAGGTCGCCGTGATGCACTGGTCAAAAAGTCTTTTTCCATGGCGATGTGGATGATTCTGGTGCTGGCACCCCTACAGGTAATTGTAGGAGATTTTCATGGTTTAAATACCCGTGAATATCAGCCAGCCAAGATTGCTGCGATTGAAGGACACTGGGAAACTAACCGTGGTGAAGGCATGCCACTTTATCTGTTTGGTATTCCAGATATGGAAGCCGAAGAAACCAAATATGCTATCGGCATACCAAACTTGGGCAGCCTGATTCTGACCCATAGTATGGACGGTGAAGTGCAGGGTCTAAAAGATTTTGCGCCTGAAGACCGCCCAAACTCGCTGGTAGTGTTCTGGAGCTTCCGCATCATGGTCGGTCTGGGCATGCTGATGCTTTTGATGGCGCTGGCGGGTCTGATCTTGCGTAAAACGGGTCGTTTCTATGAAGCCCGCTGGTTGCACCGATTCGCCTTTTTCATGGGACCTTCCGGATTTATTGCTTTACTGGCAGGCTGGTTTACTACGGAAGTGGGCCGTCAGCCATGGGTGGTCTATGGGGTTATGCGCACTCGTGATGCACTCTCACCTGTATCAGCTGAACAGGTAGGACTTACTCTGATTATCTTTGTAGTGGTCTATTGTGTCGTATTTGGTGTCGGGATTTATTACATGCTGAAAATGATGCATAAGGGACCAGAATTTATCCATGCCCGTCCGCATACTGAGGGTGAAGTCATCCGTGCGTCTAAACGTCCAATGAGTACCTTTGAGCAAAATGAAGAGGATGACCGTGCTCAACGTGATCAGGAGAATAACAAATGATTGACCTGTCATTGATCTGGATTGCGATCATCGCGCTCGGTGTACTGATGTATGTGGTACTGGATGGCTTTGACCTGGGTATAGGCATTCTGTTTCCCTTCTTTAAGGATCAGCATGAACGCGATGTGATGATGAATACCGTGGCACCGGTTTGGGATGGTAATGAAACCTGGATGGTACTCGGTGGAGCAGGTCTGTTTGCAGCCTTTCCACTGGTCTATTCAACCGTGCTGTCCGCGCTATATATGCCGATTATCCTGATGGTCATCTCACTGATTTTCCGAGGAGTTGCTTTTGAATTTCGCTTTAAGGCACATCGTGGCAGGCACTGGTGGGACATCGCTTTTATTGGCGGTTCGCTTCTGACCTCTTTCTTGCAAGGCGTAATTCTTGGCGCTTATATTCAGGGCATTAAAACCACGAATGGCATTTATAGCGGTGGTGGACTGGACTGGTTGACTCCATTTTCGCTGTTTACCGGAGTAGGTGTGGTAATCCTGTATGCAACTCTAGGTTGTGGCTGGCTGATCTTTAAAACCGACCACGAGTTACAGGACAAGATGTTCCAGCTGATGCCAAAACTTATCATTGTGTTATTACTGGTCTTTGGAGCAGTTAGTCTGTATACGCCACTGGCACATCAACAGATTGCCGAGCGCTGGTTTAGTCAACCACAGATTTTCTATTTCAGTCCGGTGCCGATACTGGTTGTATTATTTACATTTATGGCGCTGCGTGCTTGTAAACGCCGTCAGGAATTTGCACCGTTTATCTATACCTTGGCGCTGGTGATCCTGGCTTATACCGGTTTTCTCATTAGCCTTTGGCCTTATATCATTCCGCCAAGTGTTACCCTTTGGGAAGCCGCCGCACCGCAAAGCAGTCAGCTGTTTTCCTTGATTGGTGCATTGATCCTCATCCCAATTATCCTGTTTTATACCGGTCTGTCTTATTGGGTGTTCCGGGATAAGGTACGGGTAGGTGATGATGGCTATCATTAGGCTTGTGGAGGAAACAGGATGAAACTGAATCGGGCAGGTTGGTTTATTGTGTTATGGCTTGCAGGCTTTGTCACAATGGCTCTCATTGCAGGCTTTTTCCGCTTCCTGCTAAAGCTGGCATATTGATTGTGTAGTAGGTCTCAAGATTCTACATTTTTCTTAAGACAATAAAAAAACCTCCCGATGTGATGGGAGGTTTTTTTATCTGTTTTCAGCTTTAGGATTAAAATAATAATACTGTCAGGCAGGTGTTGATCTGTATTCAGGAGAAGAAGTAAAACATACAACAACCCAGACCAAACTTTGAATCAGCAGAATTACAATTCTCTCCAGATTGTATTTTCATCTTTTAGTGCAACAGTAAAGTTAAACTGGTTGTCTGTAGTGACCAATAGACTGGTTGGTGTTTGCATAACTACTTTCAGCACTGTACCTTCTTCATAAATAATTGGCGTGCAGTTTTCTTTTTCCAAGGTGATTGGCTTCAGTAGTTCAATTACAGAGCTTTCCATGAGTTAACTTCCCGCGGTTATTATGTTTACTATTCATTCAAGGATAGCATAATTTTTCTTTGTTATTTAATAGTTTTTGCAAAATGAAAAATTGGAATGATCCCTTTCAATAGTGCATATCGCTGTAGTGTAGGATGGAAAATAACCATATATCGTATCTGTTCTGTACAGGCTTGTTAACTGATGTTAAAACCAACAAAGGATGGATCACAGGATTCGTCACATAAGTATTCAGTTAACTACATACATAATGATTCATGCTTATAAATAGATTGATAAAAATAAGCAGTTTTCAGGCAGATATTTTTTTGATCAGGTTGAAAAACCTGTTGTGAACTGCTTTACACTGCTGCAGATTTCATCATGATTGATTGACCTGAGGTCTACTAAAAATAAGGAGCATGCAAAGGACATGTTTAAGTCTTTCTTTCCAAAACCCGTCTGGTTTTTTCTCAGCGTGGTGGTGTGGTTCTTTATCAACCTCGCGATCTGGCATAGTGGAGGTTCAAGCTGGGGCAGTTATGTGGGTTTTAGCGAAGGCTACCATGAAGCGACGATGGCGATTGATATCAGCCGTTTCTGGTCACAGAAATTCCTGTGGTTCTATCTCTGGTTCCTGACTGCAACTGCGCTTTTTGCAGGATTCTGGTATGTGGTAGCGCGCCATCCCTGGCAGCGCTGGTCGGTGTGGGGTTCGGCCTTTATCCTGTTCAATATCTGGTTTGGAGTTCAGGTCAATGTTGTGCTGAATGAATGGTACAGTCCGTTCTATGACCAGATCCAGAAGATGCTGACCAGTGGTGGTGGGGACGTAACTTTGCTCTATCAGGGCGCATTGGTCTTTATCTATATCGCGATGATCTATGTCACCCTGGCAGTATTTAACATGTTCTTTGTCAGTCATTATGTGTTCCGCTGGCGGACAGCAATGAATGATTACTATACGGCTTACTGGGAAAAGCTGCGGCATATTGAGGGGGCGTCACAGCGTATTCAGGAAGATACCATGCGCTTTGCTCGCAGCACTGAAGAACTTGGCGTTTCCTTTATTGAATCGTTTATGTTGCTGATGGCTTTTTTGCCAGTTCTGTACAAGCTTTCAAGTCACGTCAAGACCTTACCGATTGTAGGTGAAATTAGTCACGCGCTGGTCTGGGCATCCTTGGGCTGGGCGGTCTTTGGTACAGTGGTATTAATGGTCGTTGGTATGAAACTGCCAGGACTGGAGTTTAATAACCAGAAAGTCGAAGCGGCTTACCGTAAAGAACTGGTATATGGGGAAGATCATGCCGAACGTGCCCAGCCATTGACACTAAAAGAGCTGTTTAGCCGGGTGCGCTGGAATTATTTCCGCCTGTATTTCCACTATGCCTATTTCAATATGGTACGGATCTGGTATTTGCAGCTCGACAATATCTATGGCCTGTTTGTGCTATTTCCGAGTATTGCAGCGGGAGCAATTACTTTGGGTCTGATGATGCAGATCCTGAATGTGTTTAATAAGGTCCGTGAATCATTCCAGTACCTGATTTTGTCTTGGCCAAAGATTATCGAGTTAATGTCGATCTACAAGCGTCTGAAAGCGTTTGAATCTCATATTCATTAAAAAATAGTGTTTGGTATTTTAAAAAGACCAGCCTTATGGCGGGTCTTTTTTATATCAACTCAGGATTGGCCGGAGTATCCGATGAACGGTCAATTATAGGCAAAATATTTGTAAAACCTCCCAATTTGGGGATATTCAGTGAATATTCGCTTGACTAGAATCCTAAGGGCCAAACGTGTTTGGTACTTAATTTTCAACCCCGCTGACGTATAAAAATAATAAATGTACGTTGATGAAAATTAAGTATTTTAATGCTCATAAACTGAATGCGTATGGTGGAGAGTGGTTTGCTATACAAGTATAAAAGCTCGATCCAGCCTGCCAGATGAGTGACCAAAGAAGTACGTACTTCCTTCTTTGGTCTTTTTTCTTGAGCAGGTTTTATCTCAAAAATAATACTGCACCACATGAAAGTTAATGCAAATAATTTCAAAAATAACCATTAAAATGTCTCATAGTTATCATTTTTGATATTTTTAAATTTGAAAATAATTCTATTAATCAGATGCTTGTATTTGTTGTTTGCACAGTTTTGCATTATTTTATGTAGATGCTTTGGGTTGAGATATTTACGGTGAAACTGAAAGTATTTTTATTGATAACAATAACGATGAGCTTGACAGCGTGTAATAGCATGCAAGGCGCAAAGAAAAATATATTACATCCTTTTCACAGTCCCCAAGAATTGATTGTGAAACGGGGCATCAATCAGTCAGATGGCAAGGCGAAAGACTATGTCTATCTATGGGATCAACAACAGCGCCATAATACCACTCAGGCCATGTATCCACGTTCAGTCATGACGCAATATTGCCATGAACAGGGGGGTAAGTTATCCCTGCTATATAAGAGCAAATTTGGTCTGGTGAATGATTCTGCCCAGCGTACACGTCTCGCTGCAAATCGAGGTGTTGTACAGGGAATCGGTGCCTATAAATGTACGATGGGTGATCTTGCGGAAAGCTGGATTGTGTCGATTGAACCTGTTGCGGAACGTCAGGCAGAAAATAATAGCAAGACCCGTAACGTTCGGTTGCTGACCCGACTAATGAAAACAGCTGAAGCACATAATTTTTATCAGGCGGCTGCGAGCACTGCAAAGACAGCCAAGAAACAGGTCAATGTGGTGAAGGCAACGGCTACTGCCAAAACGTCTGTAGCAGCAAAACCAACAGCAGAACAGAAAGACCACGATCGTAAAGAGCTTGAGCGCAAAGAACTGGCCAAAGCCGAAGTCGAGAAGAAAGAGCCTAAGCCGGTGACAGTTGCCGCTCCACGTGCGAGTGTGAACGAAACCCCACAACAGCAGCAAATGAAGTTGTATGTGACTGCCCGGCGTGACATTAATAATGGTAGAAATTTGAATAATGCCTGTAATAATGCCCAGCGTGCTTATAACTATGGTAAGCAGCAAGGCACAGAAGGAACGCGGGTTTATACTGAATCCGGTATGTTGGTGGCGCGTTGTCTGACCAGTATTTCGACGTATAGCAGCCGTTTTCCAAATGCCAAAGGACAGGCTCAACGCGTCCTGAACGGACTGGCATCGCAATATAATCATGCGGGTGCCAAGAATATGTTGAAACAGCTCAATTAAAAGAATCTAACTTTAATCGATAAGAATGCCACGCTTTAGAAACGTGGCATTTTTATTTTGAAACTGGGTGAATGCCTAGCGTAATCAACGCGCCAAGTACTTTGCTAAAAATCAGATTGATTTTGCAATGCAATAACAGATGAACTGTTATGCTTTGTGGTACAAAGGGCAAACTGTTCATCGGAGTTTGCTTATGTCTCGCTATGTTTCCCTTGTAAGCCACAGATTTTCCCAAATCGTTCGTTCTGCGCTGATGGCAACTGCCTTGTTGGGAGTAGTGCAAATAGCAAATGCGGGCCCAACGGTCGATCAACTCAGTAATTGTCTGGAGAGGTCTACTACAACTGCCGATAAAACTACGGTGATGCAATGGACCTTTGTGGCCTTGTCTGCACACCCTGACTTAAAGGCTTTTAGCAATGTGACCGCGACTCAAAAGGAAGCACTGGATAAGAATCTGGCGACGGTATTGCAGCGTATTTTAGTGGAGCAATGTTCAGCACAGACCAAAGCAGTGATTCAGGCAGAAGGTCTGGAGGCTGTGGGGAATAGTTTTCAGGGACTCGGACGTAGTACAGGTGAGGAAATTTTAAAGAATCCTGAAATCAACAATCAGCTTAAAGGTATATTGCGTTATGTAGATTTGAATAAGCTGGTAACCACGTTTTTAACGCCAGATATTTGGAATAAGTTGGGTTCGATCAGAAGCAAATAATATGAAATAAAAAATCCTCCGATATTGGAGGATTTTTATGATGTGCTAAATATAAGTATTTATTTCCATGCTTCTGGGAAGCTGAATAAATCCAATCCAAAAGCAAACGGGAAAATAAAATAGACTGAAGCTACGATTAAAAGGGTAGCGAGAATGGTGACTAATGTCCCTTGCATAAGCATATCCCGAATGCTCACTTTACCTGTGGCAAAGATAACGGCTTGAGATGGTGTGCCAATAGGCAGCATAAATGCAAAACCGGCACCCAGTGCAGCAGCTGTCATTAAAGGTAAGGGGTGTACATCTAGGGCTAGAGCCAAAGTAGCGGCAATCGGCACAAAAATTGTCGTTACAGCAGTATTTGGCGAGACTTGAGTAATACTAATCGTTAGTGCTGTTGTTAATAATAATGCAATTAAATATGGCATATTTTTTAATAGCAGTAACTGCTGACCAATCCACTGTGAAAGATCTGTATTACTAAAACCAGCAGCCAAGGCAAGGCCACCCCCGACCAGTAATAAAACATCCCAAGGCATTTCATTAAGCGAATCTGCATTTAAAAGGCGTTTCCCATCCGTTGCAGGTATTGCATAAAGTGCCATAGCAGCTGTAATAGCAATCATGGTATCGGAAATGCCTGGAATAATATCTTTCCAGATAAATGTACGGGTTAGCCACATAAATGCAGTTACTGCAAATATGATTGCGACCGCTTTTTCTTCATAGGACATTTTGCCTAAGCGGGTTTTTTCCGACTGAATAAATGCCTTACCTTCAGTAATTTTCTTCGCTTTCATTGGATAGGCAATTTTGGTCAACCAGAAGGTAGTGAATATGGCTAGAATCAAGCAAAGGGGAAAAGCGAAAATGAACCATTGCGCAAATCCAATTTCATAACCATAAATTTCTTTGACCAATCCAGCTAGAATCAGGTTGGGTGGGGTACCAATCAGGGTTGCACTGCCACCGATAATGCCACCAAATCCAATTGCAAAAACAATCGCTTTAGTAAATTTGACCTCATCATCCGGATCGTGACTTGCTTCTTGTTTAAGTAAAGAAATGATTTTATAGACAATTGCCATTCCGATCGGTAATAGCATCATGACCGTTGCTACGTTTGAAATCCACATGGACAAAAACGCTGTTGCAAACATGAATCCATATATCAGACCATTTACGGTGGACCCGGAAAAACTGATAATGCCTAATGAAATGCGTTCATGCAGATTCCATTTTTCAATCGCAATCGCGATTGCAAAGCCACCTAAGAATAAGAAAATATTCGGGTCAGTATAACTGGATGTTACTTTGGCGATGGTCAAAGTCCCCATCATAGGCATCACGACAATAGGCAGCAAAGAGGTAATGCCTAAAGGTAAAACTTCTAAAATCCACCAGATGGAAAGCCAGGCGGTGAGTGCTAAAACACCTTGGCCTTCTGAAGATAAGCCTTCAAAGCTCATGCCAAAGTATAACCATGCAAATACCAATGGACCGAGGAATAATCCGAGCCATTGGGTTTTATTGTATGAGCCGTTGAATCCGTTACGTTGTTTAGTATTAGACTGAATGTTGTCAGTTGAATCTGAATTCGCTTGAATCTGTTGAGACAAAATGAAATGAGGGTTTAAACGTTTGAATAGATCCTTAGTTTTATGATGTCTAGCCCAGACTGTATTCCAAAGTTGGTTGATCATTGATTTTTCTCCTTGTACCTGAATTTTGGGTGACAGGTAGGTGAATAATCAAAGATCTTTGGGGTATATGTTTATGTTGTGGTGGTATGCAGTATTTAAAGAGCTTTTTAGGTCTTACTTGTGCTTGCTTGCAAAGAGCCCTCTCTTGTGCTTGATTTTAAGACCTCTCCCTAACCCTCTCCTAAAAGGAGAGGGAAATATGTGTGTCAAATGGCTAACGTGACAAAGTCTCCCTTTTAAAGTAAAAACTTGGATGCCCTGTATAAAGAATTAATTTAAAAATTGAACAAGTGCTAGAGATTCAAATCTGACTGAGCAAGCCATTAAATTAAAAGTTCTAGAAGTTTTGTAGATAATAAGGATTTTCTGCTTTGAAAATATTGATCAAAGTTATTTAATTCTAAATCAATATTTGGTATTAGGTGATTTTTCAGGAAGGTAACTCTGTCTTTTGATTCTGTTTCCAAATCAACCCATTCTATAAGACTTTTTCCATTCTTAGACATATTTTCATTTGCATCTAACATTTGTAGGTTGCAAATACTATTGTATGCATACCAGTCATACTTAGACTTGTTTTCTAAGGATAAATCTTTAAAGCTTGTCGCTGGATGAATATGATCTTTGTGAAAGTTATTGTTTTTATAGTCTAAATTTGGATAAAGTAAACTTAATATTGAGAATGTGTATTTATTTTCCATCTGAGAGTTTAGTAGGTCCTCAATAAATTCTTGATTAATTGCAGTATCTTTTTTAATGAGATTTAAAATTTCACCCAATGGAAATTGTTGGATATCTTGGTTTAGATAATATTGATCGAAATCTTCTGTAAAAGCTTTTCTAATTTGAGAAAGTGTATTATCAGACGTACCACCAAATACTTGTTTAATTAATACTTTATGTAACCAATTTTTGATATTTTCTCTATCCTCTTTATAACAGGTTTTGTTGCTGAAAGATTCATATTTTTTACTATGAAACAAGTAATAAATAATTGGTAAAACTGCATTTTTAGAAGTTAAAGTCACTTCATTGAAACCAAAAGTTTTCAAGAGATTGAATGTTTCAAGAATGGTGTTTCGAATTTGTTCCCATTCAGCCTCAAATTTTTGCGCATTTTGCTTTGAAAAATTAGTGACCCTAAACTTAATGTCTCTGCTATATAAATACAAATAAGTTTTTAAAATCAAATCTTTAGAAATGTTAAATCCTTTTTCTCTGATGTTATCAACAAGTTGGTGGATTTCTTTTCTTGCATCTTTGACTTCCCAATTCGCAACAGCAATAGACATTAGTAAGTCTGAGAAACTAAGTGGTTTTGCTCCACTATTAATACGTATAAAGATATTTAAAGCCTTGTCTAGAGACTGCTCTTCTTCAAGGAAGTAATTTATTAGCTTATCTTCTAAAATGCTTTTTCTAAGTTGTCTGATTGATTTTTTCGCGAATTTAACTTTTTCTCTTTCTTTAATAGTTTCATCAATATTATCAATAAAGTCATCCAAGTCAGAAGCTGAATTATAATTAAGAATCTTACTAACTTTGAACCAATAGTTATTTTGATAATCGAATAGTTCTGAAAGGTTTGTATCGTCTTGCTTTAAAAATGAAAAATTATAAATTCTACCTTCTTCGTCATCAGTAAGTGGTTGAGTTACATTTAAATATAAGTGGCGTGTGGGAATGGAGTATTCAGTATTTTCCCACTTTTTCCTATACTCTTTATATGCATAACTACCTTTAAGACCTATATATAGCGAGGTAAGCCGTTGCTGACCATCAAGAATAGCTTGAAATGAGTTAATACCATTAGTTGAAAACTCTTCATTATGTGTTTTATAGAATTCACGATATGAGTTAATGAATTTATAAAATTTATAGTTTTTAGCAGTATTTTCACTGACATTCCAAAATAAGAAAGAACTTATAGGATAACCTCGCATAATCGAATCGAATAACCATTCTATTCTTGTATGTTCCCACTCAAATTCACGTTGAATAGCAGGTAGTAGGTATTGATTTTTATCAATTTTGTCTAAAGCTGATGCAATTGTAATTGGTGTTTGAAATGACATGTCTATTCTCTAATAAAAACCCCGCATTAAGCGAGGTTTTTATAACATGAAATCAATTAATTAGCGATTAAATCAACCAATCAATTTCTTCATCAACTCATTCACTTGAGCAGGGTTAGCTTTACCTTTTGCTGCTTTCATCACTTGACCAACAAGACCATTGAACGCTTTCTCTTTACCAGATTTGTACTCTTCAACCATCTTCTCGTTCGCAGCAAGCACTTCCTTAATAATCGCTTCAATTGCGCCTGTATCAGTTTCCTGTTTCAAGCCTTTTCCCGCAATAATCTCGTCCGCAGATTTGCCTTCGTCCCACATAAAGCCGAATACTTGCTTCGCGATCTTACCGTTAATCGTGTTGTCCACAATACGCGCGATCATACCGCCAAGCTTTTCAGCAGTTACAGGAGAATCAGCCAAATCTAAGCCTGCTTTGTTGAGCGCCCCTGAGAATTCGCCCATCACCCAGTTTGCAGCAATCTTACCTTGCGCAGCACCGCCAGCAGCAGCGACAACTTCTTCGTAGAACTCTGACATTTCACGAGTCAGTGTCAGTACGTGAGCATCGTATTCAGTCACACCGAAGTCAGCCACGAAACGCGCACGACGTGCAGCAGGCAGCTCAGGCATTTGCGCTTTAATCGCTTCGATTTGCGCATCTGGAATTACCACAGGCAACAAGTCTGGATCAGGGAAGTAGCGGTAATCGTTCGCTTCTTCTTTAGAACGCATTGACCGGGTTTCCATCTTCACAGGGTCGAACAGACGAGTTTCCTGGTCGATGGTGCCGTCCCATTCCAGAATTTCCATTTGACGTTCAATCTCAACATTGATCGCTTGCTCAATGAAACGGAATGAGTTCAGGTTTTTCAACTCACAACGTGTACCGAATGGTTGACCCGGACGACGTAAAGACACGTTACAATCGGCACGGAACGAACCTTCCGCCATGTTACCGTCAGAGATCCCTAACCAACGCACTAAGGTATGAATCGCTTTGATATAAGCAACCGCTTCTTCAACCGAACGCATATCCGGTTCAGATACGATTTCAAGTAAAGGTGTACCTGCACGGTTTAAATCGATGCCTGACATGCCTTCAAACTGGTCATGAATCGATTTACCTGCATCTTCCTCAAGGTGAGCACGCGTCACGCCAATACGTTTGGTTGTGCCATCTTCAAGCTGGATGTCGATATGACCCAAACCCACAATCGGCTTATCCATTTGGCTGATCTGATAGCCTTTTGGAGAGTCCGGGTAGAAATAGTTTTTACGTGCGAACACAGATGCTTGGTCAATGTAAGCGTCAATCCCCAGACCAAAGCGAATTGCAAGATCCACAACTTCTTTGTTTAATACCGGTAATACGCCCGGCATCGCCAAATCTACAAGGCTGGCCTGAGTGTTTGGATCATTACCAAATTCAGTTGATGAACCCGAGAAGATTTTAGATTTGGTCGCAAGCTGAGTGTGAATCTCGATACCAATAACGACTTCCCAACCATCAATCAGGTTTGATTTAGGTTTAGCGTTGTTCTTCGCCATTATGCGTTCTCCTCAGCAATTGCAGCGCGTTTTGTATGCCAATCTGTTGCTTGTTGATACTGGTGTATCACAGACAACAGTTGAGATTCTGACCAGTAGTTACCAATCAGCTGTAAGCCAACCGGCAAGTTGTTATGGTCAAAACCAACAGGCGCGTTAATCGCAGGAAGACCTGCCAGGTTCACTGCAAGCGTATAAATATCGCCCAGATACATTTCAACCGGTGTTAAATCCGCACCGATTTTATATGCTGTGGTTGGCGCAGATGGGGCAGCAATCACATCAACTGATTCGAATGCTTTCAAGAAGTCTTGTTGAATCAAGCGACGTACTTTCTGTGCTTTTACATAATAAGCATCGTAATAACCAGCAGACAGGGCATAGGTACCAATCAGGATACGACGCTGAACTTCAGAACCGAAACCTTCTGAACGGGAACGTTTATACAGGTCGAGAAGATCTTTAGGCTCTTCACAACGGTAGCCATAACGCACGCCGTCATAGCGTGACAAGTTAGAAGATGCTTCAGCAGGTGCGATCAGATAGTAAGTCGGCACATAGGCTTCCGTCATGTTGAGATCAATCTCAACCAGAATAGCGCCCATTTCTTCCAGTTTTTTTAAGGATTCTTCAACGCGTGCTTTTACATCAGCGGCAAGACCTTCAACATTGAAGTACTGTTTTGGAATACCAATACGTAGGCCTTTCACAGATGTGCCATTCAGGTTTGCCACATAATCATCTACTTCTTTTTCCATTGAAGTAGAGTCTTTAGCATCGTGGCCTGCCATCACATTCATCAGGTAAGCACAGTCTTCCGCAGAACGTGCCATTGGACCACCTTGGTCCAGTGATGAAGCATAGGCAATCATACCGAAACGCGATACACGGCCATAAGTCGGTTTCAGACCAGTCAGACCACAGAAAGAGGCTGGCTGACGGATCGAACCACCAGTATCAGTACCGGTTGCAAATGGTGCCAGATCAGCCGCTACAACCGCAGCAGAACCGCCTGAAGAACCGCCCGGAACATGATCCAGTGCCCAAGGGTTTTTGGTCGCGCCAAAGTAAGATGATTCGGAAGTTGAACCCATGGCGAATTCGTCCATGTTCACTTTACCAAGTGTCACCAGGCCCGCAGCTTTACCTTTCGCTACAACGGTCGCGTCGTAAGGAGAGATAAAATTGTCCAGCATTTTAGAACCAGCAGTCGTTTTAATGCCTTGGGTACAGAAGATATCCTTATGTGCAATGGGCACACCAGTCAGCACATTTGCGCTACCAGCACGACGCAGTGCGTCAGCAGCATCGGCTTGTGCCAGTGCTTGCTCAGCGGTCACAGTCACGTATGACTTCACTTGAGCATCCACTTTTTCGATGCGTTTTAAGTAATGTTCAGTCAATTCGCGTGATGAAAATTTAGCATTGGCCAAACCTTCGGTAAGTTCACGAATTGATAGGCGGTGTAAATCTGTCATGAGAAATAATTCTTTACGTTTAATTTAATAAAAAGATTGAACTGGATAGTAATTACTCAATTACGCGAGGGACAAGGTACAAGCCGTCCTGTACCGCTGGCGCAACTGCCTGATATTCATCACGGTGATTACTTTCACTCACTACATCTTCACGTAATGGCTGAGGATGGTCGAAAGGGCTTTTTAATGGTTCAACACCGTCAGTATTGATACCTTTCAGCGTTTCCATCATGCCTAAAATTTTATTTAAACTTTGAGCATATTCAGCAGATTGCGTATCATTCAGAGATAATCGTGCAAGGTTCGCAATAGCCGAAACTGTTTCTGCATTTAAATCTGCAGAATGCTGTGCATCCGATGTAGACATAACATTACCTAATCAGTATTAAAAAAAAATCAAATTATCATGCGTTATGATAAGCGATTGACTTGTCCAAAGCATCACATTTAGTTAAAGTTGCCACCTTGCGTCCATATAAAGTTTAATTGAGAACGTCCCCGTGATTCTAAAACGACTAATAGGCTTGTTTTCGCCAGATCTAGCCATTGATTTAGGTACTGCAAATACACTTATTTATGCGCCAGGACGAGGCATTATATTAAATGAACCGACGGTTGTAGCAATCCGTCATAGTGGTTCACAAAAAATTGTTGCTGCCGTAGGTCTTGACGCGAAACAAATGCTTGGTCGTACCCCGGCAAATATTTCAGCAATCCGCCCGATGAAAGATGGCGTGATTGCAGACTTTGAAGTCACTGAAACCATGTTGAATCAGTTCATCGGCAAGGTTCACGAAAAACGTTTATTCCCGCCTGCACCACGTGTTGTGGTGTGTGTTCCATGTAAATCTACTCTAGTTGAACGTCGTGCGATCCGTGAAGCCGTGTATAACGCTGGCGCGCGTGAAGTACGTTTGATTGAAGAACCGATGGCAGCTGCAATTGGCGCTGGCATGCCGGTAGAGCAGGCATGTGGTTCGATGGTTGTGGACGTGGGCGGTGGTACAACAGAAATCGCGATCATCTCGCTGCAGGGCTGTGTTTATGCAGACTCATTGCGTATTGGCGGTGATGTATTTGATGAACAGATCATTAACTACGTGCGTAAAGCACATGGTTGCGTAATCGGTGAAACGACTGCTGAAATTATTAAAAAAGAAGTCGGTATGGCGCTTCCGGATGAAGGTGCAAAACCACTGGAAATTGAAGTTCGTGGTCGTAATTTGGCTGAAGGTGTGCCGCGCGCAATTACGGTGACTTCTGATGAAGTGACTCAGGCAATTTCTGACCCATTGCAATATATCGTGTCTGCTGTGAAATCTGCACTGGAGCAAACCCCTCCTGAACTGTCTTCAGACATTGCTGAGCGCGGGATCGTATTAACGGGTGGTGGTGCATTACTACGTAACCTGGACAAGCTTCTTGCCAAAGAAACTGGTCTTCCTGTGGTGGTTGCAGAAGATCCACTGTCATGTGTAACACGTGGTGGGGGTAAGGTTCTCGAATTCTTCGATAACCCAAATCATGACATGTTATTCGTAGGCTAAGAACAGGACACGGCGGGTGCAAACACATCTGTTTTCTCGACAACCGCCATCTTTTCGCTCATTCGTCATTGCGTTGGTGACCTGTCTGGTGGTGCTTTTCTTTGATTGGCGCATGCCTCATCTGGTTCAACCTGCAAGGGATGTGCTGAATGCGGCATATAATCCGATATATGCCGTGGCCAGTTATCCTGTATTGTCGCGAGAATGGCTGAATCAACAAACCAAGTCTGAAGCACAACTGCGTCGTGAAAATACCGCGATGCAGGCTGAGCTGTTACAGGCGCAGGTACGCTTACAAAAAATTTCTGAACTGTCTGCTGAAAATACCCGTCTGCGCGGGCTACTGGACACGCCTTTAATTATTGATGGACGTATGGAAATTGCAGAAGTGATTGGTACTGATGCCGATCCGCTGCGTCATATCATCGTGATTAACCGGGGTTCTAACAGCCACCTACGGATAGGACAGACTGTGCTGGATGACAAGGGGATCATGGGGCAGATCATTAGTGTCTATCCGCATAGTAGCCGTGTCATGCTGCTCTCAGATAAAGAACATTCACTTTCAGTACGTCTGGAACACACCGGAATGCGTGCCATCGTCTCGGGGACGGGTGATCTTGGGCGTCTGAAAATGGAATATGTACCGACCAGTGCCAACATCAAAGTCGGTGAAAAAGTTTATAGCTCAGGTTTGGGACAGCATTTTCCGGCAGGTTATCTGGTTGGCACCGTCTCCAAAGTACAACGTCATAATTCAGGTGAATTTGCCCAGATTGATGTGATTCCGGCAGCACAGCTGGCTGGTGGTCATCATGTGGTAGTGCTGTTCTCTGATTCATTAGCGATGGAGCAGCCACATGTCGATCGCTAAAATGCAGTCCAGAACCCATCGGGATCCATTATTCCCGATTATTATTTCAGTAATTTTTGCCTCGGTTCTGGTGGTCTATCCTTTATCTTATTCGCTCTCTGGCTGGCGTCCGCAGTTTATGCTGATGGTGATGCTGTTCTGGGTGCTCTGCCAGCCGACCTGGTGCGGGATTTGGTTCGCGTTTAGTACCGGGATTTTGCTGGATCTGCTATTGGATGCACCTTTAGGTCTGAATGCGCTGAGTTTTATTATTATTGCCTTTATGGCGCGCTTCCTGACCCGTGAGCGCCGTATCCTGACTTTTAGCAATCTCTGGATTATTGCTACATTGGCACTCGTTGCCCATCTGATGCTGACCTTCTTTGCTCAGATCATTAGCGGCGTGCAGTTCTCGATTCCACGTCACTGGCTACCGATACTGACTAGCGTTATGGTATGGCCTGTTCTATATTATCTGCTCAGAAAATGGCGCATTTGATTCTGGCCTCCAGTTCACCTCGACGCCGTGAACTGCTGCAACAGTTGGGATTAGAGTTCGAGATTTACAGTCCTGATATTGACGAATCCGTATTGCCCAATGAGTCAGTTGCGGCTTATGTTGAACGTTTGGCACGTGCCAAAGCGGATGCCGTGGCCGAGTGTTATCCAGATGCAATTATTATTGCTGCAGACACAAGTTTGGGGGTTGATAACGAGATTCTGGGTAAGCCTGAATCCAAACAGCATGCCTTTGTAATGTGGGCTAAAATATCAGGCCGTAAACATGATGTATTTAGCGGTGTCTGCGTACGCACAAAAAATGAAAAATACAGTATAGTGGTAAGAACACAGGTTGAATTTCAATCACTCACCACCCATGATATGGAAAGTTATTGGGCGACTGGTGAACCGGTAGGCAAGGCAGGCGGTTATGCCATTCAAGGCATTGCAGCACGTTATATCCCCGCGATTCAGGGGAGCTACTCTAATGTAGTCGGTTTGCCCCTATATGAAACGGTACAGTTATTACAGACGGTTAAAGCACTAAATTAACTGCTGAAAAAAGAATTCTTATAATGTTTTGAGTGTTGTTATGTCTGACGAGTTATTGATTAACTTCACACCGATGGAATGTCGTGTGGCGTTAATCGAAAACGGCACGGTGAACGAACTGTTCATCGAGCGTACCGCGAAGCGCGGTCTGGTGGGGAACGTATATAAAGGCAAAGTGGTCCGTGTCCTGCCAGGGATGCAGGCTGCTTTTGTCGATATTGGTCTGTCACGTACTGCTTTTTTGCATATCAATGATATGGTCTGGCCGCGTCAGCAGCCGACACCGAATGTGTTTGAATTACTGCAGTCAGGTCAGATTCTGACGGTGCAGGTGATGAAAGACATGCTCGGGACCAAAGGCGCACGTCTTTCAACTGATCTCTCCATTCCTTCACGTTATCTGGTTTTGATGCCTTATGGCAATCATATTGGCGTATCGCAACGGATTGAATCTGAAGAAGAGCGTAATCGTTTACGTTCGATTATTGAACGGATTCAGGCCCAGCATAAACTGCCCGGTTCGGTGATTGTCCGTACTGCGGCAGAAGGCATTGATGAAGCTGAAATTGCCCAGGATATGGCTTATCTGGCCAAGCTTTGGGACTACATTCAGCGCAAACAGAAGAGCATTGCTGTTCCATCACTGATCTTTGAAGAACTGCCGCTGCCACAGCGTGTGATTCGTGATCTGGCCAATGAAAACACTGCCAAAATCTATGTCGATTCACGTGAAATCCACGGCAAACTGAAAGAGTTTGTTAAAGAATTTGTGCCAAGCATGAATGATCGTTTGCTGCACTATCCAGGCGAGCGCCCGATTTTTGACTTATATAATGTTGAAGATGATATCCAGAAGGCTCTACAAACCCGTGTGGCACTAAAATCTGGTGGTTATCTGATGATTGATCAGACTGAGGCCATGACCACGATTGATGTCAATACCGGTTCCTATGTCGGCGGTCGTTCACTGGAAGATACCGTCTTCAAAACCAATATGGAAGCAACTGAGGTGATTGCACGTCAGTTACGACTGCGTAATCTGGGTGGGATCATTATTATTGATTTCATTGACATGCAGGAAGCACAGCATCGTGACGAGGTAATGAACCAGTTCGAAAAAATGCTGGAACGTGATCATGCCAAAACCAAGATTACCCAGGTATCTGAACTGGGTCTGGTCGAGATGACGCGTAAACGTACCCGTGAATCTCTAGAGCACCTGTTATGCGAATCCTGTCCAACCTGTCAGGGACGTGGATACGTCAAAACAGCAGAATCAGTGTGTTACGAAATATTCCGTGAAATTTTACGTTACGCACGCGCTTATCAATCACAAAGTGGATTTACTGTAGTGGCACATCCGTCAGTGATTGATCGACTGCTGACTGCAGAAGCCCCGGCTGTGGCGGATCTGGAACACTTTATTGATCGCGTGATTAAGTTCCAAGTTGAGAATTTATATACGCAAGAGCAATACGATATCATTCTCAGCTGAAATTGTAACAGAATATCGTAAAACCCTTGTTACAACTGGAATTTTACAAGCGCAGGTGAATTCTGAATACTAGACACATCCAGTAGCCAAAGCCAATCTCCCAATATTTTGGCTTAGCAAAAAATGAGGTGTGTCATGAGTATAAGTAAAGCAGTTATTAATAAGGGTCTAAAACACGTGCTTGAACCGAAAACTGTCCACGCGGGATACATTGTGGACGAACGCGGCAATGAGGTTCAGATTACTTCATCTATGATCCGTACGGTCTGCCATCAGCTATTAAAACAATGTCGTACTGTGAAAAGTTAAAATTTGAATATTGCTTGAATGATTTGAATAAAAAATAATCAAATAAAAATAAAGGGGCACCATATGCCCCTTTATTATTACATGAAATTATTGGCAAAAATGTTCATACCTATTTTTGCCTAGAAACTTAGTCTTGATTTTAGTCTTCATCGCAGTCTAACTTACTGCTGCGAGCTTTGGGGTTTTGCCACCATCGACAATCCGTTCAAAACGCTGGATTTCGTCCTCAAGATGAGTAAGCAGATTCTGCATTTTAGGCAGGGAATTACGGCAGGCGGTCAGACCCACTTCAAGTTTGTCTAAATAACTGGTCATGGTGATATTGAGTGCCTGACCATCGAGCACAATAGAGGCAGGGTAGAGGGCTTCCAGACGGGCACCATTCCAGTACAGCGGTTCTTGTGGACCTGGAACATTGGAAATCACCAGATTAAATGCCTGGCGTTTTGGCATCAGACCTGATGCAATATTTAAACCTGCAGCGCCATAAACAAAAGCACTATAGTTCAGAATCTGATTGGCATTCATACGCTTAAAACGTTCTTTGGCATTCAGTACGCTACGACGTACGATCTTGAGGCGTTCTAAAGGATCTTCCTTATGTGTACCCAGATTCGCCAGAATCATGGTAATACGGTTTGATACATCAGAGTCATCAGAACGTACAGAAGCCGGTACCATGGCAATCAACGGTTTCTTTGGTAGAGCATCTTGGCTGATTAAATATTCACGTAAGGCACCAGAACAGATTGCCAGCACGATATCGTTAATGGTTACACCCAAGGCTTTAGAAATACGACGAAGACGCTCAAATTCAAAGGATTGCGCAGCAAATCGGCGTGATGCACTGACACGTTGATTTAGAATGGATGAAGGGGCCTGGAAACTGGAGACATAATCAGGATTACGTCCCATGTCTTTTAATACAGTTTGCGATAGCTCATAGATGACACGCGGAGTAGATTCCAGCTGTCCTTTCAGCGTAGATAAAACGCCTTTAATGCGACTAACTTTTGGTGCTTTCAGGCGCTTGGCACGTGGTCCTTCTACACACCATGGTGGCACAATACTTTTTCCATGTGGATCATGAGACAGTGATTTCTCGACCAGACGCATACCTGCAATGCCATCGACCATAGCATGGTGAATTTTAAAGTACATCGCGAAACGATTACCTTCTATTCCTTCAATGATATGACAGGTCCAGAGTGGTTTGGCACGGTCAATCAGAGCACTATGTTCCTGTGAAATATAGGTGAGTAATTCACGGATGCGGCCCGGTTTTGGCAGGGCAATATGCCGGAAATGATGATCCAGATCGAACTGTTGATCTTCGTCCCAGAACAAGCCATTTAAATAATTATTGAAAGGTGGGATTGGAATAGATTTTGAAGTACGGATATCACGCACCAATTCCTGAATAAAAGTTGCCGGTGCATTATCGGGAATCTGAAATAAAAAAAGACCACCTACATGCATAGGTTGCTGCCGTTTCTCTAAAGATAAAAAAATAAGATCAATTGGATGTAATGGACGCATAGCGTGGATTGCCTCACTGCACTCTATATGGCTGTTCTCTATCTGAAAAGCCTTGTTAGAATTATTACTTTAGTAAAGAAAGTATAGCTGTTTTAACGTAGAAATGAACTGCTTAATCTTAATCTGTTAAGTTAAAAATTAATAATTGACATGGAGGTTTATACCTTCCTAAGTTTTTGAAATGTGAAAATTTTAGTTTTTAAAGCTACTGCTGAAAATACGTTTTTTAGGTCTGGTGGGAGTATAACTGAATAATTATGCATCATTAAAAGAATGGTATTGAGTTCAATTTCACATTTTTTTGCAAATAAATCTATTCAATAACATTTTATAAATTCTTTGATAATCCTCAGGATCTTTCCTGATGAATGGTAAAAGAGGAGACTTGATATCTTGTCACCAAATGTAAGATTCGTAGTTAAAAAGGCTATCCTCATTCAGGATAGCCTTTTACAAATATACATAGTCTGATTTAATTTTACTTTTTCAGGTTGCCTGCATGTAAGCCACATTCTTTATGTGTTGCTTCTTCCCACCACCAGCGACCTTCACGTTCATGCTGGTTCGGTAAAACGGGACGAGTACATGGTTCACAACCAATAGAAATAAATCCTTTCTCATGCAATGGGTTATATGGAATTTCCATCATACGGATATAACTCCATACATCGGCACTCGACCAATTGGCAAGTGGGTTGTATTTAATCAGCTGTTTACCGGGACCTGAAAAACCTGGATCTGCCTGAACCACCGGAATTTCATTCCGTGTACCCGGGCTCTGGTCTTTACGCTGACCGGTAATCCAGCCATCAAGCGTTGCAAGTTTTTTACGTAATGGTTGAACCTTACGGATGCCACAACATTCCTGATGACCATCTTGATAGAAACTGAACATTCCTTTACGAGTAGTCAAATTTTCAATGGCTTCACGTTCAGGAAAACAGATTTCAATATCAATATTATAGTGTTTTCGAACTTGTTCGATAAATTGATAGGTTTCAGCGTGCAAGCGGCCTGTATCCAGACTAAAGACACGGAAAGGTTTACCGAGGTGGGAAGCCATGTCAATCAGTACAACATCTTCTGCACCAGAAAATGAAATGGCAATTTCACCTGGTTGATTCAGGGCAAGTGCCAAAATTTCACTTGGAGATTTATCAGCATATTCAGATGCAAGCGCATCCACAATATCAATAGTAGGAATAGTGGTCATGAGAATCCTGGCGATATAGGCTTGGAATGACTCTGCCTATATTAATTAATTTCACATGTATTTTAATAGAAGAGAATTGGCAGTCTTATCACTAAAAAATAAATACTTATGAAAAAAATAGATTTAAAAAAGAACAATGCAAAATATGAATCTTCAGCTATGATATGGAAAATTTTTTAGATGATAACTGAGGGGAATATTCATGGAAGTCGTATGTCTGGATCTTGAAGGTGTATTGGTTCCTGAAATTTGGATTAATTTTGCAAAGAAAACAGGCATTAAAGCGCTTGAAGCAACGACTCGTGATATTCCTGACTATGATGTGTTAATGACACAACGTCTGAATATTTTGAAAGAGCATGGCTTGGGTCTGAATGATATTCAGGAAGTAATTGCAGATATGGGGCCATTTGAAGGTGCCAAAGAATTTGTAGAATGGGTAAGCACTCATTTCCAACTGATTATTCTGTCTGATACTTTCTATGAGTTTGCTCATCCATTAATGAAGCAGTTAGGCTGGCCAACCATTTTCTGTCATAAATTAGAAACTGATGAAAATGGTATGATTTCAGCATATAAACTGCGTCAGCCTGATCAAAAACGTCAAGCAGTAAAAGCATTACATGGTCTGAATTTCCGTGTAATCGCGGCAGGTGATTCATATAATGATACGACCATGCTGGGTGAAGCAGATGCTGGTTTCTTATTTGATGCACCTGAAAATGTCATTGCAGAATTCCCACAATTCCCACCTATTCATGGTTATGCAGCTTTAAAAGAAGCGATCCGTAATGCTTCTGTGCGTAATATTCCAGCTTAAATATTAGAAGCTGAATGAAATAAAAAAGCCGCTGAATGCGGCTTTTTTATTAAGATAAAAATTAGAAACGGTAACCGATTTTCATGCCATAGGCCAAGGCGTTGTTATCTTCAAAGCTGCCTACGACATTGCCACCTGTTTGCGCTTTGGCATCACCTAACCATAGGTATTTCACACCGGCAGCGATAAAATAATTCGCAGCAGGGCTGTATTGGCCGCCAAGACCTACACTCCAATAGCCTTCAGTTGGGCCTAATGTGGTTACAGGGTTGCCTGCACCTGAGTCCCAACCCACAGTTGCTGAACCAGCCCATTTTTCTGTGAATTTACGTGAAAGACCTAAATTCACAGACCATTGGTCATCACTATAGTCGATCAGGTTTTGCGCTTTACCTTTTGCAGCTAAAGTAGCCGCAGCTAAATATGCCGGTTTTACAGCAAATTGATCCCAATGCACCCAGCGAATATTGGCAAAGGCTAAAGTATTTTTAGCAATACCTGATTGTAAATCGACATTGACTGACTGGGGTGTAACCACTTCTGTTTCAGTGGTTGGACGGACAAGCGCACCTAAACCAAAAGTTTCTACAGTATCTAAATCATGTTTGATTTCTGAACGGTAAGTGACTGCCGCTTTCAATGCAATTTCAGGAATAGAATATGCAGCACCTGCAAGCCAGCCATAAGCTTCTGCTTCTTTTAGATCGATATCATAACCACCAAGTGCTGATGTGCCACCATAAGCTGCACCACGAAGTGATACTTTACCTTCTACCGTTTGGTAAACAGGACCAGCATAGAAGTTCCAGTTTTCATTAGGCTGATAGCCAATGAGTGCTGTGAGGTTATTGGTTTTCACTTCTACTTTGGTGCCTTGATTCACAGCATTTTCAGCGAAAACACTCTTTTCCACTGCATAAGTTGCATCGGCGCCATAAGGCTGGTCATATAACAGACCTAAAGACACTTTATCAGTAGCCTGTACTTTGATCGCCGCGCTAGGGAAGTAATAATCGTCACCCATATCGCTGACTTTATTACCTGCAATATCTTTACCTTCTACAGTTGGATCAATAACTGTGAAGCCTGCTTCTGCATAATTCCCCGGCTGTAAAAAAGCTGAAATAGACTGGCCTGAACGGTCTAGACCACCTGCAAAAACTGCTGTTGTTGGAAGGGTTGCAAGTAAAATTGCAGTAGAAATTGGCTTAAGTTTCATGGCTCGTCCTTGAATGTTTCATAAAGATAATAAAAAAGTTGTGGAAAAGTAACATAAAATTAAAAAGAGTAAATGCTCAGCCCTGTTGAAGAAATGAACTATGGCGGTTATAAAAAATGATTGCTTAGAGTATTTATACTATATTTTTTTAATTAACTTGATGAAAATAAACAAATAATGATTTTTATTAAAATATATAGAAAGTTGAACTCAGGAAAAATTTGATTGGTGATAAAAGCATCGAATAGTATGCGGGTGTATAAAAATATAAATGAGGCAGTAAAAACCACCCGAAGGTGGTTTTTATTAACTAACAGGAATTAGAAGCGATAACCGATTTTTAAACCGTATGCCCATGCATCGTTGTCTTCAAATTCTGCAACATAAGTATCTGATCCGAAGTTAGATGCGGCTTGCGCTTTTGCATCGCCTAACCAGAAGTATTTAACACCACCAGCGATAAAGGTTGCAGGTGTTGGACTATATTGAAGTCCTAAGCCAACATTCCAGTAACCTTCAGTTGGGCCAAGAGTTGATATAGGATTACCTGCACCAGAATCCCAACCTACTGAGACATTACCTGCCCATAGATCATTAAATTTACGGCCTACACCTACGTTTGCTGACCATTGGTCATCAGTATAACCAACAATATCAAAGCCATTTGGGTTGTCTGGAGTCTGGCCTAGCGCACCTAGAGTATCTGCAACAGTTCCGAATTGTTTTAGGTCAAGAGAAAAGTCTTTCCAATTCACCCAACGTACATTTGCAAAGGCAACTGTATTTGCCATGATCCCTGTTTGGAAATCAAGGTTAACAGATTGGGGAGTTGTAATATTTGCATCTGTTGCTACATCGTAAACAGGGCTACTGCCAACAAATGCTAATACGTTACTTTGACCATATTCGCGAGCAGATGCTTTGTGGTCAATTTCAGAGCGATAAGTGATAGATGTTTTTAAAGCAATTTCAGGAATTTGATAAGCAAAGCCAGCTAACCAGCCAACTGCACCATCTTCATCTAAATCAGCATTATATAAGCCAAGGCCGTTAGCTGAACCATATGCCGCACCACGTAATTGAACATTACCTTTAATTGTTTGATAAACAGGACCAGCATAAATGTTGAAATTTTCATTTGGCTGGAAACCAAAAATCATAGACAAACTTTGAGTGTCAACTTCTACTTCAGTTGCTTCACCGTTTAAGTGGAACAAACCTGTATTGAGACCAACAAGTGGGTCACTTGTTGAGTATGCAGCATCAGCACCAAATGGTTGGTCATAGATCAAACCAAATGAGAAGTGGTCTGTTACTTGTAATTTAAGAGCAGCTGAGGGGAAGTAGTAATCATCTCCCATGTCAGAAAGATTGCCGCCACCAGCAGTTGAAATAGCCTTCCCAGATACATCTGGATCTAAAACAGAAATCCCTGCTTCAAAATAGTTACCTGGCTGTAAAAATGCTGCGATAGATTGACCAGAACGGTCGATAGCTGCAGCAAATGCGCCTGACATAGGTAATGCTGCTAAAATCATTGCTGTACTAAGCGCTTTTAATTTCATTATTCATCTTCCCTTGAGGTACAAATTTGGGTATTTAAAACGTTTTTTCGGTATTAGCTTGGTATTGTTTTTGGAGTCATTCCTATGCCTTCAATGGCTGATTTGTTACTCCATGTGACAAAAATAACACAATATAAAAAAGAGTAAATGCTCTAGTTTGAATGAGTAGTTCAAAAAAACATCAAATTAGAGTAAAAATACTAATTGAAAAGTAATGTAAGGATATAAGTTTTTGAAATTTAAAAATTTAATTAGAAATAGAGAGATAGTAAAAAAAATGAAAAAAATATAGATTTATTGAATTATTGCTTAAATTTTTTGTTAATTAGTTCACATATTTGAAATATGTGCGCCCTGCGGGACTCGAACCCACGTCGGTCGCTTAGGAGGCAACTGCTCTATCCAGTTAAGCTAAGGGCGCAAAACGATCCCTAATCTACTCCAAAAAAGACGAAAAAAAAAGTTATTGCCGAAGCAATAACTTTAAAAAATAGTCAATTAAAACTTTTTAATTAATTTTTGGTCTTGAGCAGTTTAAACAGGATAAACATGATCACGACCCAAATCGGAAGCATGTATACAGATTCCTGGAAGCCCTGAGTCCACATAATGTAAAGAATAGTCGCAATAAAGCCTAATACAAGTATGTTACTTGCTGGAGACCAAAGTGCTGGAAATTTGGTTTTTTCCCCAACTTTTTTCATTGCCTGAATAAACTTGAAATGTGTCAGCGAAATCATTGCCCAGTTCAAGACCAAGGCACCTACCACCACATAGATCAGATGGCTTAAAGCATCTTCTGGTACAAAGTAGTTCAACAGTACGCAGCCAAAAATCAAAGCAGCAGAGAAGAGTACTGCAGGAATTGGCGTACCTTGTTTATTTACTTTCAGGAAGAGCTTCGGTGCATTGCCTTGTTTGGCCAGACCGTAAAGCATGCGGCTATTGGCATACATACCACTGTTATATACAGACAGTGCAGCAGTTAGAATAATGAAGTTTAGCAGGTGGGCTGCCCAGTCAATACCTAGCTGACTGAAAATCATTACGAATGGACTTTTATCCAGACCGCCGAGTTCCAACTGGTTCCAAGGCACTAATGATAACAAGATGGTCAACGCACCGACATAGAAAATCAGAATACGGAAAACAACCTGGTTAATCGCTTTAGGAATGGTCTTTTCCGGATTCTCCGCTTCTGCTGCTGCCATACCAATCAGTTCAATCCCACCAAAGGCGAACATGAGGAAGGCCAGCATGAAGAATAAACCTTCAAAGCCATTTGGGAAGAAGCCACCTGCGGTCCATAAATTGCTAAAAGATGCAGTAGATGAAGCATCTGCAGTCAGGATCAGGTATAAACCAAAGACAATCATCGAGATGACGGCAGTCACTTTAATGATTGAAAGCCAGAACTCTGATTCACCATAGAATTTCACATTGCCAAGGTTGACCAGGGTAATCACAATGAAGAAAAACAGCACCGATGCCCAAGCAGGAATATGGGGCCACCAGTAGTTAATATATTTTGCGACAGCGGTAAGCTCGGTCATTGCGACCAGGATATACAGGATCCAGTAGTTCCAGCCCGCGAGGAAACCAGGGAATTTACCCCAATATTTATAAGCAAAATGGCTGAAAGAACCTGCAACAGGTTCATGAACAATCATTTCACCCAATTGACGCATAATAAGGAAAGCAATTAAGCCACCAATGGCATAGCCCAGAATAATCGAAGGACCAGCGGATTGGATCACCTGTGCGGAACCTAAGAATAAGCCTGTGCCAATTGCACCGCCCATGGCGATCAACTGAATATGACGGTTCTTTAAGCCACGCTGAAGTTGTGAAGACTCGTTATTCAAAGTATTCAGCCCGACAATGTAAAAATAAGTTGAAAGATTGTAATTGATCAGTCAAAAGAAGCCTAGTAGAAGCCTTAAATGAAAAATTATTATCAGATTAATAAAAAATTATTATAAAAATAAATTAAATAAAAGATAAATGAATCAATATATTAATTTTATTGAATCTGATATTCCTCATCGAATACTAAAAAGACAGCCGTTGTATATGTTGTTTTTTTATACAAAGGTCTTGCAGTCAATTTATCACGATATAAATATACTATACTCAAATTCAACCTCAGTTACATTGCATTTACAAAATAAAGATCAGACAAAGGAAGGTAATAACGATGAGTTTTGCCCCGCAAATCAAGATTCCAGCTACCTATATGCGTGGAGGTACCAGTAAAGGTGTATTTTTCAAGCTGGAAGATCTTCCACCTGCAGCACAACAGCCGGGCAAAATCAGAGACCAGTTACTCTTACGTGTGATTGGTAGCCCAGATCCTTATGGTAAGCAGATTGACGGGATGGGGGGAGCCAGTTCCAGTACCAGCAAAACGGTCATTCTGTCTAAAAGCCAGCAACCTGATCATGACGTAGATTATCTGTTTGGACAGGTTGCAATTGACCGACCTTTTGTCGACTGGAGTGGTAACTGCGGCAACCTGACAGCGGGTGTAGGTTCATTTGCGATTAGTAATGGTCTGGTAGATTCCTCTCGTATTTTGGAAAACGGCATCTGCACAGTACGGATCTGGCAGGTCAATATTCAGAAAACCATTATTGCCCATGTGCCAATTGTGAATGGGCAGGTACAGGAATTAGGTGATTTTGAGCTAGATGGTGTCACCTTTCCAGCAGCTGAAGTTCAGATCGAATTTCTGGACCCTGCCGATGATGATGCCGAGGGTGGAGCCATGTTTCCGACAGGTCATTTAGTCGATCAGCTGGTTGTGCCAGAATACGGTACCTTTGAAGCAACTTTGATCAAGGCGGGTATTCCGACAATTTTCCTGAAAGCTGAAGACCTGGGCTATCAGGGCACAGAGCTACAGGAAGATATTAATAGTGATCCGGTAGCGCTCGCTAAATTTGAAACCATTCGTGCTTATGGCGCATTAAAAATGGGGCTGATTTCAGATATTACTGAAGCAGCTCAACGTCAGCATACGCCGAAAATTGCTTTTGTATCCCAGCCTAAGGCCTATGTATCTTCAGGGGGTAAAGCGATCACCGAATTAGATACCGATGTATTGGTACGTGCCTTATCGATGGGTAAGCTGCATCATGCCATGATGGGAACCGTCGCGGTTTCGATTGCCACTGCAGCTGCGATTCCAGGAACATTGGTGAATCTGGCAGCAGGTGGTGGTGAGCGTGAAGCGGTGCGATTTGGTCATCCATCAGGGACTTTACGCGTTGGCGCACAAGCTACTCAGGAAAATGGTGAATGGAAAGTGAAGAAAGCCATCATGAGCCGTAGTGCGCGTGTCTTGATGGAAGGCTGGATACGTGTGCCTGCAGAAGTTTTGAAAGAATAGAATTAATTTAATGAAATCTGCTTATATAAAAAACCATTGTCCGTACAATGGTTTTTTATATTCAGGGCAGCACCTTTAACATTCTAGATAGCTTCTTTTCATTAAAAATGAACTTTGCTCTTTATAGAAAAAAATCAGCAGACGAATTCAAGCTGATAATTCAGGATATTTAGAGGTACAATGCAGGAATAAAGCGGCAAGTTCTTTATTCTTGTCATCGAAAATATATTGAACAACCGATCTGAGGCGAATGTGTCATCTACAACTGAGCTGTCAACCCATGCATTGACTCAAGCACAACATCGTATTCAACAGGACCTATTGACAGCATTAGATGCTTTTGGCATTCCTGAGCCGCTGAAATCGGCCGTACACCATGCAGTGATGCTGGGTGGAAAACGTGTACGTCCAGCCTTGTGTTATGCCACAGCCGCACTTAAACCGAATCAGAACACTGCTGCTGTGCGTCGTGCTGCAGTCGCAATCGAGTTCATTCATTGCTATTCACTGGCGCATGATGATCTGCCTTGTATGGACAATGATTTGTTGCGTCGTGGACAACCAACCTGTCATGTTGCCTTTGGTGAAGATACCGCGTTGCTTGCTGGCGATATTCTGCAATCCATGGCTTTTGAAATTTTAGGCAGCCGTCTGTTTGATCAGGGCCCTGCAGTTGAGCCAGCAATTGTATTAAAGCAGATGCAGATTCTGGCTACAGCATCTTCCAAGATGGTCAATGGTCAGGTTTTAGATCTGCAGTCTGAAGGAAAACGAATTGACCAGGAAGCATTAGAAACCATTCACCGTAATAAGACCGGTGCACTGATTTCAGCAGCCATCATGATGGCTGCGGTGACGATTTTTGAAGGTACCGATCTGGCGATTCCGAAACTGCGTGAATTTGGTCAGGCCATTGGTCTGGCTTTCCAGGTGCAGGATGATATTCTAGATATCATTTCTGATACTGAAGTATTAGGAAAAACGGCAGGCAAGGATGAACAGGTAGAGAAATCGACTTATCCTGCGCTTATGGGACTCGAGCAGGCAAAACAGTATGCTAAGCAGTTGCATGATCAAGCCTTAAATGCTTTGGCTCACTTCGAAGGTCAGGCTGAAGAATTGACTCAGATTACACAGTTTTTGTTACATCGCAAAAGTTAATTTTCATAGGGATACAGCGCATAAAAAAGAGGACATTTAGTCCTCTTTTTTATTTTAGCTCATTTTATTTGCTTTCATTGTACAGACGTTCTGCCTGTTCAAAACGGTCAGTAATTTCTTCTGTCGGGGCTTTGCCCATCAAGCTCACCACAATAATAGTGATCATTGAACAGACGAAACCTGGAATGATTTCATACAGTCCAGTCGCAGCGAACAGGTTTTTCCATAGGATCACAACAGTTGCACCCACAATCATACCGGCCAAGGCACCATTCAGGGTCATGCGTTTCCAGAACAGTGACAGGATAATCAATGGACCAAATGCAGCACCAAAACCAGCCCAAGCATAAGCAACCAGACCAAGCACTTTAGATGCCGGATTACCCGCTATCCAGATCGCAAGCAGGGCAATCAGTAGCACCATCAAACGACCTACCCAAACCAGTTCTTTCTGAGAAGCATTTTTACGCAGAAAAGATTTATAGAAGTCTTCAGTCAAAGTACTTGAGCACACCAGTAACTGACAGCTGAGTGTACTCATTACCGCAGCCAAAATTGCAGCCAGAACCACACCGGCAATCCATGGATTGAACAGAATTTTAGTCAGTTCCATAAATACGGTTTCAGGATTGGCATTGACTACACTTGCCAGTTCTGGATGTGCCTGGAAGTAAGCAATACCAAAGAAACCGGCTGCGACCGCACCACCCAGACACAGTATCATCCATGTCATGCCAATACGACGTGCATTCGGAATTGATTTCACCGAATCTGCTGCCATGAAACGCACCAGAATATGCGGTTGACCAAAATAACCCAGACCCCAAGCCAGTAAGGAAATAATCGCAACAAAGCTCAGATCACCCATGACATTCATGGCTTGTGGACGAGCCGCTTCAAGTGCCAAAGTGATTTGTGACATATCGGAGAAAGATAAAATAGCCACAATTGGTGTCAACAACAAAGCAAAGATCATCAGACCCGCCTGAATCGTGTCAGTCCAGCTGACGGCCAGGAAGCCACCAATGAATACATAACTGATCGTCGCAATCGCGCTAATCCAGAGGGCAGTACTGTATGGCAGTTCAAACATGCTTTCAAACAGACGTGCACCTGCAACCATGCCTGAAGCACAATAAATAGCGAAGAAAATCAGGATCACGAATGCAGAAACCACACGCAGAACTTTTTTCTGGTCGTTAAAGCGGTTCGAGAAATAATCTGGCAAGGTCAGGGCATTGTGCTGTACTTCAGTATGTACACGTAAACGTCCAGCCACCAAGAGCCAGTTTAGCCAGGCACCAATAATCAGGCCAATTGCAATCCACATTTCAGACAGACCTGAAAGATAAATTGCCCCGGGCAAACCCATCAGCAGCCAGCCGCTCATATCGGAAGCACCAGCAGAAAGTGCAGTAACAAAACTACCTAAACGTCGGCCCCCTAAGATGTAGTCGGAAAAGTTTGTTGTCGCGCGATAAGCCATCAGGCCAATTATGATCATGGCAACAATATAAAATAGAAAGGTGATTAAGGTTGGATTTAGGGAGCTCATACGGTATCCATTTTTAAGTTGGACAGTAGATCGAAATAAGGATTATGGCGAATGTTATGGTCTTTAATCCGAAAGCCATGCAACATTAAATCCAGAAGATTTCAAAAATAAACGCGAAATTTAACCATAATTTCACAATCTTTGCTGAGATTTTCTTGATTTAAATGAAAATAGGCAGTCATTCGACTGCCTATTTGATTCATATTTCTTAACAGTTAATTGTTGCGACCCATAACGCCACGAATGGTATTCATAATATCTGCTGGCAAGACCACAGTCTTGGCATTTTGAGATTTCGCCATATCCTGCATGGCTTTTACATATTGCTCGCCAAGTAAGTAAGCCACAGGAATTTCTTTATCACCAATCGCCTGAGTTACCATATCAATAGCACGCTGTGAAGATTCAGCCAGTACGACTTGTGCTTCCGCATCACGACGTGAGGCTTCAAGACGACCATCTGCTTCCAGAATGGCTGCCTGTTTTTCACCATCGGCTTTGGTTACTGTGGCACGACGTTGACGTTCAGCCGCTGCTTGTTCTTCCATCGCTGCCTGCATGGTATGCGATGGTTTGATGTCCTGGATTTCTACGGTTTTCAGGGTAATCCCCCAATCAGAGATATCATCTGAAATACTGGCTTTCAAACGTGCCTTAATGTGATCACGAGATGACAAGGCATCATCCAGATCCATTTCACCGACAATCGAACGCAATGAAGTCTGAACCAGGTTCTGAATCGCCCATGAATAGTTTTCAATCCCGTACACGGCTTTTTCAGGTGTAGTCAGGTTAATATAAGCTACGGCATTCATCAGCAAGACTGCATTATCACGGGTAATCACTTCCTGAGAAGGAATATCCAGCACGATATCTTTGGTCGTCACTTTATAAGCAACTTCATCGATATAAGGAATCACGAAGTTCAAGCCAGGATTTAGGGTAGAATGGTATTTACCCAGACGCTGTACAATCCATTTATAGCCTTGAGGAACAATTCGTACACCTTTGAAGATGGTGACAGCCACAAAGACCAGCAAGGCCAATACAATAATAGAACTTATACTCATGTCTTTTTCACCTTTTCCTTTTCTTAATTATTGCTATGTGGTTGTACCACCAGGTCATTGCCGAGAATATCGACCACACGAACCCGGTCGCCAACTTGTACCGGACTGAGCGTACGACATTCCCATTCATCTGAACCGAGGACAGGGAGCGGAAAGCGGACTTTGACTTGACCGTGATCCAGATTGGTTTGAATCACCATCCCCACTTGGCCAATGGTGGCCTCACGTGACAGTCCGGCTTTGGTCTTGTCTGTAGACAGCGGTTTAATAAACTTGAACCAGGCCAGGGTACACAGCACAGAGAGAACGATCCAGGTCAGTAGCTGCGTGGTCAGTCCCATCATCGGGAACATCCAGTACAGAATACCCACCATAATGGCCCCAATACCAAACCAGAGTGCAGCAAATGCTGGCAGAATTAACTCTGACAGAATCAGGATAATGCCAAGTACAAACCAGTGCCACGGTTCAAGAACAAATTGCATAAATTAACCTATGTAATTCAAAATTAAATATTCATCATGATTTTTATCTTCACTTCAATGTAGCAGATGCAGCAGCGGATGAATACCTGCAATCCCGATTTAGAACCTGGCCTTGCGTGGCGGTTGTAATGCAGCTGGGGACTTGCTGAAATCGCTGATGGCCTTTTCAATGGCCCGGATTTTTAACTGGGCCGCCTTTTCACCTTCCAGAATCGTTTCATTACTCGATTTCAGATCCAGTGTACCAATATGTCCGACCTTCGGCTGAATGACCACGTTAGCCTGAGCCAGTTCTTCATTAATACTTTGCTGACCCATGATATTAATGGTCTGATCCAGTAGGCCAAACATGTTCATGGCTTTGTTGGCATCCGGACGCGCTGAGATATCAACTGCAATGACAATATCCGCTCCCATATCTTTGGCTGTTTTCACTGGAATTGGACTGACTAATCCACCATCGACATATTTGTTACCCCCAATCACCGCTGGCACAAAGACATTTGGAATACTGCAAGAGGCACGTACCGCCTGACCAGCATTGCCTTTGATAAAGTCAGCCTTACGGCCATTATCCAGGCGGGTAGCTACCGCAGCAAAACGGATCGGGAACTGTTCAATGGGTTTATTGGCCACGTTCTTATTTACATAATCCTGTAGCTTTTGACCGGCGATAATGCCCTGACGGTTTAAAGTCAGATCACGAATATCCGCCTCTTTAAAATTAAGCGCAATTTGTTGCAGCTGATATGGAGTTTTACCGCTGGCATACAGACTGCCGACAAAACTGCCGGCACTGGTTCCAGTCACAATTTTAGGTTTAATTCCATGTGATTCAAGGACTTTAATCACACCGATATGGGCAAAACCTTTCGCTCCGCCACCACCCAAGGCAAGGGCAATGACAGGTTCACGGGCTTTAAGCGTCGGGGTAACAACAGGTTTCGATGGGCTTCTGTCGCAGGCTGCAAGGCTCAGGCCCAAACACCCAATCATTGCATAACGAATTAATTTCATTCTAAAAATAGAGGATTAAATAAGCAAATTATGGTTATCAGAGCAAAAAAAAGACATTTTGCCTAGCGTTTTTTCACCAGTTTTTGTAAAGGCTTGGCAATCCAGTCCGGGTTTTTTGCCGAGATCTTGCCTTCATAATGGGCATAGATCTGCTCCAGATCATATTCATAATCACCGGTTAAATGGTATACGCCCAGGATATGAATGGTTTTAATGTCATAGTCAAAAGAAAACATCACAATCGGCAGATTGGCAGCTTTGGCAATATGATAAAAACCGCTACGGATTTTTTCCGGTGCCTTACGCGAACCTTCAGGTGCCATGCCTATCCAGATTCGATCAGTCTTGTTAATGATATCAACAATCTGTCGGGTATGTCCTTGAGGAGTATCACGTACCACCGGAACCACACCAATCCATTCCAGAATCGGTTTCAGTGGTGTACGGAATAAACTGTCCTTGCCAAAAATCGTGATCTGAATGCCGAGACCGAGCAGAGCATTAAAGCCCAACCAGGCATCAATATTAGAGGTATGCGGAGAAATGATGGCAACTGCTTTTGGCAGATTTGGAAATTCACCTTCCATTTTCCAGCCTTGAGCAAGAAAAAGCTTTTTATAAAATGTCCGGCTGAATTTACTGCCACGCCCAGGGACTAAAGCAGGTAGGTCAGGAAAGGAAGTATTTGCCATCTTATAAGACTCTTGAATTACGAAAATATTCTTTGTTTTTTATTATATTATTGCTTCGTGATAATTTTTTCACTGGCAAAATATCCATGCCAGATGATGTTTTCTGGAATATTTGATCAGCCAAGGACTTTTAATGCCGGCCATGCGCAACCTCTATGTTTTGCTATTTTCCTTATACTGGGCGCAAGGTTTACCGGTGGGATTTATGACGCATGCACTTCCAGTAATTTTGCGTGCTCAAGGTGTATCTTTGACGCATATTGGGGGATTCGGCCTGCTGATGCTGCCTTGGTCAATCAAAGTCTTTTGGGCACCTCTAGTCGATCGTTATGGTTCTACAAAAGGCCATTATCGTAGCTGGACTATTCCCGCACAGTTATTGTCTGTCATCGTACTCATCATCCTGTCCTTTATACCAATTGAGGCATTAAATCAGCCAGTTTATCTGCTAGCTTTTTTTGTGGCGCTGTTATTTATGAATGGTATTGGAGCGACACAGGATATTGCTACGGATGGACTCGCGGTCAATATTCTGAGAAATGACCAGCAACACTGGGGTAATACCTTTCAGGTGATGGGTTCACGTCTGGGGTTTATTGTCGGTGGGGGTGCCATCCTATGGCTTTTGGATATCCTGCAATGGCAAACGACGTTCCTGATTTTAGCAGCTCTGGTCTTTCTGAATACTTTACCCATACTTTTATTTAAAGAGCCGCAACATGAAAACCTGAACGAGATTGCCAAAGCCCAGCAAAATAAATTCCAGTTAAAAACCTATTTTCAATATTTTCTCCAACAGCCTACTTTACGCTGGTGGCTGGCGATTCTGGTGACGTTTAAAATTGCGGATGGCCTGTCTGGACCTCTATTAAAACCGTTAATGGTAGATATGGGGCTGAGTTTTAGCCAGATCGGGGTTTACGTGACTATGTTCGGTGCATTTGCGGCACTGATTGGAGCAGGGTTGGCTGGTTGGTGCCTGAAAATATTTTCCCGTGCCCGAACTTTGATGGCTTTCTCAATTATCAAAATTATTACCCTAATGGCGTATACCTGGCTGGCAATGCAATACGAAGCCAAACAGTCAGTTACACCCATGGTGATTTACTTGATTAATGCGGCTGAAGATATGATTTCTGCCATGTTATTAGTCGTGATGCTGACTTTAGTTATGCAATACAGCCGTAAACATCTGGCGGGAACGGACTTTACGTTTCAAGTAGCGATCATGGCGACGGTAAGTGGCGGGCTTTATAGCATAAGTGGAATATTAGGGGATAGATTGGGTTATCAGGATTATCTGTATGGCATCGTTTTTACTGCAATATTGTGCTTAATCCCGATAAACGGTTGGATAAAATACCGTAAAATTGATTGAAAAATTATCTAAATCAAATGTTTGATTGGATATTAGCCTAAAGTACTAAAAAGAATATATAAATACATTTTTAATAATTTTGTAATATAAAGACGTTGTGTATGATTTGTTACAAAATAAACCAAAGGATTATTGAAATGAAAACCAAGTTAGCGACAGCGATTGCATTGAGCCTATTGGCGGGGACAACTTTTGCAGCACCAACTTTTTATGGTGAAGTTGACTTAAGTGTTGACTATGTAAAAGTTGACAGTGCGACTGGTAACGATCGTGATGTTACAGAAATTAACTCTAATAACTCATTTTTAGGTCTAAAAGGCGATGAGAAGCTAACTGATCGTTTAAGTGCATTATATCAAGCTGAATTCACATTCTATGGTGATGACGGTCAAGGTGGTTCAGGAAATGATACTTTTGTACCACGTAACATCTTAATTGGTTTAAAAGATGCAAAATTAGGTGCATTAAAAGCTGGTAAAATTGATACTCCAGTAAAACAGCTTTCTGCTGCAGTTGATACTTTTAATAACTATGTAGATAACTCTGCAGATGTACACGGTATTATGACAGGTGAAAACCGCATTGATAATGTCCTTGTATACGAAACACCAGCTTTTAACGTTGGTCAAGGTAAAATTGAAGCGAAAGCTTTATTAGCTACAGGTGAAGATGAAAGCCGTATTAAAACAACTAATGGTGGTGCTCAAGTTGCTGGTCGTGGCTTAGGTGATTCATGGTCTTCTTCAATCACTTATACAGATAAAACTTTCCTTGCTGGTTTGGGCTATGACAAAGCTATTCCAAGTCGTTTCTTAAGCCGAGGATTCCTAAATTCTAAAGCTTCTGAACGTGAAGTAGATGAATCAACAAATACACTAGCTTCAGCAGACACAATCCGTGCAATTGGTCGTGTAAATTTAGATAATGGCTTATCTTTGCGTGCTTTATATCAAGTATCTGACGTTAATAAAGCTTCTGTAAGCCCAACAGCTGAAGAAGTAACAACAGCAGGTTTAATTGATGATGCTCAAGCTTGGTTAATTGGTGCGGAATATAATCTGCCGAATGCTCAAGCATGGACTGTGAAAGGGCAATATAGCCAAAATACTGTAGCTTTCAAAAATGGAGCAGCTCCTGATTTTGAAGCGAATCAATTCTTAGTAGGTCTTGATTATGCATTTTCTAAACAAGTAAAAGCATACGGTCATGCTGGTTACCTGACTATTGAACAAGGTTCTGATGAAGACAAACAGGTTCTTGTAGGTACAGGCTTTGAATACAAATTCTAATTTAGATTTTGTGATCTGAAAAAAAGGCGATGTTTTTACATCGCCTTTTTATATGGAATTTTGTATAGCTTATGAGTTTAAACCCATTAGCAGCAGGATTTGAGCTGTTAAAGTAAACACAAAAGTTTGATGTAACTATTATGACTGTACGAGCTGTTTTATTTGACCTGGATAATACACTGACGCATCGCGATTTGAGTGTACAGGCTTATAGTCGCTATCTGGCAGAGCAATATAGTCAGATGCTAAATTTAGCCGATATCGCAAAAATTACCGAGATCGTACGCCGTATTGATAATGGTGGCTATCCGAAAAAAGAACTGCTGACCCATTCCACAATTGGTGGATCAGTCGCTTTTGCGCTTCTGCAAGAATTGTCCTGGCAATCTCAGCCAGCATTAGAAGAATTGAGTGATTTCTGGTTCCAGTATTTTGGCCAGTTCGCAGTCGCCATGCCGCAAGCAGAAAACTTATTGCGATCACTTAAAGCCTCAGATTATAAGCTGGCGATTATTTCCAATGGTGGACATGACACTCGGATGAATATTATTAACGGGCTGGGTTTTGCTCATTATTTTGATGAAATCATGAGTTCAGGTCTGGTTGGTATCAGTAAGCCAAATCCTGAAATTTTTCAATATACTGCGCAAAAACTTGCTGTGGCTCCAGAGCATTGTCTTTATATTGGAGACCATCCTGTCAATGATATTCAGGGTGCACAGAATGCCGGTATGCAGACTTTATGGATGGAAGGATTCCATACGCCTTTACAGCAGATAGAACACAAGATCCAGAATTTGGCTCAAGTGCTGGATTATCTCAAACATTAAGTCTGACGCTGGGTATTGATGGCTTTGATCCATTTGCAATATTCACAGCGCTGGCAGATTGCATCTGGACTAGACAGCAACTCTACGTTGCCGCAATGCAGACAGGCATAATAAGTATGTGGTTCAACTTCTGTAATGAGATCTTTTTGGGCTTTAGGAAATAAGGGCAAGCCATAACGGACTTCTTCGGGACTGTAAAAGAGTATGCTGAATTTACCATCGCTTTCCAGCAGTCCAGTACGAATTTGTCCTAAGTGTTCAGCACCTTGCTGACGCATTTCGGCAAAGAATTCATCATGCGACATTTTGCCTTTGGAAATATGCTCAAGCACCATTTCACCATTTTCGACAATATAAAGCGGTTTGCCTTCGAGCAGATCTTCGAAGGACTGATATTGCATGGTCAGGTAGGTGGTAAGACGGTATAAAATAATGATGGTAGACATGACGATAAACGCCTGCAGCAAAGGCAGTGTTTCATCGAACATAGGATCGCCTGCGATCGAACCCAAAGCCAAGATAATTGCGACTTCGAAAATGGAAAGTTGACGTACCCCACGTTTACCGGTCAAGCGCAAGAAAACAATGATCATGGTATACATGACCAGGCAGCGCAGCAGAATTTCGCCAATAAAGGTCCAGTCAGTGTCATGGATAAAAATCGTGAAAAAATCCATAGGCTTAGCTCATATTTCCTTAGGTGAACTGAGTGTAGCAATGAACTTGGATGTGAAGTTTAGTGATTATGTTTATACAGGTAAGATCTCGGTATCATCAGTTATCAATTAGCCGATGATGAACATGAATTACCAATTTAAAAATATTATATTTTTCAATTAATAACAAAACTATAAAACTCTAACGACATTCAAGTTTGAGAATGGAATCTTTTGTGCTTGTTTCAAATTTCCGCTCTGTTTTAATAATACCCGTCTGAATTTTTTAATATCATAATCATTATTATAGATATTATTTTATTAATAAATCAGTTGCTTAATTATATCGTATGGAAAATTAATGTATGAATATTCATGCATTTTGACAAGATGATTGATAACAAGGGTGGGTGAATAGATGAAAAAGGCCATGTTATGTGCAGTTGCTTTTGGACTGATGAATACGGCATATGCGGATGCAGACTGGGATTATAAGCATACCCATCAGTGGGGTTCACTGAGCGATAAATATACTGCATGTAATAGCGTAAATCAGTCACCTATTAATATCGAAGGCAGCGTAAAGGCAGAACTGGAACCTTTAAAGTTCAGCTATAACACCATGATTCATGCGATCGAGAATAAAGGTCATACCGTACAAGTGGATTTTGCTCAAGGTGGCGAATTGCAGCTGGACGGCGATACCTTTGTACTGAAACAGTTTCATTTGCATAGCCCGAGTGAAAACTTGATCAAGGGCAAAAGCTATCCACTCGAAATTCACTTTGTACATGCCAATGCCAAAGGTGAGCTGGCTGTAGTGGGGATGATGTTTGAACAAGGTGCAGAAAGCCAGATGCTCAAACGTATGTGGAACCGTTTGCCGAAAAAACAAGGTGAAAAAGTGGTATTAAGCAAACCGCAACCGGTAAATGAGATGCTGCCTAAAAACCTTGATTATTATCGCTTTAGCGGATCACTGACCACACCGCCGTGTTCGGAAGGGGTACGCTGGCTAATTCTAAAAGATATTCAGCAGGCTTCGGCACAACAGATTGCAGCGTTCTCAAAACTTATGGGACATCCGAATAATCGTCCGATTCAGCCCTTAAATGGACGGGTTATTGTTGAAAATTAATTGATAACTCCCTTAAGCAGACTGCGGTCTGCTTTTTTTATTTGCAGTAAATCAGCAGTCACTTAAAAGTTTTAGGGATAAAATAGCATTTATTTGCTTTGCATGTTTGCCATGTCTTTTGATTTGAAAACCACTGTTCAGCCCGATGCCGAGCTTTCACCGCAGCAGAGAAAGCTGAACCGTTTGATTAATAAAATTGAACAGCAGCAGCTTGAACTGAAGCAGTGGCAGCAGGCGCAGGAACAGATTCAGCAATATACCCGTCAAACCTTGATGCCGGTCTATCATGAGTTACATACAGTGCTGTTTCAGCAACTGGAACAGCTCTGGACGCATTTGCATGAGGCTGAATTTTCCAAGGCCGAGGCGACGCAGCTGGATGTAAAAATCCAGTCTCTTGCAGCTTACTTAAAAGATTCTCAATCTTTATCAGGGCAACATGTCCAGATCGTTGACGACATTTACAATTATTATCAACAGCATATTGAATACACGCAAGGCAGAAAAAATAAAAAGCAAAGCGCCCAGGAGATAGAGCTATTTTTCGATGAAGAAAGTGATTCGGATCAGATAGCATCCGATGACTTGGAGGAATGGGATAGAGAAAAGTACAGTCAGGCACGTGAGCAAGCCAAGTTAAAACGCCAGCAGGAAAAACTGGAGCAAGCTGCAAAGCTGGCCGAGCAGTCCTTAAAAACCGTGTATTTAAAAATTGCGGCAACCATTCACCCGGATCGTGAACCGGATGAAGCGAAAAAAATAGAAAAGACTGAGCTGTTGCAGCAGGCAAATGAAGCCTATGCAGCACAGGATTTATTTTATTTGCTGAAACTGCAAATCCAGATTGAGCAGAATCGGGATGTTTCACAAAAGGGTTTAAGTTCCGAGCAGCTAAAGTTTTATCAACTGGCTTTAGATCTACAAAGCCAGAAACTGGATGACCAGATAGAAGAGATTATTCAATTGTTGAGCTGGAATAAAAAAGCCCATACAGGCAAGGTCAAAATTACCGATTTATATAAGCAGGTGGATGCGGATACTTCAGCGCTGAAAAAGCAGCTAAAAGGGGAAAAGGAACGGTTGAAGTATATGAAGAAAGTGAGTGGGGTGGAGATGTTGATGGAGCATGGGATTTTATAAGTAACTTAAGATTTTTAAATAGGTCAAAAGTTCTTAAGGATTCATCATGTTAAGATATTAAAAGTATTGAAATAGGTAATGAAGTCAGATCATGAGCATTTTGGATTTAAGTGCGTATCAAGCAACTGAAAATTTATCCCCACAACAGAAAAAGTTTAATCGCTTGGTTAATAAAATTGAGAAATTACAAGCTGTATTAGAAGAATGGCAACAAGCGCAGCAAAAAGTCCAACAGGAGGCAAGTAAAGAACTTTTACCTTTATATAGTCAGTGGCACCAAATTTTATTTAGTCAATTAGAGACCCTCTGGCAATATAAAAATACGCATAAAATCGCAAGAACATATTTACAGCGTTTAGATGAAAAAATTTCAATTTTAGCGAGTCAGCTTCTGAATAATCCTAATCTATCTGCACAGCAACATGAGTTGACGGTTATCATCGCTCAACATTACGAGCTTATAGAAGTGGATTCTCACTCTGAGGAAGTCGATATTCATGTCAATGATCATTCGAATCAAGCACAGGATGCTGATGAAATGATGAAGAAACAAGTCATGAAAGAAATTCTAGCAGATCAATTAGGGGTGACAGTTGATTGGCTTGACTTCGATTTAGATCTTGATAATCTCGAAGCGTTTATGGAAAAAGTGAAAGATAAATTAGATCGAGAAGAAGCTGACTTTCTACAAAACCAACTTAATGAAGATGAGCGTAATGATTATCAAAAATTTGCTGAAAAAGAAAAAAAGAAGATTTTAAAAAAGCAAGCACAGCTTGAAGAAGCAAAAAAAATGGCAGAGCAGTCATTGAAAAAGATTTATTTAAAAATTGCTTCACTGATTCATCCTGATCGTGAGCAAGATGAGCAAAAACAAATTGAAAAGACAGCATTATTACAGCAAGCCAATTCAGCTTTAGAGCAGAAAGATTTACTGACCTTGTTAAAATTACGTGCTTATGCAGCACAAGTTGATCAAAAACAGGCAGTTAAAATCGCAAATGAGCATTTGAAACTTTATAATCTATTGCTAGAAGAGCAAATTGAGCAATTGCAATTTGAGGTAGATGATATTGTTTATTCATTTGATTGGGTCGGCTCTGGTTTTTATAAACAGACCTTTAAACCGATTGATTTGACTAAGAAATATCAAAGAGATTTGATTGATATACAAGAAAAACTATTAAAAGACAAAAATCTTTTAGATGCTTACAAGGATTTTGAATACTTAAAAATTTTACTTAAAAAAAGGACATTTAGTTGGTCATTGGATTAATTTTATCATTGATTCTGAATTAAGCATCATCTTTGTATGGTGCTTATTGAAGTGACATTAAGACAGATCCCCAACTACTCATCTTCGCCAAATCCATGCGTCACACCGCCACTGATGCAGAAGCTTTAATGTGGCAACTTCTACGTGCTAAGCGATTTATGAATCTTAAATTTCGGCGTCAGCATGTGATCAAACCTTATATTGTGGATTTTTACTGTCATGAAATTGGTTTGGTGATTGAGCTAGATGGCAGTCAGCATGGAACGGATGATGCCATCTAATATGATGCTGAACGAACCAAGTTTTTAGAGGCTTTAGGTTTAACAGTAGTTCGGTATTGGAATCATGACGTGTTGGGGCGGACGGATGTCGTGTTGGAGGATTTGTGGACGGTGTGTACTGAATTAAAAAATACCTCTCCCTAACCCTCTCCTAACAGGAGAGGGAATATCCTTTACTGAATTAAAAAATCTTTATGCTTCAACAAGTAGAGCAGATAATGCTTGAACTTCTTTTAAGCGATTATTGATAAGAGCTTGAATATCTTGCTTAGACAATGTTTGGTTTGAATCGAGCAATTCGTCTGTGACTTCGATCGTTTTGAAACTCACGCTATCCCAATCACTGTAACTTTGAAAAAAGCGACTCAAGTTACAGAACTCTATAGTTTTTGCACCTTTATCAGTTTTCTTAATTAGAAAATGATGATTAGGTTCAGCTGTTCTTTTGATCTGAATATGATCATCATAATTATCATAGAAAGGATGAACGAAAATATATTTATCAGATCCTTGCGGTAAGTTTTTAACATTAGTTTTTCGTGACTTATGTGGGTTCTTATTTCCTTTTGCAGAATTGCATTCAACACAACTCACAATCAAGTTTTCTGGTTCAAACAGAAATTTGCTGTAAAGTGATTTGGGTAAAATATGATCTATATCCCAATATCTGCCATGTTGAGATGGGATCTGATGCTTACAATAGAAACATACGTTATTAGTTTCTGTTAAATAATGAGTTCGAATTAAGCTTTTAAGCTCTAGAATTTCTTTACATTCCTTATTCCAAAATGTGTGATCTTGTTTATCATAAGTATTAATATATTTATGAAATTTTGAAGGAATAACAAATACTTTCATTATTCCTCCTCAAGATCTAATAAAACTTCAACTAAGGATTTAACTTTATCTTTATCTTGAAACTTTTTTTCATAATAAAGTTTCTTAACTAACTCTTTAGTATGGATTTCATCTAAGCTTAAAGTTACATTGGTATTTAACTTATTGAGAATAATGAGTATTTTTCTTAATAAATATTCATTGTTATTTCCTGGAGCACTAAATACTTCTGTTAATTGAAAATCAGCAGATCGGTTAATAATTTCTTTAGAACTTTTTAACTCTTTAGAATTTAAGTTTAGTACAAAAGAATTTTCACTATTAATATTTGATATTATTTGTGGTGAATGAGTCGCAATAAAAAATTGGCAACCTGTATAACTTTTACTTAGTAACTCAATTAGTTTAATTATTTCTGTTTGCCATTGTGGGTGAAGGTTCAATTCAGGTTCATCGATACATACTAAGCTATCATTTTCAATTGAAGATATTAATGCTAACCCTAGAGTTAGAATCGAAAGTTGTCCTGAACTTAAGGATGTTAAAGGTAGTTTTTTGTTTTCATTAGGGTATGAAATTTTAGTAATCGATAATAGTTTAAGTTGTAGTAGTTCTATAATTTCTTTTTTTAATGAAAATATATTTTCTATAGAGATGATGAAACTATCTTCTTTACATAATTTTTCTAACTTGAGTTCTGATCCATTTTTATTTTCTTCTGAGTATTTTTTTAATTTTTTAAAATGAGTGGACTTTGTTATTTTGAATTCAATAGAGTTTGGTAGGTTTAGGAATTTAGAAATAATTTTCCAATCTTGTGATTTATGTAATTGATTCTTATTGGAAGATATGAAAATTTCAAATAACTGGAATAAATGTAAAGAGCTAATGTTATTTTTTATTGAGAAATCTACCTCATTATATTTAATATAATTTTCTATTATATTTTTGTATTTAGCTAAATCTTTATGATGTTTATCTTGTCCAAAAACAAAATCTGCTGGATTTGTAGAAAATTTAATATAATTTTTATTAATTTTCCAAGGTGTTGGGAGCTTATTGAAGTGTGCGGAAGAAAATCCAATTATTCTAGAAAAGTTATAATCTTCTTTACTAGCTAGCATAATTATTTTATTTAAAAGTCTACTTTTACCAGAATTATTAGATCCAATTATAATTGTAAAGGAATTTTTGTTGGAAGTTAAATCATCTTTGGGAAAAAGTGAAATTTTCTGATTATCTAGTTCAGTTTCTGTAATTTTTTTCATATTTAAAAATAAAGGGCTGAATAATCAGCCCTTTATACACAAATTAGATCAAACTAACAACACATTAAAGCGCTGCAATCTGCTCCATATTCGCCTTAATCTTCGCTAACTGGTCAGCAAATTCAGCAAGTTTAACTTTCTCGCCTTCAACTACAGCAGCAGGTGCTTTCGCGACAAAACCTTCATTGCCAAGTTTAGTGGCAATTTGGTCATGTTGTTTTTGAACCTTGTCTAAGTCTTTTTGTAGACGACCCAATTCCGCTTTAGGGTCAATTAAGCCCTTCATTGGAACGAATACAGATACGTGACCTACAACACTCGATGATGACAATGGCGGTTGTTCAGCATCAGCTAGGAAAGTAATGCTTTCAACTTTTGCCAATGCTTTAAACAACGGTTCAATACGAGCAATCTGTGCTTTTTCAGCATCAGTGGTATTTTGAAGAAGTACAGGCAACAAGCGAGCATTACCTAGACCCATCTCACCACGGATGTTACGTACCGCACCAATCAAACCTTGTAGCCATTGCATATCTGCTTCAGCTTGGTCATTCATCAACGCTTCGTCAGCAACAGGGTATGGCGCCAACATAACCGTTTCGCCAACAATGTTCAGTTTCGGCGCAAGGGTTTGCCAGATTTCTTCAGTCAGGTACGGCATCAACGGATGAGCCAAACGTAAAGATGCTTCCATCACAGAAAGAAGAACACGACGAACTTCAGCTTTGCGCTCTTCAGACACATTTTCATCGTTCAGAACTGGTTTGGTTAATTCAACATACCAGTCACAGTATTCATTCCAGATGAACTCGTAAATCGCTTGCGCAGCCAAGTCTAGACGATAGGTTGCAAATGCGGTTTGCACCGCTTGTTCCGCTTTTTGCAGACGGCTTACGATCCATTGTTCAGGCAATTCCCAAAGGTCTTGACGTGCTTCTGAACCAATCGTTTGACCTTCGACATTCATCATCACGAAACGCGTTGCGTTCCAGATTTTGTTGGCAAAGTTACGGTAACCTTCAACACGTTTCATGTCGAACTTGATGTCACGACCCGTATTGGCAAGCGCACAGAAGGTGAAACGAACTGCATCCGTACCGTAAGATTGAATGCCTTCAGGGAATTCCTTACGGGTTGATTTTTCGATCTTCGCTGCCTGTTTCGGGTTCATCAAACCTGTGGTACGTTTTTGTACTAAAGTTTCAAGATCAACACCGTCAATCAAATCGAGGGGGTCAAGCACGTTCCCCTTAGATTTAGACATCTTCTGACCTTCACCATCACGTACCAAACCATGTACATACACAGTTTTGAACGGTACTTGAGGTGTACCATCTTCATTTTTCATGAAGTGCATCGTAAGCATAATCATACGAGCAACCCAGAAGAAGATGATGTCGAAACCTGTTACCAATACATCAGTCGGGTGGAAAGTATTTAAGAAATAGTTTTCTTTATCTTTCGCAGCGTCACCTGTCCAACCTAAGGTTGAGAATGTCCAAAGACCAGATGAGAACCAGGTATCCAGTACATCTTCGTCTTGGTTCAATTGAACATCGGCAGGAATGTTATTTTTCGCACGTACTTCAGCTTCGTCACGACCCACGTAAACATTGCCTTCTGCATCGTACCAAGCAGGGATACGGTGACCCCACCACAATTGACGTGAGATACACCAGTCTTGAATGTTGTTCATCCACGCCATGTACATGTTGCTGTACTGCTCAGGAACGAACTTGATACGACCATCTTGAACCGCTTCAATTGCAGGTTTCGCAAGTGGCGCGATTTTCACATACCATTGATCCGTCAATAACGGCTCAACGATCACACCTGAACGGTCACCACGAGGTGGTTTCAATGTGTAAGGTTGAATTTGGTCTAACCAGCCTTCAGCTTCAGCTTGTTCTACTAACTTTTTACGTGCTTCAAAACGCTCTAAACCAACATAGTCCGCAGGTGCAGGAATGGTTTTAGAAATTTGCTCGCCCGCTTTTGCGATGTATTCAAACTCAGCAAGAACTTCAGCATTTTTATTGAAGATGTTGATGATAGGCAATTCACAACGTTTACCCACTTCATAGTCGTTAAAGTCGTGCGCAGGGGTGATTTTTACACAGCCTGTACCGAATTCTTTGTCGACATATTCATCTTTAACGATTGGAACAGCACGACCTGTAATCGGCAGGATGATGTTTTGACCCACCAAGTGTGCATAGCGTTCATCATCTAGGGCAACCGCAACCGCTGTATCACCGAGCAATGTTTCAGGACGAGTCGTCGCCACAACAATGTGATCTTTACCATCGTGGGTGCGTAGTGACTTGTCTTCAAAGAAATATTTAAAGTGCCACAGTGAACCTTGTTCTTCTTTATCAGACTCAACTTCCAGGTCAGACAGGGCAGTTTGCAGTTTAGGGTCCCAGTTCACCAAGCGTTTACCGCGGTAAATCAGACCTTCTTCATGCAGTTTAACGAACACTTCTTTCACTGCGTTAGATAGGCCTTCATCCATGGTGAAGCGTTCACGAGACCAGTCAACTGAAGAACCTAGGCGGCGGATTTGACGGGTAATATTACCGCCTGATTGTTCTTTCCATTCCCATACTTTTTCGATGAACTTTTCACGCCCCAAGTCATGACGGCTGATGCCTTGTGCACCCAACTGACGCTCTACAACCATTTGCGTTGCAATACCTGCGTGGTCAGTCCCCGGTTGCCAGAGCGTATTTTTACCTGACATACGGTTATAACGGGTTAAGGCATCCATGATGGCATTGTTAAAACCATGACCCATGTGCAAGCTACCGGTGACGTTTGGTGGCGGAATCATGATACAGAAAGACTCGCCTTTTTCAGACGGCTTGAAGTAACCGCGCTCTTCCCAGGTTTGGTACCATTTTTTCTCGATCTCGGTCGGATCGTAAGTTGTAGCAATATTTTGCGCTGAATCAGTCATAGTTCGAACAGATCAAAAGTGGATAAAAAATTGCATCTATTGTAGCAAAAAAAATGGCGGCTGCGGCAGCTTAACCAAAAGCAAACTTTAAGCAATTGGCAGTAAGCTGAACTCATCGTATGATAGCAACAGCGCCAGACAACTCATCACAAAATTTAAATAACAAGATGAATATTAAGGATAAGAAGATGAGCTATAACATTTCCCTGAAAATACAGCCAGAAACTCACTATCGTTTCCGCGATATTCATTCCCGTCTCAATAGTGGTGATCAAACCAGTCTGTCCAAAGCCTTGGGTGAAAACCTCACGGATATTGCCTGTGAAATTATTGATCAGGTCTTTGGCCGCCTTGCGCGTCTTTCAAATTCTGCGGATCGCGAGTCTGAAAAAGTCGTCCAGCAAATTGTCGAGACTACACGTAAATATATGCCATGGTCAGTCTCATTTTTTGGCAATGAACGGCTGATTCCCATGGTGAATTATCTTTATGAAATGACCCATGAAATTGAAGGCGATTATTACGTGCGTTATCCCATTCAGAAGACGCTGGCGATCGAATTACTCCGCTATGTAAAAGAAATGGAAAGTGGCAATCATCATTGTGTTTCACCTGCCTTAAAGACCTTTATTGAAGTGGTGGATCAGGGGGTTACCCATCTGGTACGTCAACCCAAAAACATGCTGAAGTTCAATATGGTGGTTGATAAAACCCTGAATGGTGTGATTCATTTAACTACGCAGCTCGGTTATAAGCGTTTTGACAAGTTGGGAAGCCTGTATGATGCACCGACCATCAGTCATTACTTTGAGCATTTTTTAGCGTTTTTAGAAGATGAAGTAAAACAGACATCGGATATTTAAAAGAGATAGAGGGATCAATGGCAAAGCTGGAAAGTTTAAATGGAAAAGTGGTCTGGATCACCGGAGCATCTTCAGGGATTGGTAAGGCAGTCGCGCAGGAATGTGCGTCACAGGGAGCGCAGGTAGTTTTAACGGCACGCCGTTTTGAAGAACTGGAAAATGTGCGTCTCAGTTTGCCTAATCCTGATCAGCATCTGTCTGTCATTGCTGACATTACCGATGAAACCCAAGTAGAAAAAGCCTATGCCAAGGTTTTGGAAAATAAAGGCCGGATTGACTGGTTGATCAATAATGCCGGTTTAAGTCAGCGTGCCCTGATTGCCGACACCACCATGCAGACTGAACGCGCCATTATGGAAGTGGATTATTTCTCGCAGGTGTATTTGACTAAAACGGTCTTGCCAACTTTCTTGAAACAGCAGTCTGGACGTATTGTATTTATTTCCAGTGTAGCAGGTTTGCTCGGCACCCAGTATCGCGCATCTTATTCCGCTGCCAAAGGTGCAATACATATGTGGGCGAATAGCCTGCGTGCTGAAGTGGCGGATCAGGGTATTCAGGTCTCGGTGATTTTCCCGGGCTTTGTCAAAACCAATGTCTCTTTTAATGCCTTAAATGGTGAAGGCAAACCGCAAGCCAGGCAGGACGAGGCGATTGAAAATGGTTTAGAGGCTGATGATTTTGCTAAACAGACAGTGAGAGCATTACAGCAGGGCGAGGAATACATTGTGGTCGGTGGGAAGAAAGAAAAACTGGGCGTACTGGTTTCACGTATTTCACCAAAAGTTCTGTACAAGATGATCCGTAAAACCAAAGTAAAATAAATCATCCAGATTAAAAAAGGGCAGGAGCGCCCTTTTTTATGTCTCTTAAAACTTCAATAAAAATAACAATACTTAAAAATGCAATTCATTTCTGGAGAATTGCCCGTACAGGGAATGCGTCCGATAACATGGATATGCAGAAAATTACCTTTTCACTCTGGTACTTAAGCTGAAAACCGGTATGTTAATTAAAAATAATAGTGAATTGGAATAAGCTCATTCGATAAAACACCGGTGCCAGACTACCTCAAGCATGTTTTAACTTCCTGCCGTGACAATGAAAAAGGTGCCCTGGCAGATTATATTCCTGAGCTGGCAGCCGTAGACCCGGATAAGTTCGCTTTGGCGCTCTCTACCGTAGATGGCACGATCTATTCCACCGGTGATGACGAAGTTGAGTTTACCATGCAGTCCATGTCCAAGCCCTTTGCTTATGCTCTGGCTTTGCAGAAAGTTGGCTTGACCAAGGTCATGGAAAAAGTAGGCGTGGAACCTTCGGGCGAAGCCTTTAACCAGATTTCACTGGAGAAGGATTCCAATATTCCAAAAAATCCGATGATCAATTCGGGTGCAATTACCACCCACTCCTTGATTCCCTATAAGCGGACAGTGTCCCGTGCCGAACAATTGCGCCGTTTTTTAAGTGGTCTGGCGGGGCGTGAACTGAGTTTTGATACCGATGTATATAAGTTGACAAAAATAACTAATCATGCGAAAAAGTTTTTTTAGTTAACAGATGTTCACACATGCCTCGAATTGTTTCTGTACCACTTAGTTTAGAACAGCGAGAACGACTCATTTTTCTGGCCAAGCATGCAAAACATTGGCGTGAAAGACAACGTGCCCAAACTATTCTCTGGCTTTCTGAAGGTAAAAGTGTTGCGGAAGTTGCCACTCTACAAGAACGTATCCCAGAAACCATAAGGCTACAACGCCGACGTTGGGAATTGTATGAGTTTGAATCGATTAAAGAAGGTCATCGCTCAGGTCGGCCCAATACATTGATCTCAGACTATCAGGCGAAAATCCTAGATTGGGTCAATACAAGTCCACTCAATGCAGAACAAATCCGAGTCAAACTACATGAAGAATACGAAGTGTCCGTGTCTGTTGAAACCATTCGTAAGTTTTTACGTGATTCAGGTATGGTCTTCAAGCGTACCCGTCATAGCTTGAAAAAAAAGAGATCCGATTGCATTTGAACAAGCAACACAGCAGATTGAAAAATTACGAGAGCAAGCGGCACGTGGTGAAATTATATTAGGTTATGTTGATGAAACAGGGTTTTCATCTACACCTGATAACCGCTATGCGTGGACAAAGATAGGTGATGTTCATGCGGTTGATGCAATAAGATTAAAACGAGTTAATGTCATGGGGTGTTTGCTTTCAACGGGGAAACTGGTGACAAGTTGTTTACAAGAGTCTGTTACAAGCACTTGGTTTTATGCCTATTTAACTGGAATAGCTCAACAAGTAAAACAGACTTATAACCTTCCATTGGTTCTTATTGTTGATAATGCCTCGATTCATAGAAGTAAAAAGATGGCTGATTACAGAGAGCTACTTAAAAGTAACTTTTCGACGAATTTGTATTTTATTCCAGCTTATAGCCCTGAGTTAAATCGAATCGAGATGGTATGGAAGCAGATGAAATATTATTGGCGAGATTTTCAAGTCATGACAGCTGATAAAATAGAGCAATGGGTGGAGAGAGTATCAAACCAATTCGGAAAAGAATACATGTTTACTTTTTAATGACAGCTTA
>NZ_JBQEOL010000016.1:0-79623 GCF_052044895.1 Acinetobacter sp. 22323 | reverse complement strand
GTGTAGCAGTCCTTAACAGATTTACGGAATTAGGTCGCCCACTTACCCAAGTTACGCCTTAAATTTGGCTCAATTAGGGGCGCTTTGCATTTCAAATCTTTGTGCAACAAAGCCATTGATAATTAGAAGCTTCTGACATTATTTGAGGTATGACAATGATTTAATTAACAAAAAATTGATTAAAATTTTGGAAAAGTAATTTCGTAAAATCTAAAAATTCACAAAAAATAAATTTTATAGATTGTTGAGTTGAAATGGAGACAAACGAATACAATGTGATTCATTTTTAAATCTTTTAAGTTTATAAATCATTAGGTAAGCCTATTTTAATGCTCAATCTTCCCATCCAGTCGCGACTTGGCGGATTCTATTTCTTTTATTACGCCATTGTAGGCGCATTCATGCCATTCTGGAGTTTGTATCTTGAAGATCAAGGTTTCAGTTATTCAGAGATCGGGATTCTATCTTCAATTGCCATTGTCACTCGCTTTTTTGCACCCCTCATTTGGGGCTGGATTGCTGACAAATCTGGCAAACGCATGCTGCTGGTGCGCATTGCTACTTGGATGGAAGCCTGTATCTGGTTTATGATTTTTATCGTTCCAAACAGCTTTCAGTCTGTGGCATTGCTGATGCTAATTTTTAGCTTTTTCCAAAATGCGATTCTGGCGCAATTTGAAGGTGTGACGCTTTTCTGGCTCGGAGAAAAACGTGCCGAGCTATATGGCAAAGTGCGTAAATGGGGATCGGTGGGTTTTATTGTTGGTGTTTTTGCTGTTGGAGCAATATTTGAAATTATCCCGGTCAGTATGCTGCCAGTATTATTACTGTGTATTTCATTTCTTGCTTTTATCTGGTCCTTTAGCATTAAGGAACCTTCGACGGCGCCATCTGCACAAAAACAGCTTGAACCGTTATGGCCAATCTTGAAACGGCCAGTGGTTTACAGCTTTTTCATCATTGAGCTGATTATGCTTTTTTCCCATGCGCCATTTTATAGCTTCTATAGCAATTTTCTCAGTCAGCATGGATATAGTACCAGTCAGATTGGACTACTGTGGTCGGTTGGGGTGATTGCGGAAATTATCATGTTTGCTTATGCGACTTTATTTTTTAATCGCTGGTCGTGGCGAACACTGGTAATAATCTGTTTGTTGCTGACAGGATTGCGTTGGCTGATTGTAGGTCTGCTGCCTTCGCTATTTATAGTGCAGTTTATGGCACAAAGTATTCATGCTTTTAGTTTTGGCCTGTTTCATATGATTGCGATGCGGGTGATTTTCCAGAATTTCTCGGCAGGACAGCAGGGACGAGGTCAAGCACTCTATAGCACCATGTGGGGGATTGGCGTCGCTAGTGGCAGTATTCTTGCTGGTCAGTACTGGGATCAATTTGGCGGTGCGACTATCTTTATATATGCCGCTGTGGCTACGCTAATGGGTTTACTATTTTTATCTGGTTTACCCAATCAGGTGGAACCCACAAAGTCCACCTGAAATAATGATTCTTGAATTATTAGATCTGAATATCTTTATAACGATCGAACCATGGTTGCGCTTCTTCTAGTTGCGCAGCCAGTTGTAATAACAGATCTTCACGAGCAAACGGCGCGATAAATTGAGATCCTAATGGTAGATTCTGCTCGTTCCAGTATAGTGGTACTGACATGGCGGGTAGGCCAGTGATATTGGATAACTGGGTAAATGGCACCCATTTCAGGTTTTCCTTGACGATCTGATCAATCAGTTTACCCTGCGCCAATAGATGTGCCTTTCCCATACCCAGTAATGCTTTCATAATCGGTTTTTGCCAAGCGGGTGTTTTTACTTCACCATTGCGTGGTGCCACCGACGCCGTTGCTGGTGTCAGGTATAAATCATAGCGTTCAAAGAAATGATTCATCTGGGAAACATAGACACCCCAGTTGTTCAGGTTCTGGATATATTCAATCGCCGTGGTTTTGGCACCAAAAGCACATAACACCAGAGAATCTAGCTCAAAATCAGTTGATTTAGACGGATATTGCCTACGGATTTCCTCAAGCATATAAGAGAACTGACTGAACCAGGTGGTAATAAAATCCTTAGCCAATTGCATCCCGTCAATCGCTGGATGATCTTCAATTACCTCATGTCCTAATGATTCCAAAAGTTTCACTGTCTGGTCAATGGCCTGAACTGCATCTTTGGAGATTTTGGTGCCAATAGGAGATTTGGTATTGAATGCAATTTTCAGTTTTTTCGGTGGTTGCTGAATAATCTCCAGATAATGCGTATGTGGTCGTTCGATCTTGAACATGGAATGATGATCTTCACCATGCGTAGCATCCAGCATCGCAGCGCTGTCACGAACGGTTTTGGTCAGAACGTGCTGAATCGCTGCACCATGCATGGCTTCACTCATTTGTGGCCCCCAAGGTGTACGTCCCCGGCTTGGTTTCAAACCAAACAGACCGCAATAAGAAGCAGGAATTCGAATCGAACCACCGCCATCACCCGCACCCGCAATCGGCACGATCCCCCCGGCAACAGCAGAAGCAGAACCACCTGATGAACCGCCACTGTTATGGGCTAAGTTCCAAGGGTTTTTACAGCTACCCCAGGCATCTGGCTCGGTAATGCCTTTGATTCCAAATTCAGGTGTATTGGTGCGGCCAAAAGTTACAATGCCGGACTTTTCCCAGCGATTCACAATTTCCGCATTGGTATCCGGAATATAGCCAATACGTTTAAAACCAGTACAGCCATAAGAAGTCGGATAACCGGCATACTCCTGAAACAGATCTTTAACCAAGAAGGGCACACCTGCAAAAGGACCTGATAAATTTGCCTCAGTACGTTTTAAGGCATAATCATGCATCGGGATCACGATGGCATTTAATTCAGGATTGACCTGATTACTGCGTTCTAAAGCAATATTCAGTAACTCTGAAGCATGGATTTCTTTTTTTGCGACCAGCTCGGCCAGTCCCAGACCATCATAGCTAAGATATTCCTGATAATTCATGACATTCCCTGTTTGAATAAATAAAAGTTAAAAATTTTAAGATGCAAGTACGACTTGATTACGACCCATATGCTTGGCCTGATAAAGCGCCTGATCTGCAATATTGATCAGATCCTGCAGTTCGGTCTGCTGTGGTGCTTCCTGATGGGTAATACCCAAACTTACCGTGATATGCACCGATTTGCCATGTTCCAGATAAATTGGTGTTTGCTGTACCAGCTCACGGATACGTTCAGCCACCCAATGCGCTTCATCGTGCTCTATATCCCACATTAAGACGACAAACTCTTCACCACCAATCCGGGCAAACAGATCGCAGCTACGCAGATTGGTACGCACCAATTCAGAGAATTGCTGTAAAACTGCATCACCAACATGATGGCCGTATTGATCATTTAAGCGTTTAAAGTAATCAATATCCAGCATAATAAGAGAGAACGACAATTTTCTAGACTGTTTCAGTAAACTTTCACCTTCTTTAAAGAAGTAATGGCGGTTCATGGTACGGGTTAAACTGTCATAATTGGCGAGATAAAGCACATGTTTATACAGCTCATTCCGGTTTTGGCTGATAATGCACAGAATCAGTGGTGCCAGTGCCAGCATAAACAGGCCGATGCGTAAGGACACAAAAGTCGTAGAATCTGCCAGGGTTTGATCAGCCAGATAGATCTGTGTCAGGCTGCTATAAGTGGTGATCAGAACCAGTGTATTAATAATCGAGATTGTAAAAATACGATAAGTGAGTGCTGCCCAGATTAAGGCGGCCAGAGGATAGATTAATGCGCCAGGCCCGGCAAAAATATGAGTTAAGACCACACAGACCGCGACAGTGATCATCGGAAAAAAATAACTGAAAGAATAAGATTTTTTCCTGCGATTTTTCGCAAAATAACGAATTTGCTTGGCCGTAGGGAATGCCAGTACCAAAGGCAGGATGATAATATAGTTAACCATTTCCCCAGTCCACCACAGGAAAAAGTCAATTTTCATGTTTTCCGGAGTGATAAAGGAACCGGGGATATTCACCAGAGTAATCACTGCAAATGCTGCGCTGGCAAGACATCCTGCGAAGGCACAGATACCGAACAGATGAATAAAGGTAAACCCGCTGTTGTAGTACTTATAATTAATTTTGAAATAGCGAATACAGAATAGGGAAACGATAGTGCTTAACAGATTTGAAAGTGTCAGAAAAAAGCTTTGTAGAAAAAAGTCACCTGTGAGCAGGTCTGCAAACATATAAGCACTGAACGCACCTAGCCAGCCACCTTTATTGTTGAGCTGTGGAAAGCGTAAAAAGAAGGCGAGTAGGGCTGCATTGGCTGGCCATAAAAATGCTAAATAGCCGGTTGGTCGCGTTGCAATGCCAATAAAGCTACAGATAAGAATTAACAGCGCAATAATGAGATATGCAGAGCTATCCGGATCCAGTTGTTTTTCTTTAAAATCAGCAAATCGCAAAATGAAGCTACCTTAGTATATTTACAATGAAAAATCACATGCTGTTTTTTTAGTTAAATAAGCTTTGAGATCTTTCTTTTTGTTTTTGATTGTTTGTAATTTAATCAATACTTAAAATCGCATAAGTACAAAATATAAACAAAATAATGTGGAAAAGAAATGGCTATTATGTATCTAGCTGATATTTTTATTTAAGTAGATGAAATGATTTTTCGCCATACTCCCCACTGTCAAAAATATGCTAAGTTAGGGACAATCCAAGGAATACTATTTTTAATATGAAAAAAACATGTCTAAGCCTTATGCTGCTTACCTTAACCACCTGGGCGATGGCTGCAGATATAAATAAAAATACCCAAACAGCAGCACAAGCTTCAGCTGTTGCCAATACCTTCCGTATCGTAACACGTCCTGAAATCATGGGCTTATGGGGAATGGAAATCCCGACTAACCGCAAGTGTGTTGAATATTATAATTTTAAAAGTGATAACAATGTGATTATTAAAAGTGGTGATGAATGGTCATCAGGCATCTATGACTATCAGTTGCCGCAAGATACCACCGCTCAGGTTCCGGCCTTAATTCTTCAGGTGAAATATGACAATAACCAGAAAGACTGTTCTGGCAATCAAGAAGATCAGTCCGGTGAAGTCTCACAGTATTTTGTGAAATGGCAGAATCCACATACGATTAATTTCTGTGCCACTGAAAAGGCAGAGCAGTGTTTTGCAACTTTAAGACGTATTCTTCCTTAGGGTCGTATTACAGACAATAAAAAACCGCTGAATGATCAGCGGTTTTTTTTAAGGATACTGAAAGAGGATTAAGCCTTTTCTTCAGCACCTTCAAGTTGTTTAAGCAGATGTTTTTCGAGATAGTGAATATCCATTGCCTGCTCACAGAAGTTCACATCCTGAAGGATCAGATCTTTATGCAGCGGGATATTGGTCTTGATGCCAGTCAGAATCATTTCATCAAGTGCCTGCTTCATACGGGCAATGGCTGTTTCACGATCTTTACCATGTGCAATCAGCTTGGCAATCATTGAGTCATAATATGGTGGAATGCTATAACCTGGGTAGATATGCGAATCTAAACGGATACCTGCGCCACCTGGGGTGTAAAATGTCTCAATCATGCCCGGAGACGGCATAAAGGTAGATGGATCTTCCGCATTAATACGGCATTCGATCGCATGACCTTTAACAACGACATCTTCTTGCTGAATATCCAGACCCAGACCGGCTGCGACACGAAGCTGTTGTTCAATGATGTCAACACCAGTTACCATTTCAGTGACAGGATGTTCTACCTGAACACGGGTATTCATTTCAATAAAGAAGAATTCGCCGTCTTCAAACAGGAATTCAAATGTACCCGCACCGCGGTATTGCATTAACTTACATGCATTCACGCAAGCTTCCAGAATGTCAGCACGTGCCTGTTCAGGCAGATTTGGTGCAGGAGCTTCTTCTAGTACTTTCTGGTGACGGCGCTGTAAAGAACAGTCACGGTCATACAAATGGATCGCATGGCCATTACCATCGCCCAAGATCTGTACTTCAACATGACGTGGCTTTTGCAGGAAGCGTTCCATATAAACCGTATCATCGCCGAACCACATTTCTGCATCACGTTGTGCCGCTTGTACAGACTCAAGCAGGGTATCCACGCGTTCAACGATACGCATACCACGTCCGCCACCACCCGCAGCAGCTTTTACGATCAGCGGGAAGCCGATTTCTTTGGCTTCAGCAAGGGCATTGTGGATGGTTACTGCATGGTCACAGCCTGGTACTGTTGGTACGCCGGCTTTTTTCATGGCAATAATGGCAGAAACCTTATTACCCATCAGGCGAATGTGTTCAGGACGTGGGCCAATAAAGATAAAGCCAGAACTTTCAACAATTTCAGCAAATTCAGCATTTTCAGACAGAAAGCCATAACCTGGGTGGATCGCATCCGCACCGGTAATCTCAGCTGCTGTGATAATTGCTGGAATATTTAGGTAACTGTCACTGCTTGCGCCAGGGCCGATACATACTGCTTCATCGCAGAAACGCAGATGCATCAAGTCCTTGTCAGCATCTGAATAGACACCGACAGTTTTAATTCCTAAAGTTTTGCAAGCTCGGGTGATGCGCAGGGCAATCTCACCACGGTTTGCAATTAAAACTTTTTGCAACATTATTATGAATCCCCGAGGTGATTAAGCGCGGTAACGGAAAAGTGGCTGACCGAACTGAATCACTTCACCATTTTTCACCAGAATTTCTTCAATCACACCGCTCTGAGTTGCTTCAATCGGGTTCATGATTTTCATGGCTTCAATAATACCAAGTGTTTCACCAGCAGAAACAGTTTGACCCACTTTCACAAATGGTGCTTCGCCTGGACTTGGTGCTGCATAGAACACACCAACCATCGGAGATTTTTCCACAGCACCACGTGGGGATTTCGCAGCAGGTACATCAGCTGCAGGTGCAGGCATTGCAGGAACAGCTGCTGCAACCACTGGATTGCGACGAGTCAGGGCAATGGATTGATCTCCTTCCTTAACTTCGATCGCCTGTAAGTCAGACTCAATCATCAGGTCGATGAGTTTCTTGATTTTACGGATATCCATGAGACAGTATTCCTAATTAAGATTGCTTAGAAGATTGAATTTTTTCAATGATGTAATCGAGGGCAGCGACATAGCCTTTTGCACCCAGACCACAGATCACGCCGATCGCCTTATCGGACAGATATGAATGATGTCGAAATGCCTCACGTGCATGAACGTTAGACAAATGGACTTCAACAAATGGAATGGCAACGCCAAGAAGTGCATCACGCACTGCAACAGAGGTATGCGTTAAAGCTGCAGGATTAATAATGATGTATTGCACGCCGTCTTGTTGTGCTTGATGAATTCGGTCGACAATGGCACCTTCCCAGTTGCTTTGGAAAGAGTCTAATTCTAAAGTGGCATTTTTAGCCTGAGCGCTGAGCTGCTGATTGATGTCATCAAGAGTCAAGTGACCATATACTTCTGGTTCACGCTTTCCCAGCAAATTAAGATTCGGTCCATGAATGACCAAAATGGTCGAACTCATTCAGCTTGCTCCAATTCAAAAGTTTCAAAAGAAGTTTGCAAGATGTCAGCAAACTTCCTTCATTATGGCATGAAATTCTACATTTTATAAAAATTTTGTCTGAATTGGTGTAGAAATTGCCTGCCTGATAGTGGGCTATATAATGAGAACTTTGCAAGGAATTGGCAATGTTAAAAAATGACATTTATGGGAGTTATGTCGGATTTTTACATTGTAAGCCTAATTGGCTAAAACAGTTAATAATGTTTATGTAACATTGCCGACAGATAATAAAGAAGTCAACTATTTTTGATCAGATCCTACTAGATGTTTGCAGTATTTAAGGTTTAAAGCTTATTCATCTTAAATTTTAGTGAAAAAAAGTCTGTTTAAAAAGTGCCCATGACTGGTTTTTATATAATAATTCTAATTATATGAGATTTTATTAAGTAAGTTATTGAATTTAATTTGTTTTAAATAAAAAATATCTCAATTAGCTATTATTTTAAGATCCCTTAGAGTTGTGAGTATGCATAGAAAAAGAGTCAACTCCTGAGCTTAACAGTGGAATCAGGTAGTGAGTTAAACTTACTGATTCGCCCTATTTTTAATTCCTGTATCGCAAAATAGTGAGATTGACTGAAATGTTCATAGAATTGTATTCAATGCTGAATATTCAGCCAAAAGATAAAGCATTTAAATTGGCAAAAGGTCGTCTACTAAGTCAATGAATGGTCGTAGGGGGTAACTCAACGACACTCACCCTCTTCAATGAGGCTTTTCGTAGAAACTTTATCGAATAATATAGTTTATAAATAGTCTAGACATGTTCGAGAAAGGTGTGAATTTTATATAATGCAGCTATCTAAAACAAAATAGTCAAATATCATGACTCCAGCTTGCAAACTTTTAAAAGCCAGTAAAATCGAATATAGCATTCACGAATATGAACATGATGCCAATGCTAAAAGCTTTGGTTTAGAAGCAGCAGAGAAACTGGGCCTAGCTGTTGAAGAGGTTTTTAAAACGCTATTAGTCACGGATGAAAAGCAATATTTTGTGGCAGTATTACCTGTTCATCATCAGCTTAATCTTAAAAAAGTAGCTGCTACATTCGGTTGTAAAAAATTGCAGATGGCAGATCCTAAACAGGCAGAACGATTAACCGGATATCTGGTGGGTGGAATCAGCCCAGTGGGACAAAAGAAACGCCTGAAAACTGTGATTGATGTATCAGCAGAAAGGCTGAATAAAATTTATGTCAGTGGTGGCAAGCGTGGTTTGGACATTGGTCTAAACCCAGCAGATTTAGCCAAGGTTTTAAATGCACCTTTTATTGATATAGTTGATGAATAATTTAATGTATTAAAAAGACATTAATTAGTATTTTAATTAAACCCGGAGTGCAAAATTCGGGTTTTCTTTTGGTCGGAAAGCGCTACACATTTTTTTTGCATTTGTATATTGTTTTAATGCAAAGGTAACCATGAGTTACTTACAACAATAAGAAATTAAAAGAAAAATAAATTGGAGCATTGCTCATGAAGATCGTTATTTGGCTTAACGCTGTTTGTCTATTTTTGTCACTTGGGGAATCACTTCTGCACGGTTTTAACCGGGAGGTGGCATATGAATGAAAAAGGCGTTTACCTGCTTAGTACTGTGGCTCTATTTTTAATCTTATGGTTGATTGGTTATCAGGTCCATAATGAAATCCATCGGGAAGAATTGGGATTGAACCGCACCAGCAGTTTAGCATTTTATGGGATGAATACCCATACGCCGTTTCTAGACCGTCAGGCAGAAAGTTTGAATCAGGCTGTACAGCGTCAGGGAGTGGTGCGGAATCAATCTCAGCCTTTGAACCAACAGCGCGCTCAGTTTGTTTCAGATTTTGCCAGTATGCTATTTGCAATGCAGGATGGACATAAGCCTGAATATTTGCAGCTGAGAATATTTCTAAACAGGCAACAAACATTATTGGAAAATAAGGCGCTTAAACAGGAGGAGGCACTCGCCAATATTAATTTGCTACAGACATTCTTGCCTGAGTACCAACATGAACTGACACGAGCATCGGCAAAATTGAAAACGCGTTATTCTTATTATGAAACACATATAATTTCTGATGAGATGAGTTTAAGCACGGTATGATCTAGAGGCGAACAATATCAGTGTGATGTATTAAAGTGGTTCTTCAGAATTAAGCTGAGAGATGAAGGTCTGCATGATTGTAAACTTTATACTCTAGCTACAGGATATAAAAATCATCTCATGCAAGTTAAGTAAACTGTATCGTTTTTAAACTTGCATGAGTAGTAATTATATATCTGCTTAAAGGCAATTCGCCGGTTTAGGAATGCCTGCCAAACGACTAAGGTGGCGTGCCACCAAGCCTGTATTAAATTTTTCTTGAAGTACAGCATTGTTGATTTCAGGCCCTACAGTTTTCATCAGGAATTTGATGAGAGGACGTGTCGCTGGAGAATGACCAAACTGTTGATAAAACTGACGTACAGCCTGTAAGATTTCAAAATGCCAAGGGGTCAGTTTTAACTCTAAGCTCTCGGCAAGCACCTGTGCGACGTCTTCATTCCAGATGGTATAGTCCACTAAATGACCATCTTGGTCTAACTCTAAATTCATGATAGATCCGTATGTGTTACTTCATAGAAATACAGCGACTAAAGCCCAAGCATAGTTCTGCAAATTCGGTATAATTAATAATTTTCAAATTTTTTACTTCTGGTTGAGGCAATAACTCAGCCTCATTTTCCAGAATATAAATCTCTTTCAGCTGCTGAATAAATGGATGCTCAACTGACAAGGCTGCATCGCCCATCAGAATTACCTGATCATTTTCGCTATAGAGTTGGGACAGTTGTTCGATAATCTGTGCTGTAGCCGCATGGCTGGCTTGAATCATATAAAGAGTTTTATCAGACATGGTGAGCAACCTTACCAGTACAATACATGGTTAAAGCCTTGCATAAAGGCTGGGTTTAATTCGACAAATTCAATTTCTTGCTCTGTATTTTGTATAAAAGGCGAGTTTTGATTTTTACTTTCCACCAGAATTGGGGTCAGATCATAAAATTCAAAACTGTCGACCATGTTGGAAGCAATTTTGAACGCATGTTTAAGCTGTTCAAATTGCAGATCTGAACGTAATAGGCTTAAAGCTGCACCTTGTAATAAGACTTTCACGTCTGAACCAAAGGTCGCAAGTACCATGGTCGCAGAAAGACTTTCATGAACCTGCAAGGAATTCAGATTCGATTGAGTTAATATAACGAGTACAGATTTCACACAATATACCTTTTAAAAGCAACATATCCCAAAAAATAGACCGATTAGAATTGAAGCAGACGATGTGCAGACTGAACAGCATCAGCGAGTTCGCCCAATCCGACCAATTCAAACTGATCTGCAAGATTATGCTGTTGAATATTGTGACGTTGAGCATTCTCCTGATCTGTGATACCACGCGCTAACGCCGCACTTACACATACGGGCAGACGTAGTTGCAAGGACTGCCACTCACGGGTCAGGTGACGCTGGTCATCCGGTACCCATTGCAGAGCATTAGCAACAGACACACCGTCCTGGTAAAAGAAAACCCGAAAGTCTTCCTGTTTTTGCTTTAATGCTTTGGCAAGTCCCAAGGCATGCCAGGCATGTATCGACGTCGGGGCGGAGGTAATAAGAATTAAGGTGCTCATGAAATTCACTACAGGCTTGATCAACTAAGCAGTTGATCTGGGCTACATAATAAAAAGGTAGTATACAATGATTTTAGTGACCGGTGGTTTAGGCTTTATAGGCTCTCATATTGCTTTAAGTCTGCTCGCACAAGGGCAACAGGTCATTGTGGTCGATAATCTGGCCAATGCCAGCCTACAGACGCTAGAACGTCTTGAGTTCATTTCCGGCATGTATGTGCCTTTTGTTAAAATTGATATCCGTAATACGCCTGCTTTAAACAAAGTCTTTGAACAGAATTCCATTGACGCCGTGGTACATACTGCAAGCTTTAAATCATTAGAAGAATCGGTACTAAAACCGCTGGAATATTACAATGATAATGTCAGTTGTATTATGAGTCTCTTACGTGCCATGCAACGGACGGGTGTTCGTAATCTTGTGCATTTGTCCAGCCTTGCTGTTTATGGGCAATCCAGTCCTGATCTGACTGAAGAAACACCATTTAATTTCAGTTATCCAAACCCTTATATCAAGTCTCAACAGATGGTAGAAGAAATTATCCGTGATACTGCACGTACTGATAATGAATGGAAAATTGCGATCCTCAGACTATGCAATATTTCGGGTGCCTTTGAACATGGGGTACTGGGTGAAGTGGTACCGCCGCTACCAAAAAATATCGTGCCTTTGGCCATGCAGGTTGGAGCCTTACAGCGGGAAAGTATTGAACTGCGAAAACAGGCCAATACTGAAGATAAAACTGTAGAACGCAGTTTTTTGCATGTATTAGATTGTTGTGATGCAGTCATTAAGAGTCTGCAATGGCTCAGTACACAAAGTTTTGCCTGTGAAGCCTTTGATATAGCGGGCGAATTGATTTCGATTCAGAAATTGCTCGATGAAATTGGTGAAGTGACGCAAATCAATATCAAGACGGAAGAGGCGCTATATTACACTAATCCGGAAGTAGATCAGGTTGGCTCTAAGGCGGAAAAGGCCAGGAACACTTTAAACTGGCAGCCTCAGCGTTCGATTCGGCAAATGCTTGAAGACGAGTGGCGTTTTTATCAGAACACATTACGTGGGCAATAATACCGATTAACGCTATCCCAATTATTGATAATAATTATCATTTACATGCTGTTCTATTTTGCCTAAGATGGAACAAGGAAATATTAAAACTTTATAAAGAGGTTAAATATGCAAACACGTATTGAACATGACACCATGGGTGAAGTTGCTGTACCCAGTGAAGCACTGTGGGGAGCACAAACTCAGCGTAGTTTGCAGAACTTTAAAATTGGTAATGAACGTCTGCCACGGCCCATGATTCGTGCCATGGGTCTGGTTAAAAAGGCGGCAGCCTTGACGAATGCCGAATTAAATCAGATTCCGCATGAACTTTCAGGTTATATTGTTTCAGCAGCAGAAGAAGTGATTGCAGGACAATGGGATAGTCAATTCCCGTTAGTGGTGTGGCAGACAGGTTCTGGTACGCAGAGCAATATGAACTGTAATGAAGTGATTGCCAATATCGCTAACCAGAATCTGGGAAATCCTTTAGGTTCTCAAAAACCGGTTCATCCGAATGATCATGTTAATCGTGCTCAATCAACGAATGACTCATTCCCAACAGCAATTCATGTCGCTGCAAGTCTGCAAATCAATGAATTACTGATTCCAGCAGTAAAAAAACTGCGTGATACCTTGCATGCCAAATCTCAGGAATTCTCAGACATCGTCAAAATTGGCCGTACTCACTTACAGGATGCTACGCCGTTGACACTAGGTCAGGAATTTAGTGGTTATGTATCTCAGCTAGATCACGGTTTATTGCGTCTGGAACAGGCACTGCATGGTTTATATGAATTGCCTTTAGGGGGCACAGCAGTAGGTACAGGCTTGAATGCCCATCCTGACTATGCAGTAAAAGCAGCGCAAACTCTGGCAAAACTGACTGGACTGCCATTTGTCACTGCACCAAACAAATTTGAAGCTTTGGCAGGTCGTGATGCGGCAGTCTTTGCTTCCGGTGCATTAAAAACTTTAGCAGTGAGTCTGAATAAAATCGCCAATGATATTCGCTGGTTAGCCAGTGGGCCACGTTGCGGCTTTGGGGAACTCCGTATTCCTGAAAATGAACCAGGCTCAAGCATCATGCCGGGTAAGGTCAATCCTACTCAAAGCGAAGCGATGACCATGGTTGTGGCGCAAGTGCTTGGAAATGACACCACCATTAATGTGGCAGGTGCATCTGGAAATTTCGAGCTGAATGTATTTATGCCTGTAATCGCGTATAACTTGTTGCAATCCATTCAGCTGCTCGGTGATGCCTGTAATAGTTTTAATGATCACTGCGCCGTCGGTATTGAGCCGAACCGTGACAAGATTGAGCACTTCTTACATGATTCATTAATGCTGGTTACTGCATTGAACCCAGTGATTGGTTATGAGAATGCAGCCAAAGTTGCCAAGACTGCTTATAAAGAAGGTAAAACTCTAAAACAGGTTGCGGTAGAACTTGGTTTAGTCACAGCTGAACAGTTTGATGAAGTCGTCCGTCCTGAGAAAATGGTTTCAGCGAATGCGAAATAAAGCTTGTAACGCTTTTATTTTCAATCTTTAAGCCTGTTTTATCATGGAATAGTCAGCAGTGGTTTTTATCTCAGGCAGAGTTGCGTACAATAGCACTAGATGAGATTAACCACTGATGATTGTTTTATGCTTGATATTTATTTAACAGATGTTCAAAGAAAGGTGCAATTCAAGGATTATCCAGGTGAGCATCCTGTTAAATTTATTCTGAATTTTAAAAAGATTTTTCCAAGTATTATGGAACTTCTTTTACCTGTACTTCCCGATAATGAAAATCTGGATGAAATGTCATGGGAATCAACGACCAATGATTTTGAAACTTTCCAGATGTTTTTAGCTGGTTGGGGGATTATTGAACTGCGTTTAAATGCGATTACTCAGTTCAAAGATAAAGCCTTTGCAGATCAGCTTGTTAAACAGGCACAGCAGAAGCGTAAGGAATATCAAAAAAAGCATATGAAGCTCACGACTGTAGAGCTGGATTATCTATTTATGCATGATATCCATGCTCTGATTGATGCTGAGCTGGTTGATCTGGGCGAGAAGTTTTATCTGCCAGTACTACGTGAACTGTGGAAAAATAAAGTCTCTGCTCAAGTGCTTAATGCCAAATTTTAAGTAAATTTAAACTGATTAATTTAATATCATCCTCCATATTTGGGGGATGAATTTTAATAGGCTCCAAAAAACTATTTGATTAGTTCAATTTCCATAAATAGCCTAAGCAAATCTTTCTATTTTTTACTTAGAAAATTCTGCTGCATCATTGAACATGATGACTTATTTTAAAACAGAAATTGGTTCATAAAAGAGCATTTATTTTATCGTTTGATAAAAAATAAATTAATAAGCCATTCTTTATCATAAGAATTTATAAAGATATTACTTGAATAATATAGCTATTCTAAGCATATTTTCTTAAGCTATAAGTACTAATGAGTAGATGAATTATAGAATTCTTATTTATTAGATTTCCTTCATAAAAATAAGTGAAGGTTCCAGTTTTTCCGAAGATATATCAAAGGATTTTTAATAATGTCGAATCAGTTTTTAGATTTAATTACAAAACGCCGTACGATCTACGCGATTGGCAAGAATGTCACACAATCTCCTGAATTCTTAACTGATTTGATTCAAAATGCTATTAAACAAAGTCCCTCATCATTTAACTCACAATCTTCCCGTGCCGTGATCCTGTTTAATGGTGAACATGAGAAATTCTGGAGCTTTGTCGCAGAAAAATTAAAAAGTTATGCCAAAGATGAAGAAAGTGCTGCAAAAACCTCAGCGAAAATGGGAACTTTTGTTGCAGGCTTAGGTACGGTTTTATTTTTTGAAGACCTAGATGTCGTGAAAAGCCTACAAGATCAGTTCCCATCTTATGCAGATAACTTCCCGATCTGGGCAGAACATTCTACTGCGATCGCTCAGTTTGCGACCTGGACAGCATTGCATACTGAAGGCTTGGGTGCATCTCTACAGCATTACAACCCGATCGTAGATGAAAAAGTTCATGCAGAGTGGGACATTCCAGCAAACTGGCAACTGAGAGCACAACTGGTATTTGGTTCAGTTGAAGGTGAGGCGCGTGCCAAAGACTTTATGGCGGATCAAGACCGTTTCAAAGTATTCAAATAATTTGAAAAACCGGCATCTGTCTAAATTCTTATAGGCAGATGCCATGCAATAGGCGATAAAAGCATATTCCGAATAATAAAAATTAGGCTACACTTAGGGCGCATTAAATCTAAGAGAAATGGCGCTATGTCAAAGAACACCCAAAAACTTTCACCGCTTCAAGAGCTTATTGCTGAACAGAAATTGTTATGCGAAGAAGTCGGTTCTGCCTATGTAGAGGTGAGTGGGGATGACGTTATTGCCGTGGCAGTCCATACCCTGAATCAGGACCCAATTGTTGGCATTCGCAAGGCAGTAGATACAGCAACAAAAGTGAGCTGGTATATCTATGGTGGTGAACAAGTATCCAGCGATGCTGACTTTGAAATTATGACTGTACGTGAATTACAGGATATTGTCCCAGAAGTGCTTCCTTATCTGGCGCTGGATCAAGGCTTTCGTTTCATGATCGATGCTGATGATTATGAAGATGTATGGAAAGAAGGTCAGGAATGAACCGCTTAGCTTTTGCTATCTTGCTGGGACTCAACGGTGTACTCATCACGAATTACGCCGTAGCCGAGACGATGACCCAGGAGCAATTTGATCAGTATATTGCTGAGCAAACACGCGTGGTCAATGACAGCAAAGCCATTCTGGATGAACCGCATACAGCATCAGACAAGCCGAGTATCAGCACCGAACGTCAGGTATTATGTGATCGCATTCAGGCTTATCAGAATATCTTGAAAGCTTCTCAGGAAAATAGTCAGTTGAATATGGCTTCCATGATGGCGATGGTGGCGCAAAATTATCTGGATCGTCAAAACCAGAGCATGAATAGCTCTGGCATGACTACAAGTGTTTTTTGTAAGAGCAGGGCAGAACAGCCTGTTGAAGAAGATAAAGCAAAGCCTTTGATTTAGGTTAATTTTCTGATATTTAATTTATTAAAACTACATAAAAATAAGATTAATGCGAATTTTCCCGGGTAAATACCAAGAAAAATGAAGTATTGATTAAAATTATTAAACATTAATAGCGACAGGTGAGATAGCATAAATTTCTCATTCTGTATCATCAAAAAATAGCCTAAGCAATTTTATCTGGTAAAAGGGAAGAGATAGTTTTAAATCCATTGATGTCTTACTGAAAAATTAAGACTATATTTCCGAAATTAGCCTTCAATCATATTCATTTATAGCTCGTACTCATTCAGCTTAATTTATTAAGCCTATTTACTGATGATTTATCCAAATCTTGAGGTTTCAAACGCTACCGTCAAAATTTTTTAAAATATATTTGACAAATAGCCTAAGCAAATCTCTTTATACCGAGTAAATAGCCTAAGCAAAATTTATAATTTTAAGAATTAGCAATTGATTAATTTTCAATAAAATTCCAATATCAACAACTAAACTACGAAATCACGGAACTCTCAAATGATCCTCAACTACCAAATTACCACTCATGATGACTCAACACTTGTACCAATGGTCTTCATTCATGGTTTATTCGGCAGCTTGAGTAATTTAGGAATGCTGGCGCGACATTTTGCAAGTCAACGTACAGTCATTCAGTTAGATCTGCGCAATCACGGTTTATCAGGACATACGGATCAACATGATTACCATCTCATGTCAGAAGATGTACTTGAAACTCTGGATAGTCTCAATATCACAAAATTTGTTGTGGTGGGGCATTCTATGGGGGGGAAAGTTGCCATGAAACTGGCTGATATTGCACGAGGTCGGGTAGAGCAGCTTGTGGTTCTTGATATCACCCCAATCCAATATCATGAAAATCATCATGCAAAAATTTTTGAAGCTTTATTAGCTGTAGAACGTGCCAACGTGAATTCACGATCGGATGCGACAAAAATCATGTATGAATATTTACAAGAAGAAATGGTGATTCAGTTCCTGCTAAAATCCTTTAATAAAGGACAATGGCTGTTTAATGTGCAGACGCTATATAAGCATTATCAGGATATTCTATATTGGGAAGATCTGACACCAGTTGATATACCAGCACTTTTCTTAAGAGGTGGTAACTCATTTTATATTTCCAAACCAGAACAGTTCGCTGTGATTGAACGTCAATTTACGCATGCCAATGTTGAACTCATTGAAGGTGCAGGTCATTGGTTACATGGTGAGAAGCCGGCACAAGTTTTGGAACATATGCAAGCCTTTCTGGATGAAAACCAATAAAATCTGTTAGAGCTTGAAGGTCAGTATGCAGCTGCTTGTAGCTGACCTTCATTAATCAGCTGAGCCGCCATTTCAGCCGTTTTTTTCAGACCCGGCATACGATATTCAGTATGACCATAATCTTTGATTGATTTCCAGCGACCGCCCCAAGTGAGTCCGACGGATTCGGCCACTTGGCCATAGAGTTCATAACCACGCATCGCCCATGGATCTCGCTCGCTGATCAAGACTTTGCCATTCCGTTTAAAGGCAATATCCGCGGCCAGACCAAACTGATGATAACTTTGATAGCCTTTGGCGCGTGTGGTATTTGGATTCGCAGAGAGTGAATTTTGGCGTTCTGGACTACGATAACCTTCTAATAAAACCAGTTCATAGCCATGCTGTTCACGCATAATTTTAAATACCATCAACAAACGCTGTTTATAACGTGGATTAATTTTGTCCCATTTCCGGTTGGCTGTATTGAGATCGTTATGATGATGAGTGTCAGGCAGATGCACATCTCCAGCAGGATTAGGTAAAGGGTTAATCACTTGCGCTGAAACGACGTTGGCATAGTAATTTGCTTCTTCCTGCAAGGCTGTTTCAATCAGATGTTCATCTACTTCTGGAGGAGGTGCGAGCACCTGACCATCCAGTAAGCTATAGATTTGCGGATCAACTTCACGTAAATAATTTGCTTCAAAAGTACTGGCAGTAATGGGACGGGTTAAGCTAAAAATGATGCTGCTGCTGAATAACGCCAATGCGGCTAATAAAATCCACCATTGCTGAATATGCCAATGTGACTGGATTTTCTCTGACGAAGCTGCCTGATTAAATTCCCAAGCCACCTGTTTGGCTGCCAAAATACGATTCTTGCCATACGGTAAAATTTGCGTGAATAAACTTATCAACCGGATTCTGAATTCATAAGAAACCAGCACCAACATGCCGATGCTAAGTAAAATAAAACTGGATAATATGAGGTAGATCATGCTGCTTATGACTGTGCGACTTCAGGACGTTCTTGTGCAGTCGTCACAGGCGACTGTTCCTGAGTAGACGTACTTGCTGTTTTTAGCTCAACAGTTTTTTCTAATTGTTTTGGTTTTGTGGGTTGAGTAACAAGCCTTACATTTACAGGATTTTTTTCAGATTGTTGGATTTCTTTAGATGGTGCAACAGAAGATGGAATAGTTTGTGGTTGGGATTTAAGCGGTTTAATTTTACCATTGGCCTGAGGTAAAGGCTTTTGCGCTTGAACACCAAATGCAGATTCAAAAGGTGAACCAGGATTTTCGGTTTTAGTTGTACTTTCTGGCTTTGCCACCTTAAACATATTGTCAATATTTTGATCAAAACCATCTTCCGGATTAGGGATATTTTCCTGATCCGACGGCGCACCGGCTGTTTGGATAAGCTGCTCACTATCTAACGTATGGCTTGAGTCTGCGCCTTGATCGCTTTCTACTGTTAATTGTGCAGCAGTAATGTCTTTATGATCCTGATAATAATGATAACCGAGCAAAGCTGAACCTACTGATAACACCCCAAGTATAAATCCGCTCAAGAAGTAAAATTGAGGAGAATAAGACAGAGCCTTTACAGGCTGTAAGATAGGAATATGTTTATTATTTTTGTATGCCATAGTCGGTGCAATATTTATGGTAAATGGATGGTGATATAAGCCTGTTCTGCAGGAACACTAATCACATTTTGATATTGGGCAAATGCTGCATGGCGGTCTTTAGACAATACATAGTGCAAACCCACAAAGCTTGCCAGCGCAAACAGCAGCCAGAAAATCAAAATCCAGAAAAATGGTAATTCGCGGTGAATGATATGTTTAATCTGATCCGGAATGGCCGAAAAAGGAGAAAAGGCTTTTTTCCCTTTGAGATAATCAATCTCATCGCCGACCCGACTAATCAGACTATTCAGCTGACTCATCGATTCAATCCGGTATTTTCCATGAAAGCCTAACAATAAACAGTAATGATAGACTTCAAGAACGGCGAGGCGTTCTTTGTCTTTATTGCGGATTTCTTCCATGTATTCAAAGAAACGATAACCTGCCAGTTGTGATCCAAACAGACTTAGTTGGAGTGGACTCATCATCCAGAAATTTTGCAGATCAAAAAAATGCGGAGCTTGCTGGGTCACGATGGTTTCATCGAGTAATGCGCAATAGGCATATTTTGCATCATGAATATCTTTAGCAGAAAATTGCAGTTTTCTCGCCTGAGTCTCAAAACGTGATAGCATATCCAGTACTTTCTGGCGGAAGGATTCCAAATCGGAAGGTACATACTGATTACGAATCAGAAATACCACATAGAATCCATCATGTAACAGATCGACTAGACTGGCAGTCGCTGAGTGTGGATGTGTATCTGTATTTGTTATAGCTGTAAAACCGGTGCCAATTTGTCCGTCGTCAAATAGTGAAGGGGCATTATTTAGACTATTCATTATTTTTATCCATTTACTACAGCAATCAGCTCAATTGAAATGTCCTGGAACCCACTCGGGATATAGACACAAATGGTCTCGGACTCAATCATGTGCTGATACAGTTCATTATTCGGTTCTATCTCAAAATAGCTCACACCTGAACGTACCGGAATCGCGGTCGGCACCTGAATCAGATGCTGAACTGGCACTGCGGGTAAAGCGGCAATGACCCGCTGTTCAACATCAACCGTACTGCCTACTTTGAAGCGTATCGGTACATAGGTAATCAGGTCATGGCTTGGCATTACACTACTGGATACCGCGAGATACAAACGGGTATCCCGGGAAATTTTGTCTGTTTCAAGACTCCCCACCCAATAAGATGGGCGGGTTTCTTTCAGGGTAATACTGATATAGCGGTTTGAAATAATCGTATCCAGCAGCTCACGTAAAATGACATCCAGCTGGCCAAAACTGTCCTGTAAATGATGATGCTGATATTGCGGTAACTGGTCGACAGCATACGTGGTTGAAAAAGTCAGTAATGATCCAATCAGACGCAATAATTCGGAATAGAGACGTTCTGGATGAATGCGTGGATATTGCAGGATGTGATTTAGAGTGGCATGGGCAGTATTGAGTGCATTCACCAACCAGAAAGACACAATATCGCCAGAACGGAATTCAATCAGTTTTTGTTCATTTTCACGGTTGTTGTTCTGAATAGTTTTTATTTTGGCGCGAATAATATTCAAAGTCCGCTTCAGATTATTCAGTAGATTTTCTGAGGCTTCGATATGCAGAATCGGTGGAATAAATTTATGATCCAGCACAAAATGCCCTGAGCTTTGGCGTTTCATTGTTGCAATCGGCATATAAAAATAACCATCGAGGGCCTGTTCAGGTTCCTGGCTGATTTCAAAAATCTTGAATTCCGCACGACGGCGTAACAGGGTAATTTCAGCTGTAGCGGCATTGGTAAATAGATCATGAGTCGAGCTTAAATGGGAATGATAACGGCTGGACTGTGAACTATCTTCATGATTAAGATTTTGTTTACTTGCCTGAACCATCGGTAAAGCAAGATAAATAGCCATTTCTGTACGCAGATTCAGGCTTTCTAGTTGCACGGGCTCAGGTAATAGATCCTGTGAAGGTGCACGATAAATTTCCCCATCTTGCCAGACCATTTCAATCCGGCTGAGTGCCATGATATTCATGCTGAATTGGGCTTCATCAAATTCAATCACTTGAATTCCATAGGCAAAAGGAAAGGTTGCCTGAATCATCTGGTTCAGACGTTGTTCATGATAGGCATCTTGTAACTGAAAATGCTGAGGTCGTAAAAATAAACCTTCCCCCCAAAGAACTTTTTCTGCTTTAAACATTCAGTCTTACCACTCACTATTCGAATTATTCATATCGGGTACACCTAGTAACTCTTGCACCTGTTCCAGGGGATTCTCATTTTTAATCACGTGTGCCAGCCATTCGTGTAGCGGCATCTGGCTCCAGCGAATGGTTTTCTGCAGCATATAACTCACCGGGCTGTGCGGTTCATGTATCTGGAAATAATTAGCAATTTCATTTAAGACTTTCAGCGCCTGTTCCCGGTTGGCCAGATGATTTTGTGGCTGTAATCTGAATTGAGTCTGCGCAACAGCAGAGACTGTATCCGTATAACCTGGCTGAATTGCTGATTCTTTCGGCTGTAATAAGTTTTCATTATTTTGATGTACGATCTGTTCCACTTTATACAGGCGTTTAATCAGGGCAATAATGGAATCAACCTGTTCATCTATTCCAGAAAAACTCGGTGCATCCAGACCCAATAAATCATCTAGGTTTTTTTTGAGTTGCTGCCAGTGCTGATGAATATCCAAAACCTGCTGGTAGTTTTGGATTTGTACAGAACGGGAGGTTGCCTGTAGCAATTGCTCGAAGTTGTGAAGTTCATCATTGCCAGTTAGAGATTCATGACCTTCATCCTGCTGACTTTGACGCAGCCGGATATTTTGTTGATGTAAAAATGCCTCATAATTTCCCAAATGATAAAACGGTGCCTGACTGACCACGGGAACCTGTTTCATTAATGCCGGAATCTGGCTGATTAAGCCTTGCAGTAAACCCAGGCGCTGATCTAAATCATCTTCCTCAATTAAAGGATGTAAATCCGGCCAATATTGCTGAATACTTCGATGGCTCAGTTCCAGGCCACGGGAAATTCCTTCAAATCCGTGAGTTCTTGCCCAAGCTTCAGCTAACCAGGTGTAAAGTCGCAGGTCTTTGGTTTTATCACTTAACAGCTCAACCGATTTATTCAGTACAAACTGCCAGTCTGCCTGACGTGGCTCAGAGATCCAGTCACCTTGATCTAGCAAAGGATCATCTTGAGTTCTGGCCTTTTTAATGGCATGAAAGTCATTTGAAAATGAGCAATCCTCCCCACATGGCCGATGATCAGAGATGGGGGCAAGCAGTTGTTCAATATCTAGGGTCATTCTTCACCTGAAACTTATTCTTTTTCTTTAATTTTTAAATCTGGCTTTATACGGCATCCGTTTTCTTTTTTCGGGTGCGTTTGGTTTTCGCTTTGGGTTGCTGTTGATCTAAAAGATAAGTAATCTCATCATTTTCAACCTCAATCTGAATTTTCTCAGGCACTTTTTCTTCACTGAGTGCCATTAAAATTTCGGTGGCTAAAGCAGGCAATACACTGGTATTAAGAATATGGTCAACATTACGTGCACCGCTATCCACTTCTGTACAACGGCTTAAAATCAGTTCTAACAGATCGCCGCTATAAGTGACTTCGGTTTTATATTGCATTTGAACACGCTGAATAATTTTACCGAGTTTATGTTTAATAATTTTGAGTAGCAGATCATCATGTAACGGGAAGTACGGTACGATCTGCATACGTCCCAAGAACGCCGGTTTAAACTGCTGATATAAAATAGGTTTAAGCTGTTCGATCAGCTCCTTTGCACTTGGCCAGTGTTCAGGTTGATGGTTCAGACAGGCCTGCATGATGGCAGATGAACCAACATTGGAGGTCAGTAAAATTATGGTATTTTTAAAATCAATCAGCCGTCCTTCACCATCTTCTAGCATACCTTTGTCAAAGACCTGATAGAATAATTCCTGTACATCACGATGCGCTTTTTCAATTTCATCCAGCAACACCACGCTATATGGATTGCGGCGAACAGCTTCAGTCAGCACGCCACCTTGACCATAACCGACATAGCCTGGAGGCGCACCTTTTAATGAAGAAACAGTATGGGCTTCCTGATATTCTGACATACTGATAGTAATCAGATGTGATTCACCACCATACAATTCATTTGCCAGGGCGAGGGCAGTTTCAGTTTTTCCAACACCACTTGGACCAATCAGTAGGAACACACCTTGGGGTTTATTCGGATCTTCCAGTCTGGCTTTAGAAGTTTTAATGCCTTGTACCAGTTGCTGCAGGGCATAATCTTGCCCCATCACACGCTGTGCCAGACGGTTTTCAAGCTCTAATACCTGCCTGATTTCATCATTAACCATTTTACCCACTGGAATACCCGTCCAATCCGAAATGATTTCATGAATGATGCTGACATTGACGCGTTCAAAGACCAGTGGATTTTTTTGCTGTACTTCAACTAGTTCTGCACGTAACGCCGCAATTTTTTGACTGGATTTTTCATCCTGGTCTTGTGCCTGAAACTGCCGGATCTGCTGAACAAGGTGCAATTCATGTTGCCATTGATCTTCCAGACATTGGATGCTGTGCTGAAGCACTACAATTTTTACTGAAAGATCATTAAGTCGTTCATGATGAATGGGCAGGTTCTGGTTTTCTTGAGTGAGTAATTTATGCTCCAGTTCCAGATTATGCAATTGTGCCTGCAGTTGATCGAGTTGTGCCGGTTGAGTATTCTGAGTCAGTGCAACGCGTGCGGCGGCAGTGTCTAAGACACTAATTGCTTTATCGGGTAACTGACGTCCACTAATATAGCGATGCGACGCATGTACCGCAGCAATAATCGCTTCATCATCAATCTGCAAATTAAAATGCTGAACCATTACTGGAATCATGCCGCGCAGCATATCAATCGCGACTGCTTCTGTCGGCTCCTCAACTTTGACGACCTGAAAACGGCGGCTGAGCGCTGCATCTTTTTCAAAATACTGTTTGTATTCCGTCCACGTGGTTGCAGCAATAGTACGTAATTCACCTCGTGCAAGTGCTGGCTTGAGTAAATTCGCAGCATCATTCTGACCGGCCTGGCCACCCGCACCAATCAGGGTATGCGCTTCATCAATAAACAGGATGATTGGATAGGCAACACTTTGTACTTCCTGAATTACTTGTTTCAGTCGGTTCTCAAATTCACCTTTGACACTGGCGCCTGCCTGTAACAGCCCCATGTCCAGCACATGTAATTGCACATTTTTCAGGGCATCAGGGACCTGTTGCTGGGCAATTTTGAGAGCCAATCCTTCCACTACAGCCGTCTTGCCGACTCCCGGCTCACCTGTCAAAATCGGATTGTTCTGACGACGGCGCATCAAAATATCCAGCATCAGACGAATTTCAAATTCACGCCCAATGACTGGATCAATTTTTCCTTGAATAGCTTTCTGCGTCAGATTGATGGTGTATTGATCCAGCGCAGGAGTTTTCTTTGCAGTCGTTTTAGCATTTTGATGAGCTACTGGCTGAGACGTTACTAATTGAGCTGACACATTTTCAATACTGTCCTGGCACAAATCCAGGAACTGATGCTTCATTGTATCAATTGGAATCAGCTCAAAAATTGCGGATGAACGCATCGCAATTTGAGACAGTTCAGACGCAGTCAGTAAAGCCACAAGCAGATGACCACTACGAATGACGGGTTCTTTTTCAGCGGAGGCCAGCAGCCATGCCTGCTCAAGTAAGCGGATAATTGACGTGGCAAAAATAGGGGTGCGCGAATTGCCTTTGTTAAGCTGAAATAAACTTTTATTTAGATCATCTAGCAGAGCTTCTTTAGAAAGTTTATAGTTTTTAAGCAATAACTGGACATCATTTAGCTGGTTATGCGAGAGTAATTCGAGAAAAAAATGTTCAATTTCGATTTCGTAATTTTGCTGATGAATACAGGTGTTGGCAGATTTCTCAAGACATAAACGTGCATGATCAGATAATTTAGTAATTAAAATTTTCAGATTATTCATGTATTTCTCATTATTTATTCTTACAAGGCACAATCTTTTTAAGGTTTGAAAGATAGGATTGTGCTGTTGTTGTTATTTATTTGCATGACTGCAATTGAATCAGTTCTTCTGATCAATTTTACCCTAATATTTATATGTTTTTAAAAGAATAAAAGTCATATAATCTTTAACATTTTTTAGAGACTGTTAAAAAATATTTTACAAAAGTCAATTTTTGTTGTTGACTTAGTGTGATCATTTTTTGTTAAATTCGCAAGATGATTTTTAAATAATAAATACAGAAAAGTCATTTCAAGTAAAAAATTAAACAACCAGAAAAAGAAAAGTTTGAGGCTAATTTTGAAAAAAAATATGAGTTACATACTCGTGCTGATGCTGGCTGTCTGCACGATGAGTCTGATGCAGACGCATGCTGCAACCCTAAAAAAATCATGTCTTAAAGTTCATCCACTGGCCGAAGGAGATACTGATCCAGAAATCCTGCAACAGTATGAACAGCTTTGTGCCAAAGCCACTCGGAAAGATTTTAATTTACAGCATAAAATCAAAGCCGATATTGCTCAACTTTATCTGGATCGTGGTCTGCATCTGAAAGCACTTCAAGCAGTAGATCAGTTAAGTCGTGAAAATTACATTACACGTCAACTAACAGATATTAGCTTCCTTGCTGGTGTTGCGATTTCTAATCATGCCCTGAACTATATGCGCACTACAGAAATCCGTCCGCTGAATGAAGAAACCTACGCTATTACCAAAGTTTTTAATGACAATGTACGTTTATCCCAACCCGTCACGGTTATGCCTCTACGTGCAGAGAAGGATTCAGGCAACAAGAAAAAAACGGTGACCACGGCAAATAAAAAAAACAGCTCGGCTAAAACACGTATAAATGCTCCTGTACGGAGTCAAACAAAAGAAACGTCGAGCAGGAATATTGTCGCCAAAAAAACAGAGCCGGTCGTCCTCCCTAATGTCCAGTCTAGCTCCAATCCATTTGGTGCACTTCGAAATAACTAATAAAAAATAATTCATAGGAATCAGCAATATGGCTAAGCGTGAAAGTGTACAGAAGAAATTACAGCGGATTCGTCCACCGCGTGTGCAATTGACTTACGATGTGGAAGTTGGGGATACCCGCGAAGTCAAGGAGTTGCCCTTTGTGGTCGGCGTGCTGGGAGATTTTTCAGCAGCATCTGAAATGGAAAAAACCAAGCTAAAAGACAAGAAATTTATCAATGTAGATTTAGACAATATTGATGAAGTGATGGAGTCACTGGCGCCACGGGCCAATTTTCAGGTTGAAAATACCCTGACCGAAGAGGGCAGCAAGATGTCTGTGGATCTGACCTTTAATTCCATGGATAACTTTAAGCCAGAACAGGTCGTGCAGCAGGTTGATCCATTGCGACGACTGGTTGAAGCACGTGAACGTTTAACAGATTTACGTAATAAAATTTCCAATAATGAACGTTTGGAAGATCTCTTGGATGAAGTCCTAAAAAGTACTGATCAGATCCGCAAGATGAGTGTGGAGGCGGAGCATGAGTAATTTAAATGCAGCAACTGCTGAACACCTGAATGTTGAAGAATACTCATTACTTGACTCTATCGTCGAACGTAGCCGTATCGCGCGTACGGATGAAGAGCATGACCGTGCCAAAAGTCTGATTGGTGAACTGGCACGTGAAGTCATGGCAGGAACAATTACTGTATCCGATAACATGACCCTTGCACTGGACAAGCGTATTGCTGAAATCGATGCCCTGATTTCAACCCAGCTGAGCAAGATCATGCATCATGAAGCATTCCAGAAGATTGAATCAACCTGGCGTGGCTTATATTATTTCTGTCAGGAAACTCCATCCAACTCTTTGATTAAAATCCGGATGTTGAATACTACCAAAAAGGAATTGATTAAGGATTTCCAAAGTGCCACTGATTTTGATCAAAGCACCTTATTCAAGAAAATCTATGAAGAAGAATATGGCTCTTTTGGTGGAGCACCTTATGCTACCTTGATTGGTGATTTCGAGTTTGATCGGACGCCATCAGACATGTATTTGCTGGAACAGATTTCACATGTGGCAGCAGCAGCGCATGCACCATTTATTTCTGCAGCCAGCTCAAGCATGTTCGGGCTGGAATCATTTACCGATATCGATCGTCCACGTGATGTGTCCAAGATTTTTGAAACTGCTGAATATGTACAGTGGCGTTCATTCCGTGAAAGTGATGATGCACGCTATGTTGCATTGACCATGCCACGTGTATTAGGACGTCTGCCATATCATCCGAAAGAAGGAACAGCGACCGAAGGTTTTAACTATGTAGAAGAAGTATCGGGTGAAGATCATCACGAATATCTGTGGATGAATGCAGCTTATGCTTTTGCTACCCGCTTAACCAATGCTTTTGATATGCATGGCTGGTGTGCTGCGATTCGTGGTGTCGAAGGCGGCGGCCTGGTTGAAGGACTTCCTGTACATACCTTTAAAACGCATGACGGTGACGTGGTATTCAAATGTCCAACCGAAATTGCGATTACGGACCGACGCGAGAAAGAGCTGAGTGATCTTGGTTTTATACCACTAGTGCATTGCAAAAATACCGATTATGCCGCGTTTTTTGGTGCTCAATCGACTCAGAAGCCGAAAAAATATGACAATGATGCCGCGAATGCCAATTCTGCTTTATCGATCCAGATTCAGTACATCATGGCAGTTTCACGTATCGCACATTATTTAAAAGCGATGATGCGTGACAAGGTGGGAAGTTTTGCTTCTGCAGGCAATGTTGAAGCCTTCCTGAATGACTGGTTATCTCAATATGTATTACTGGATGACGGCGCTTCTCAGGAATCAAAGGCGCAATATCCTTTGCGTGAAGCGTCAATCAAGGTTGTAGAAAATCCAGCTGAACCTGGTCACTACAAATCAGTGGTCTTCTTAAGACCACATTTTCAGCTTGATGAGTTATCAGTATCCCTGCGACTTGTCACTGAACTGCCGCAATCGAGCAATTAGGTCGGTTGCATTTTCTATTATTGATTATAAAACAGGATAAAAATAACAATGAAAGACATATACGTCCAATTTCGCGGCAAATATAAAGTCGATGGTGAATCACGCGATTCTGAACATAAAAGTTGGCTTGAAGTAAACTCTTGGTCCCATAATATTCGCCAGCCTAAATCTGCGACGTCTTCAAGTGTGGGTGGTCATACCGCCGAGCGTGTAGAACATTCTGACATGATTTTTGTCAAAGATCTGGATGCTACCAGCCCGAAACTTTGGGAAGCATGTTCTGCGGGTTATACCTTTGATGAAGTTCAGATTGACTTCTACCGTGCCAACGGCGACAAGCGTATCAAGTACTTACAGATCAAACTGAAACACGTTCTGATTTCTCAAGTCATGCCAAGCGTGAATGCAGAAGGCGTACCGACTGAAGCGTTTGGCCTGAAATATGCTGCGGTTGAGTGGACTTATAACCAGCAAGATATCAACGGTACACAGAAAGGTGCTGTAACCAAGAAATGGTCATTATCCAATAATACGGCATCTTACGCTGCTTAATGCTTCTGAATTTAGAGGCTTGCACCTGCAGGCCTCTATCTGAATGAATAAATATCAAATGGATGATGGAAACACATGAATCTGGATCAGCTTTATACTTATGGATTTCGTTCGACCTTGTTTGATCGACTGCTGCCACAAGATGAAACCCGTGCACAGGGCATGTCGATTCAGCAGTTACGTGAAGCCGTTGCGGCAGATCTGGAAGATCTGTTGAACAGCCGTATGGTCATGCTGAACCATGTGATTGATGATTATGTGCTGGTCAAAAAGTCCATTTTGCAATTTGGGATTATTGATTTTGTGGGCTTATCGACTGCAAATCCGATGGATCGTGACAAGATTTGTCGCTCGATTGAAGCTTCTATTTCAGCACATGAACCACGGCTTAAGCATGTCCGGGTGGAAATGTTGCTAGATGAAAACAATATGGGTAGCCTGTGCTTAAGTATTCAGGCCTATTTAAATATCCATCCTTTATACGAGCCTGTAGTTTTTGATGCTTTATTAAAACCGACCACACAACAATATGTTATTTTGCCAAGATCATAATAAGAATGAGCGCGATTGAAGAATTATTACCTTATTACGAAAAACAGCTGCAGGAATTTAGCCAGCAGTCCCGTGAATTTGCCAATAAATATCCAAAAATTGCCCAACGTCTGTCTTTAAATCAGGAACAGATTGACGACCCGCATATTGAGCGCCTGATTCAGGCATTTTCATTGATCTCGGCACGGATTGATAAAAAGCTATATGACAGCTATGAAATATTTACCCGTTCGATTTTTGCGGTGATGTTTCCCCAGTATCTAAAGCCGTTTCCAGCCTGTTCGATGGTCAGTTTTGGAGATGCGAATAAAATCAAACAACTGACTGATGTACGTTTGATCCCGAAACATACTTCACTTAAATCCAAAAGTGTGCGTGGTGTGCAGTGTGAATACCGGACGTTGCAGGAGGTGGCTTTACTGCCAATTGCATTGAAATCAGTCCATTTTAAAACCCATCCTTCGGCGCACATTCATCTGAACCGTAATGCGACGCTCGTGTTGGGCTTTGAAATTTTTAATCATCAGTTGAACTTACTACAAAAGCATAAGCTACCGATTTATCTGGATGCGATTTCCAGTTTCCCTTTACAGATGCTGGATCAGGTTTTTAAGACAGAAACCCAGTTTTCGTTAAAGGTAAATGGCCAGGAAATCAAGATTTCAAATCCCTTCGAGCTATCAGGCTTTAGCGAGGAGGAGAGTATATTGCCAGTTGATCAGCACACCCATCAAGCCTATCGACTATTACTGGAATATTTCTGCTTTCCGGACAAGTTCAGTTTCCTGAACCTGAATCTGGATTTTCTCCATCAGATCGAAGCAGATACCTCGAATTTTGAGTTGCATATTCACTTTAAAATGAACCTGAATGATCAGGCTGCGATTCGCAATTATTCAGAACTGAATCTCGCCAATTTCAAGCTGTTCGTGACGCCAGTGGTTAACCTGTTTGAGAAACAGGCCGAACCGCAGAAAATCAATCATCAGCGACTGGAATATCCACTCATTTCAGATGCGCATCATCCTGAATATTATCAGGTGTATGCGGTCTCCGAGATGAACCTGATTCGTGAAAACAGTGATAAAGAACAGGTTGCCCATCAGGTTTTACCGTTTTTTGCCATGAGTCATTACCGGCATGACGGCGCACAATTTTATTATCATCTGCAACCAGAAATTGCCAGTACGCAAAAGAATGACCTGAAATTTTCTGTGGTTTCTCGAAGTCTGGAACCGCAGAATACTTCCTCTGATTTTATCAGTACCCAGTTGCTATGCTGTAACCGCGATCTGCCTTATGAAAGCTATAATAAGGATCAGAATGCGCTCAGCTTAAATGACAATCAGCTGGCTCGACGCGGACTATTGTTAAAGCGCCCATCTTTACCTTATCGATTCAAGCAGAGCCAGAAAGAACAATGGCGCATCATTTCCCATCTTTCCTTGAATAATCTGTCCTTGATGAAAGGCGATGCAATCACACATCTGAAGGAATTGCTGGAGCTGTATAACCTGCCGGCTTCCAAGGAAAACCAGCAGATCATTGCCGCAATTCAATCGATTGATTTTTCACTTAGTCAGAAATTACTAGAACACAAACCATTTCCTTTGTTTGTTCGTGGGGTTCGTGCGCAGGTCAAAATCGAGAGTGAAGCATTCCGAGGCTCGAGTCTGTATATCTTTGCCCAATTGCTCAATCATATTTTTAATCTGAAAGTGCAAATGAACAGTTATGTGGAAATGATTGTGATTGATGCAGCAACAGAACAGGAGGTATACCAATGCGTGCAGAACGTTGGTGGCAAAAAGCTTCTGTAGTAGAACAGCTGTATCAGCAGTCCACCCGCTTTGAACTGGTGCAGGCAACACGTCTGCTGCGTCATTATCCGGAGCAGCAACACTCACAAGACTGGAGCAAGAGTTTTAGTTTTGCTAGCTCGCTGAATCTGAATTTCCCCAAATCCGAAATTGAGTCTCTGCAATGGACAGATCAGAAAATTCAGCTGACCAGTCCGATGATTGGTCTGACCGGGACACAGGGAGTATTGCCTTATACCTATACCTACCGTATCAAGCAAAGCCCGCGTCAGCAGCGCGAGGAAACCCTGCATTTTCTCGGTTTATTTAACCATAAACTGACCGCGCAATATATCGAAGCCTCGATTCACTATCATCTGCCAGTACGTTATGAAATTGAGCAGGAAAATCATTATCTGGAGATTCTGCATGCGCTCAATGGCTATGTGCGTAAACAACATCAGCAACAGCATCTGGATGATTATTTTGCTGAATTTTCCGGTCTGATGCAGGGGCAAAATAATAGTGCTTATGTGCTGAAAACTATGCTGGGTTGCATGTTCAGGCATCAGGTTCAGATCAGGGAATATTTACCTGAGCAGTTTAAGCTGGATACTGCGCAAAAAGCATCACTGGGCGGATCAAATCCTGCATCACTGGGAATCAATACTTTCTGTGGCGAAGTGCTGACCCAAATTGATGAAAAAATTGAAATCGTGATTGGTCCTTTGAGTCGTCAGGACTATCTAGATTTTCTGCCGCAGCAAAAATATAGCGAAAAACTTAAGCAGATGATTTCAACCTGGTGCAGCCCAACCTTGATGGTGGATCTGCGTCTGGTATTAAGCAAGGCTGAAATCTGTCCAATTCGGCTCGGTGATCAAAGTGCCGGGCTGGGACAAGGTGCTTTTCTGATGCCAAAAGCCGCTGCAGATAATCAGGAAACCTGTTATAGCCTGATGGGGAGAGCAGCTTGATCAAGACCATTGTTGCAACCATTCTGGCACTCATCCTGCTGACAAGCGCTTTGGTGATCTACTACTGGCGCGATGTGCAGTATGATCCGACGGCTATGGAGATGCTGCAGTTTTTTATTCTGCTGCCGGTTTTTTCCGGCTTGTTATTGCTTTCCCCATGGTTGATTTATACATCGCTGAAAGCTTATCAGACAGCTAAAGCAGAAAAGTTAGAAGCCGCTGAAAATCAAGAAAAACAGCTACAACAGCAAAGTGAACTGGAGAAAAATAAAGATAAACCGGTTGAAGAGCAGACTTTAAAAATCTATTCATCCGCAGCAATCCATAGCTTTGGTGAAAATCATGAAATTATTGACGCAATGCAGGCATTCAAAAGCCCGGAACTGGATGAAACCCTGGTCAATCACTATGGACTGCCGATCCTTTCTTATCGCATCCGACATCTGGATGAATTGTTAACCGAAGCAGAAGAGGGTGACACTCTGCACAGCATGCGGCTGCAACGAATCAGTTTGCTGATCCAGCAGCAGATGGAGCAACATGCTGAAAGTCTGTATCACATTGCCACACATCTGAGAAAGTCAGCGATGTTCTATGATGCAGAAACCGCTTATGAATACCGTATGCATCCGGGCTGGATCAATGAACAGTTTGATGAAGAGAATGAAATAGAACCCTCATTTGAGCAGGTGGCACGATTAAATAAGTTGAATCTGCATATTCTGCTGCCAGCAGCATTGATCCATATCTGGCCAGATCAAGCACAACAGGCGCTGATTGAACAGCTAGAACAGCAATATGAAATTGTGCAGCGCCAGATTCATGTCGAGTTCCATTATGTCGATCATCACAATACTTATGCACTCTGGATCAATCTGCTCAATGATATTCAGCAGCAACATGAACAGGTCAGTCTGGTGATTGCAGTACAGTCTGAAATTGATCAGGAGTGGCTGGAACAGCAGTTATGGCAGTCGGAACAATATCTGCCGGGAGAATATGCCGCGAGTATATGCCTGTCTGCTCCACAGTTAAACATTGAAGATTTAATGGAAATTAAATCAATTAAAACCTTAAAGCATGTCAAAAATATTAGTGAATATTTACAGCAACAATGTCCAAATTTTGCTGAACAGTTGCAGCAGGAAGCCGCATTTGTACTATTGCTGGATGATCCATTACAGATCAATACCTCTAAAAAAATTCAGCAGTATTTAGGTACAGCTGGGATAGAACTGCATCACGGCCTGTATTGCCATTCTTATCTGGGCAGTACGGTAGAGATGAAAGCCTTGTTTGGGATATTTTTGTGCATGCAAATGAATGATGATGTCATTACATTGGCCTATACGGTGCAGCATCCTCAGACATTTTTTGTCTGTCAACCTGTCAATATGGTTGAGGAACTAGAACAGAATGCGGCCTGAAAAATTTTAAAAACCTGAAAGATAATAAAGAAATATAAGAGATTACAGTGAATACATTATTTTATACGATCTTGGGATATGTCTGGCAGTATGTGACCAATCCAAAAGTGATGATGGCATTGTCATTTTTCGTGGTGATTATTTCCATGAAAAACACTGTATCGGACCGTGTGTTCTGGATGCTGGTGACGGTTTATAGTCTGATCCTGGTAGTCTGGGGGATTTATACACTGATCCAGCATTATCAGCATGCCAAAAAAGGCGAGGAACTTTCCGAGGCTATTGCCAGTACAACCGAAACTGAACAGAACAAACATAAGAATAAAGAAGAACTGCAGTTGATCCAGCAGCAGATGAAGGAGTCAATTCAACTGATCCGCAAGTCCAGACTTGGAGATCGTAAGGGGAATACGGCACTGTATGAACTGCCTTGGTATATGGTGATTGGCAATCCGGCAGCTGGTAAAAGCTCGGCCATTTACCATTCCGGTTTACGTTTTCCATTTGAAGAACATCATCAACAGATGGTGTCTTCCGGCTTAAGCGGGACCCGTAACTGTGACTGGTTTTTTTCGACCGAAGGGGTCTTACTAGATACGGCAGGGCGTTATTCGGTCTATGCTGAGGACCATTCCGAATGGCTCGGTTTCCTGAATATTCTCAAGAAAAATCGTTCAAAGGCACCCGTGAATGGCCTGATTGTCATTGTCAGTATTGCCGAGCTGGTCAGCCAGAGTCCGGAAAAATCCATTAGATTAGCCAAAAATCTGCGTGCCCGTATTCAGGATCTAACCGAACGTCTGGAAGTCTTTGCTCCCGTGTATCTGGTCTTTTCCAAAATGGACCTGATTGCCGGATTTACCGAATTTTTTGACTGTTATGATGCACAGGAATTTGATCAGGTTTGGGGGGCGACTTTACCATATGCGGCAAATTCCAGCGAGCAGGCGCTGGAGCTGTTTGAGAAGCATTACAACATTTTGTACGATGGTCTGAAAAGTGTCAGTACAACGCATTTGAGCCGTCGGCACTCACAGCATATTTCTCCAAGTGTAATGACTTTTCCACTGGAATTTAAGAGCCTGAAACCGGTGCTAAAAACCTTTATTTCTACACTGTTCCAGGAAAATCCGTACCAGTTTAAACCTATTTTCCGTGGCTTTTACTTTACCAGCGCCTTACAGGATGGCGTGATTGAAAGTCCAATGACGGAACAGATCGCGGATGATTTTCACCTAATCCACAGTGAGGACAGTGACATTGGTTTGCCGAAACAGTCGGTTTCCCAGAATCACGGTTATTTCCTGAAAGGCCTGTTTTCCAATGTGATCCTGAAAGACAAGCATCTGGTACGTCAGCATATTAATCCTGCGAAAAAGCGGCAGCGTTTTATGGCCTTTATCGGTGCAATTCTTGGGGTATCGATTGTCCTCAGTTTATGGTTATGGTCATATCGCAATAACCAACAGCTCATTGCCGAAGTTCAGGCCGACCTGAACAAAGTGGTGCAGATACAGGCACAAGCAAACCGTTCACTGAGCCATCAACTGGATGCCTTAATGATTTTACAGGGGCATCTGCAGCAACTGGATCAGTTTGATCATGACCGTCCACTGAAATACAGCTTTGGTTTATATCAGGGTAACCAGATTCGAGAAAAACTGGAAACTGAATACCTTAAGGGTATTGAACAGCTAGTGCTTCAGCCTACCCAGCAGCAGATTGCACAGTATCTGCAACGTGTTAAGGCAAATGAAGCGGTGCTAAAAGAAAATTATATTCAGGTGAAAATGAATCATGTGGCGCAAGGCCGCCAGATTGCTTCTGAACCTTCAGACCAGAATCCTCAGGATGCTTATAATGCCTTAAAAACCTATCTGATGCTGAGCAATCGCCAGTATATGGATTCCAGTCATTTAAGTGATCAGCTGACACGTTTTTGGCGCACATGGCTGGAACAAAACCGCGGTGAAATACCGCGGGGTGAAATGCTCCAGAAAGCCGAGCAGATTCTGGGTTATGCCATTACATTGTCAGGACGAAACAGTTTCCCTCAGTTGAATTCTGATGCAGTATTGGTGGATCAGACCCGTCAGATATTGACAGCGATTACCACCGGTATTTCTGCACGTGACCGTGTCTATAATGAAATCAAGAGTCGTGCGGCCGTGCGTTTCCCCGCAATGACAGTCAAACAGATTCTGGGTGAAACCAACCAGAATGCCATGTTGGGAAGCTATGCTTTGCCGGGAATTTATACCTATCCGGCATGGAAAGGTTATGTACAGGAAGCCATCGAGCAGGCAGCGAGCAGCACAACCGATAGTCGGGACTGGGTGCTGAATACCACGCAATCTGATGATCTCAGCTTTAGTGGTAGTCCTGAGCAGATCCGTCGTCAACTGACTGAGCTCTATAAGAAAGAATATATTGCAGAATGGCGTAAATTCCTGAACGCGATTCATTATGCCAAAGCAGGCGATTTCAATCAGCAGATCAAGCAGATGGATCTCTTGGGCGAACCGGAACATTCTCCAATCCGTATCTTGATCCAACGTGTGGCCCAAGAGACCAGCTGGGATAATCCGATGGTTCAGGCAGAACTGGCAGTGCCGCAAAAAGGCTTTATTGCCTGGTTTAAGCGCAAAGTGCTGAATCGTGATGAAGCGAAGCAAGTGCAACAGGCCAATAGCCCGTTAGGGCATGGTGTGATTGCACGTGAGTTCCAGATGTTCTATCAGATGGTACGTCAGCGCGATGATCTGCAGAATCAATCGCTTCTGGATGGTTACATGCAGTCAATGGCAAAAATCCGTAGCCAGTTCAATGATCTAAAAAGCTCAGGTGATATTGGTCCTGCCAGTATGGCTCTGGTCAAACAGACCATTCATGAACAGAACTCCATTTTTAACACCAGCCAAAAATTTGTGGCAGAGAAAATGGCGGCGGGGACGACAGAGCTGGATCAGCAACTGTTACAAAAACTTCTGGTTGCACCATTAACCCAATCCTTTGAGGGACTGCTGGTTCCTGCACAAGCTGAAATAAACAAGCTCTGGACCATGCAATCTTATCAGCCATTTAGCCAGAATCTGGCTCAAAAATATCCATTTAGCAGTCAGGCAACCTTACAGGCCACTTCCAATGAAATTAACCAGATTTTTGGTGAAAGTGGCAGTATTGCACGCTTTGTGAAAGAACATCTGGATCCACTGGTGATCCGACGTGGCTATACCTTGACCTCCAAAACCTGGCAGGATCTGGGAATCAGTCTGAACCCGGCTTTTGTAGCAAATTTTCAGACTTATGTCGCACCTGCTCATGGGGTTGCAACAGGCGAACTAAAACAGGGGCAGGGTAAAGCTCCTGCTGCAAGCCAGTCCAATTTCCAGTTCTATCCATTGGAAAATCCTCAGCTTTTAGCTTATACCTTTGATATCGATGGGCAACGCATGCTGTTTGAAAATGGCATACAGCAATGGGTGAACTTTGTCTGGCCAAATCCGGGCGCGATTCCAGGCGCACGCATTACCCTAGTGGATCTTGAAGGGAAAACGCATACCATTTTTGATGAACCGGGCGAATATGGCATTAACCGTCTGATTGAAAGTGCACAACGTACCCAGAAAGGCAGCAACTTTGAGATGGTCTGGAAGAGCAAGGAAGACCCGGAACTCCTGGTAAAAGTAAACTTCCGTCTGGTCAGTGGCCAGAATGCCAGTTCTATTGGCGGACAGCCAAACTATGCCAACCTGCAACTGATGGATCAGGTCGTTTCCAATAAATCGGTACGTGTCGTGGCTGCGCAAAGTGTTCCTGTATCGGTACACAATCCGGCCACGGCATTAGCTAATACGGGAGCAGCTGTACCATGATGAGGATTCATTTCAAGTTAAAGAAAATGGTGGAGGTGAGTAATGCATGAGTTAAAAACCACACCACTTTATTATGGTAAATGTCCAGCACGTGGCGATTTTCTCAAGTCACGTGGACAATATCAGCTTATTCAACTGATTGATCAATGGATTACGGAAGCATTGGAGTTTGCCATGCAGAAGGCAGATTTCAAGCAGACCTATGCGCAATTACCCGCGCTGGATTTCTTTATTGCCAATCCACAAGAAAAACTGTTTTTGCTGGCTAACTTAATTGCCAGTGAAGACAGTTCAGGGCGGCAGTTTCCAATGATGCTCAGTCATCTGATTGAGCATGAACAGCCATTTGAAAATATCATGTATTCGCCATTGTGCTACAAATCGGCTCTGGTTGAGCTTTATCAATGTAACCGGGTAATGCGTTCCATTCGTGATACTGATATTTTGCTGGATAAACTAAGCAAGCTGAGCAACCAGATTCTGGTGCCCAGCCAAGAAGAAGCGCAGGAATTTTATCAACATCATACAATTCATTCATTTGCTAAGCTGATGAATCTGAGTACCTATCAGCTGGCACAGAGCCTGATTGGATTGGGTTTATTACTGCAACCGATTGTTCAGCAAGGTACTAGTCGCTTGAATAAAGTACTGATTTTACCTATTCATAATATGAGTTATTGCTATGAAATTGCAGCATTTTGGGTCAGCCTGATTGTCCAGTTTGTGCAATATCATCATACAGAACTGTTGATTGGTATATTACATAAAGAACAGCCTATTTTATTATTTGGTTTTAAAGGTGCAGATATACAGGCTTTAAGCGATATTTTTACCGAAAATTTAGATAGTCAACACTGGGTATCCTTGATTCATGCAGTCTGGATTGACCAGTATCTGGAAAATAATGCAGGTTTGGCAGCCTTGGAACAGTCCTTAAGTGAGCGTCAGATGAGTCTGGCTCAAGGAATCAAGTTATTTAAACAAACATTTGTAGAAGCATAAAATGAAAATAAAAAACAAATACTTAAAATTAAAAAAAATATATAAAATCAATCTCTTAATATCTTTTCTGTTGAGTTTTTCAGTGTGTGCGCAACCGATCATTATTGAAGGTGCTGTACCCACTGAGATTACCAAACAGGAAATACTGAGTAAATTATATACAACTTATGGGCAGAAAAATGTGGTGGACCGCATCCAGATCCGTCAGGTCACCGCACCAGCAGACTGGTCAAATACAGTCAGTACAGTAATTCATGAAGACCTGAAAAAGGTCAAAAACGGTAAATTAACAGTAAAAGGTACTGATATTCAGCTCACAGGTAAAGTATCAAATCCCTATGAAATTCAGGAAACTACAGCAAAATTTCAGGGATTAACGCCAGCAAGTTACCGCTTAAATACCCAGCTTTCAGTCAATCAGGCTGAACAGCAGATCATTGATGCAGCATTAAAGAATCGAATCATTGAGTTTGAATCTGGTAGTGCGGTATTAGCATTTTCAGGTGCACAGATCCTGGATGAAATGGTCATTGCTTTAAACAAGGTGGGTGCTAAAAAAATACGGATTATTGGACATACGGATAGTTCAGGCAATGCTCATCAAAATCTGCAATTGAGTCAGCAACGTGCAGAAGCAGTAAAGACTTATTTAATCAAAAAAAATATTCCAGCACATTTGCTCAGTACTGATGGTTTAGGTGCAAGTAAACCTGTAGCGGAAAATACCACAGCTGAAGGTCGAAAGAAAAACCGTCGGATTGAGTTTGAAGTACTTTAAAAATATAAGTTGCTTGAGCAACAACATAGATAATCGTATTATTAATAGTATTGCGTATAATGTATATTATGTTAAATATAATGTTATGCAGATAGCCTATCTCTATATATGTTGTTCATAAAAATTAATTTTGAAATTTTCAGTAGAAATTAAAGCTAAAAATGAAATTGCGAAAAAATAAAGCTAATAATGAAATAAAACTCACTTAGGAAAAAATCATTACTAGTTTTATCAAATAAAATCTTCGATTTATCAAATTTTCATCGATTTTTATACATTAGCGACCAAAGCTTTTCTTTTGTATTCAATCGCAAAATCTTCACCTTCCTTGCGAATTGCATCTTGGTATTCAAGCTTTTTAAAAGAATTTCTACTGTAAATCTGAGAAATCCATTCTGGTGTTACTTATATCTACTAATCTCAAAACCGCAATATTACTATCTCTGATCCCGCCAAACTGCCAAGGAATACCTAAGTCAAGACTTCCCTCCCTCAATAAATGTCAGCCTGTTACCGATATGACCAGTCTGTTCGGGTTTATTCTATATCATTGAATGGAAAATAAACCCCACGTCTCTGGGGGGCATCTCTCAATAATAGTAGCTACTACGGTTGTAAATTATTCTAGAATGGATTATTTGTACTTTTTCTTTTTATCATGTCTATATACAGGCTTGATTGAATGAGTGCTCATTACCTTTGATAGATTCTGCTCAATAGATTCTCGCAATCCATCTAAGTATTCAATTTCATTGGATAACTTTAAATAGTTAGCAATTTGGTCACTGAAATACTCTATAATTTCTTTGGCATTTCTAATGCGAAATTCAGGACTTTCAGCCAATTTCAACAGCTCTGCTTTAGTTGGGAATTGCTTGCTGCCATTTATTTTAAGCGCGAGTTGATTATCAATATTTTTATATATGAGTGTATGTGTGATATCGAAAGGTGGTGATACAAAGATATCGCTCATATCTGGCGTATATTGCAGAGCAAAGTTTTTAAGGTGAGCGTCACCGTTCCCGATCAGGCAATTGAAAACAATGTACTTATACATTTTTGTGACTTCTGCTTCACTTCGAGTGTATAGGTAGGTGGCTTTAAGCAAGTTTTCGTAGCTACCCTTGTACTTCTCATTCGGGTCATTAGATCTTTTGAGAAGAGTCGTAAAATCCTCGTAGCCTAACTTGGTTCCATCAGCAGCTTTATCAAAACGCTCAATAATGTAGGTTTCTAAATTGGCTGATAGATATGTTTTTGGTGGTTGCAAACCACAATGACGAGCAGCTTCCATACAGACAAATTCATTTACCGTAAGCAAATCAAAGTCTGCATCATAAGACTTAACAATCAGGTCTTTTTGTTGAACAGTGCGCTCCGTTATACTAGTCACATTGGGAATGCTAACTTTGGGCTGAACTCCAGCTAAAGAGTTTCGTAAATAGTATTTTTCTAATAATTTTGGAAAAAGTGGAACTTGGCTATTGTAATTAAGAATTTCATCCAGGCTTACTATTTCTACTTCTGGTAATTGCAATTCACTTTTATAGGACAACATGCCAATACCATTAGCTTCTTGCAGAGCCAATAAATACATTTCATTTACATTGGCATATCGAGCAAGTTTACTGGCAATAAAATGGCGATTATGCCCCTCTGGTAAATTTTGGGAAAAAATAGGATGTAATGCCCCATGTGAATATCCCTGCATATCAGGTAAAGTCATTGTAAGAGATACAAATCTTTGTTCTTGTATGGGTTGATAGCAGTAATGACCACTATGCGTCAGCAAGCCTTGTTTGAAATTATCTGTAAATATTTCAATAGACTTGATTTCTGTGGGTAATTGAAAGTTGTCCATCAATCTTCTTCACTAAATAGAGTGTCGATGTCATTCCAATTTGGCAGATTTCGTTTTTTGGGCGTGACTTCAAACTGTAATCCAACCGCATCTATTAGACGTTCAAAAATATCAAATGAGCCTGTGAAACGACCATTTTCTATTTCAGAAATGGTAGATTTATTGACTCCAGATTTTTTTGCCATCATTTGTTGTGTGTAGTCTAATTTCCGCCTTGCTTCACGTATTTTTACTCCAATCTCTGCACGACTAGCCATAAAACCACCCCCATCTGTTCGTCATTTAGCGAAATATTGCTAACCACTATATGTAAGTTTGCTATATGGCGAATATCTTACTATATTTATTTTATATTTGCTATATGGCGAATATTAGGGTTTATGTTGTCTATATTTCGCTATATAGCGAATAATTAACTAATAAACGTTTTCTGAATTACACGGTATATCTAAAAAGATGGATGTTTATATTTTATTCAATATTGTTAGACCTAATATCAATTGGTTTTAATCACTCCTAAAAATAAAATGACCGCATTAAATAATGCGGTCGAATTCCAACATTTAGTGACTACTTTTAAGCAATCATTTCCGCATATTTTTCTTTGAACATTTTATGGCGTTGAATGAGATGCTCAGACAAATATTGAGCATCCTGATCAATGCCAAGGAAACGCCCCGATCCCCAGGTATATAACCATGGCAAGCCAATAAAGCTGACATCTGGGTCAACTGTGATCCCACGATCATGTTTTGGATAGCCACTGTTTTCAAATATGTCCAGATCAATCCAGGAGTAATCAGGTCTAAAGCCGATACACCAGATGATTGCAGTAATATTTTCTTCAGCTAAGTTAATTTCTGTCCGCTCTATTTCTGGCTTCCAAACTGGCGTATATACACTGGCAGGCTCAGCTGTTTCAATCGAATTTTGCTCAATAAAGGCATCAATTGATGCATTAATACGGTTATAGGTGGTATCAGCATTATCCAGGTTTTGTACAAGATTTGGCTGGAATTTAAGTGCACCGTTCTCAAAGTCAGAAAAACGTCCGAACAACTGCATGCCTTCGAGTGCAAATTTACGCAGGTCGATATCCCGACCACCATCACGACCAGTCACATAATGGTTGGTACTATTACGTACCTGTTCACTATAGCGATGGTCTTTAACAGTGGTCTCGTAATAACCCATTTCAAATAGCCATTTCACCACATCCTTGCCACGATAAAAACGTGCACAACGCGGCGCATCACCAATAGATAGATAGACTTTTTTTCCAGCCAGATGAAGGTCTTCTGCAATCTGCGCACCCGACTGCCCCGAACCCACGACCAATACATTCCCTTCAGGCAGTTGCTCTGGATTAAAATACTGCTCTGAATGAATCATATAGACATGTTCTGGCAACTCAGAACTAAGTTTTGGGTAAATTGGAGTGTGATAGCCACCCGCTGCAATTACGACCTGATTCGCTGTCGTTTTACCTATGCTGGTCTGAATATGAAAATGCTGTTCTGCAATCTTACTAATCTGTTCAACAGTGACATTTAAAATTGCAGGTGGACTCAGGTTTTGTATAAAGCCATCCAGATATTCAACAATTTCATCCCGCTTCATAAATCCATCTGGATCATTGCCATGATAAGGATGGTCAGGCAATAAACACTGCCAGTTTGGCGTGACCAAAGTAAAATTGTCCCAACGTTTTTTACGCCAGCTATGGGTCAGACAATCTTCTTTTTCCAAGACCACATGATCGATTTTCGCCTGTTTGAGATAATGGCTGACTGAGAGTCCGGCCTGACCACCACCGACAATGACGACATCATAATGTGACTTTAATGTGATGGATTGCAACATAGTGATTTCCTCTAGTCGATGTTATAGATATCTGTGATCTCGATCGTATCCTCAGGCTTTACTAAATATGATTGGGCCTGTTGCTGAATGCGATTGAGCGTATCCATTGCTGAGCTACAGGCAAAACCATAACGCGCACGTACCCGTTCTGAAGCAGCATGTAGGGCTTGATCAGCCTGGTTTAAAAATTCCTGACCTGCCCATTGCTGACCTTTCTGAAAATATTCATAAACAATGGTGCTTGGTGAATAGAAATTACTGCTTTGACCATTTGGCCATTTCACCGTGAAATTTACGCTGGGCATAAGCTGAGCTCCCGTTGTCTAAAATTGTGTTGATATCTTTGAAAATCTTGAATCTGTTCTGCATAGCACAGGCTAGTAAAAAGCTGCTGTTGAAAATCCCAGAATTCAGCTTTTGACCCTTGATTAGAAACAGTGACTTTGCCTGAAGCATTCACTTGTCCAATGACTGCACAATGCAGATCCTGTGCAGCAAACAGTTCAATAATCTCTTCACATTCTTCATCGTCAGCAGTCAGTAAAAAGCCATAGCTTGGGAAAATTTGTAACCAATGCTGCCAGTCGACATCTTGAAGTTTGGCAATCTGGTCAAGCTGAATATCTGCACCACAGCCAGATGCTTCCAGCAACATCAGCAGGCTGCCAAGAATGCCGGCATTGCTGATATCACGTGCTGCATAAGCCAATCCCTGTTCTGCTAGTTGAGGCAGGATGTCCAGCTCTGCCTGCAACTTTTGTCCATCCACGCCTTCAAAACATTTCCAGTACGTTGTGTTGGGATGGAACTGCCCTTTCAGGTTTAGCGCCAACAAGATGTTTTGTTGCGGTTGTACATGCATGACCGAAAGAAGCTGCTTAGCCTCACCCTGAATAGCAACTGAAAGTGCTGGCTGAAAATTAGGATCAATATGGGTATGTCCACCTACTAATAGCACCGCATATTTTTGACAGGCATCTTGCATACCCCGCATGAGTTCTTGAGCCTGTTCAGTACTGCGATGCCAGAAGCTATTTACAACAGAGGTAGCTCGGCCTCCCATCGCTGCAACATCGCTAATATTGGCCATGACTGCTGACCAGCCAGCGAAATAAGGGTTGCTTCCTACAAAACTCGGAATCATGCCTTCACAGGCATGCAACATATAACCATGATCTGTTGCGATTGCGGCGGTATCATCTCCCGGCAAAGCATATAGATCTGTCATCTTTTCAATTTTTGGCTGGACGACTTTAATCCCTTGACCAATATTCATTTTGGCCTGCATGGCAGGTGTATGTCTGAGGTAGTCAAGCAACCGTTCAAGTTCTGACTGGTTCATTTATACCTCCTGCATTGCAGATAAATGCTGCATGTAAGCCTGACTGATATTGAGCAATGGATAGTGCGCTAAGTCTGCTTGCATCAACACATGAGGAATATGGGCAACCTGAATGTTTTGCTCACTGTGCCAATGCAGCTTCTGGAAATACGCTTCATTTTGTTGCTGTACCGTCGCGAGAAAACGCTGGCATCCCAGATTTTTTGCAGTTGAAACCGCCGCATTGATTAAGGCTTTGCCAATGGCACGATGGTGGCGATATAAGGGATCGACACAGAGTCGACCTCCCCACCAGGTCTGTTTGCCTTCAGGAAAAATCCGTACCGCACCAACAACCCGATCCGGTTCACCAAACATCTGGCCAATCGCAACAATACCGAACGCTTTAAAATCGTATTCATCACGATCTTCTTTCAGGATTTGTTGTTCATCACGAAATGTTGATTCACGTAGACGGTAATACTGGCGACGTTCCCAGTCTTCGCTAACGATTTTGATCACGATATCCGCACTGATAAATTCATTTGCCAGATAATGTTGCAGTTCCTGGTTAACTGCCTGTAGCCATGTGTTTTGTGAAAGATCATCATCTAAATACATAGCGATCCTCCTATTCATACGCTTTAAGTGATGAGCAGGCACCACATTTGGCACATCCCGCCTGAGTATCTTCAGACTTCAAATGATGCTGTTTAAGCTGGGCACCTATTTCTGGGTAAAGCGTCTGCATAAAGCCTGGTTCAGGTTTCGGATGATGCTCAAGTGGCGTACCTTGAATCGGGACAAATGGCACCACAAATGGATAGACGCCTATTTCAGTCAGTTTGGCAGTCATGTCCAGAATTTCTTCTCGAGTATCTCCAAGTCCAGCCAGAATATAAGTACTGACCTGACCCCGACCAAAGACCTCCACTGCAGCCTTAAATGCTGCAAAATATTTATCCAGTGAGACCTCGGCTTTGCCCGGCATGATCTTTTGTCGTACGCGATCACTGACAGCTTCTAAGTGCATGCCGATCGATACTGCCCCTGCATTTTTTAACTTGGCAAACCAGCTAAAATCATCAGGTGGTTCACATTGCACCTGAATAGGTAAATCGACAGCCACACGAATTGCAGTAACAGAGTCAAATAAAATTTCAGCGCCACGATCCGAAGTGCTTGGTGTTCCTGTCGTTAATATCATCTGGCTAATACCATCCAGCTCGACAGCGGCTTTAGCCACTTCGGCCAGCTGTTCAGGTCGTTTTCGGATGAGCGTCCGGCCATCTTTGAGGGATTGATCAATTGAGCAGAACTGGCAGGCAGTTGCCTTATCATTCATGCGAATACAATGCTGTAATACCGTTGTTGCCAGAACATCATGGCTATGCAAGGTGGCAATCTGTTCATAAGAAATACCATCTGCAGTTTTCAGGTCATAAAACTTTGGACGTTTTGGCGCTGTCAGTGTGGCTACCGGGATTTTGTTCTTAAAGACAATCACATTGTCCGATTCTTTGTCCTGCTGTGCAGTATAAGGAGAATCTTGAGCTGCCAGATTCAGCACAGGAATCATCATGGTTTGTCCATTCAGGCTGAGTGCTTTATGGTCGCTTGGGCCAGCACCACCTTTACGGGCCAGACCAACTTCACCTTCCCATTTCAGGCCGTTGCATTGCAGGTCACTGAGTAATTCAACTGCTGACATGGCGACACTCCTTACACTTAATATTTAATTCATTTTCAAATTTGACTTCTACACTTTACTCAGCGGCGCTTCTGTTGGCGTTGTAAAGTTGCTGATTTTTTCTTGTGTTGTTGATTGAGATTCTGGATATTCATGTAAAACCTGGTTTTTGCGACGATCAATCAACAGGCTCAGTAATTCAGGGCGACTGTAATGTCCAACGGAATCCATCATGCGCTTGCGTTTATCGATCAGGCTAAAGTCCAAATCAGCAATCACATAGCCCTCACCTTCCGTTAAAGGTGCAGCTAAAAATTTGCCTTCAGGTGAAACAATCGCAGTAAAGCAGCCACCTGAGATTGGACCTTTTTCACAGCCGGTGTCCTGCATAATCTGTTGTTGCTGTTCCGGTGTCAGCCATGCGGTGGCATTCACCACAAAACAACCTGATTCCAGTGCATGATGCTGGATGGTTGCTGATATCTGGTCGGCAAAAACTTGTCCGACCAATGATCCAGGGAACATAGCCGCATGGATCTGTTCGCCATCAGCCATAAGCGCAAAACGTGCCAATGGGTTGTAATGCTCCCAGCAAGCCAATGAACCAATGCGTCCAACAGCCGAATCAATGGCACATAAACCACTACCATCACCCTGCCCCCAAACCATACGTTCATGATAGGTCGGTGTAATTTTGCGACGATGCTGAATGATGCTGCCATCCATATCAAAAAGCAGTTGTGCGTTGTAAATCGTTCCGCCCACACGCTCATTTACGCCAATCGAAACCACCATTTGCGCTGCACGGCATGCAGCACCAATTAGGTCAGTCGCTTCTGAAGGTACAATTACAGATTCACTTAATAACTTGAGATGTTCTTTACCCATCGCAAACGGCGGCTGAACAAAGGAAAAATAAGGGTAATAAGGGACCACGGTCTCGGGAAATACTGCAAACTCCACACCTTGCTGTCCAAGCTCAGCAATCAGCTCACAGACCTTTTGCACTGTTCCTGCCTGACTATAAAGAACTGGACTGCACTGGACTGCTGCGGCCTTTACAATTCGACTCATGGCTTTACTCTCCTATTTTTCCTAATCTTTGAATTACACTGTCCAAGTATCGATAATTAGTGCATTGTCACGACGCATGAGCAGTTTAAGATCCATCACATCCAATGGATTAATGGCACGGATTCCTGGAATCAGGGCTTTTTCGGTTTGACCATACAGCGCCTGTAAAGCAAAACGGCAAGCATAAACTTCGCCACCTTCTTCCATGAATGCTTTGATCTGGTTGTTGACTGCCAGATGTCCTGGAAATGCTTCAGCGCCTAAAGTCGGGAAACCACGTTGTACCCCTAATTGCACACCTGGACCATATAGCAGGATTTTGGTTTCAAATCCTTTACGTAATAAACGTTTAGCCTGTAACACATTAACCAAACCAATCGAACCTTCAAAAGCCACTGTATGGAATGTTACTAATGCTTTTTCGCCAGGTTGTGCTTTTACATCCTCAAATACCTTTTCTTCATAGTCGACCAGGAAGTCGCCATCTTTATATTGTTCGATATCTACCTTAGGCATAATGCACTCCGTTTTCAGATGAATTAAATGAACCGAATTGGTTATCCTAGATATTGCGAAAGTCATGCCAATACTGGAGATTGAATAAAATATAGATATTAAATAGCTGTTTTTATTTAATTATTTTATTTTAAACACTGAAATTTAAATCGAATTTTTTCTTTCCAATTATGAAAAATCGTATTACTATGAAATTTCATATCTATAACTACGAATTTTCATATTATGGCAGCAGACTTTATTTCGGGTTGGGGAAATTCTGAAGAGTCTTTACGTCCTTTAGCCTTTGAGCATACAGCTCAAGCCCTTATTGTCATTGACCCAAGAGAAAACCGCTTTATTGATTTCAATATTGCTGCTGCCCGTTTACTACGTTATGAACGCCATAACTTGCTGAACAAATCTGTGACTTCAATTTTTGGCCACTTTACCCAACTACCGCATCTCATCGCTTTTACCGAAGAAATTCTTAATAAGGGTCAAGCATGGAATAATGAGATTTATGCTTTCGACCATCATGGCGAGAAAATCCAGCTGGATGTACATGCAATCCACTTGCCTTACCAGCAACACGATTACTTGATCTGGTCCCTAGTTGATGTCAAAGACCTGGAACTACGCCAATTTAATAAAAATGCGGACAAAACCATTCGTGCCGGACTATTAGAATGGCAAGCTTTACAAGAACTGTTTATTGATTCAGATAGCGGCAAACATTTACTGCTCAGCTCTGTGGGTGACGGAATTTATAGTATTAACCAGCAAGGACTATGTACTTTTATCAATCCGGTCGGTGCCAAGATGTTGGGACTGAAGCCCGAAGATGTTATCGGCAAGAATATCCATCAGATTCACCACCATACTCATGAAGATGGCCGTCATTATCCAGTAGAACAATGCCCCATTTATGCTGCCGTACATGATGGTGTTGTACACGAAGGGATTCAGGAAATTTTTTGGCGGGTAGATGGTAGTTATTTCCCGGTTGAATTCACCAGTACACCCGTGATCCGTGATAGTGAGATTATTGGTGCAGTCGTGGTATTCCGTGATATTTCCGAGAGACTGAATACTGAGGCTAAATTGACTCAAGCATTAAGTGAATTACAAAGCCTGAAAAGTCGTTTAGAGCAGCAAAATGAATATTTGCAGGAAGAAATCCTGCAAGAAAACCAGTATCACGAAATTGTCGGAAATAGCAGTTCAATCCGGGAAATTATTGAAAAAATCAAAGTCGTTGCTCAAACAGATGCGAACGTGATGATTTATGGAGAGTCCGGTACAGGTAAGGAATTGATCGCCCGTGCTATCCATCAATCCAGTCATCGTAGCCAACAGCCATTAATCCGGGTCAATTGTGCTGCCATTCCGCCCGAGTTATTTGAAAGTGAATTTTTTGGTCATGTCAAAGGTGCCTTTACCGGTGCCATACGTGATCGTGCTGGACGTTTTGAACTGGCAGATCAAGGCACATTGTTTTTAGATGAAATTGGTGAACTTCCATTAGAGCTACAAAGCAAGTTACTTCGTGTATTACAGGAAGGCACTTTTGAACGGGTTGGTGAGGAACGGACGCGCAAAGTAAATGTGCGGATTATTGCGGCAACTAACCGTGATCTCAAGGTAGAAGTCCGACAGAAGCGTTTCCGTGAAGATCTCTATTTCCGTCTGAATGTATTCCCAATCTTCTCGCCTGCTCTACGTGAACGTAAAGAAGACATTCCACTTCTGGTTAGTCATTTTACTAAGCTGATCTGTGAGCAGCGTAAAGTACCTTATCTCTCTTTTAGCCAGAAACATATTCAGGAACTGCAGCGCTATAATTGGCCAGGTAATATCCGTGAATTACAGAATGTATTGGAACGTGCCATGATTACTGCTCGCCATGGTGCTGTGTCATTTCAGTATTTACTGGAACAAGATGGTCAGCCTGTTTCTCAAACAAAAGAAAGCAATGTACTCGTGGAGAATGGTAATTCAGATATTCTTACTATTGATGACCTTAAACAATTGGAAATTAAAAACCTGCAACGGGCTGTCCAGCATTGTGAAGGAAAAATTTTTGGTGAAGATGGTGCTGCCAAATTACTTGCAATTAATCCAACGACCTTAATTTCAAAATTGAAAAAATTAGGGATTCGCTATTAATTTTCCCCGGACCTCTACTTTGACATGATAGAGGTCTGGGGATGTTTACTTTTTTTCATTTCTTAAAATATTAACTTTACTAAGTTTATAAACCAGAAAAATTTAAAAAAATAAACAGCACAACTCATTGCGAACTCCCCTCTTGCTTCCTGTCTCCAAACTGCCATCAAAACGTCATGGATTTGTCATTTATTCATGTTGAGATAAGCCCATAAATTTAAAAAAGATGTAATGAGGACAACATGGCAGGATTATCGATTTGGCACGTACTTATTTTTGCAATCGTCGTAATTTTACTTTTTGGCACGTCTAAACTCAAAAATCTGGGCAAAGATGTTGGCGGTGCAATCAAGGACTTTAAAAAATCTGTGCGTGAAGAAGAGGCTGAAGCAGCAAAAATTCAACAGCCCCGCACTATTGATGCTGAAGTTAAAGTCAGCGAGAGTTCAATCAAAAGTTAAGGTATCGTCATGCTCAATATTGGAATGACTGAGCTGCTAGCCTTTGGGGTAATTGCACTTCTAGTGCTCGGACCAGATAAGCTACCTGAGGCAGTTCGTTTTATAGGTAAATGGTCTACCAAGATAAAAAGAACCGTCAGCAATATACAAAATGATCTTGACCGTGAATTGCGTCTGTCTGAACTACGTGAGCAAATGCAATCCGAGCTGAAACGTATTCAGGAACTGGAAGCCAAAATGCAGGCACAAATGGCTGATCTCAATGCACCAATTGAGCCGGTCACAAAAATTTCAGAACAGCCGGTACTGAAAACTCAGTCAAGTTATGAACTGGTCAATCAACCGCTTTCCCCGGTTCATTTAACTCCGGCTAGGCAGGTCGCCAAGCAAGAAAAAAAATATCCTGACATGAAGGTGGCCGTATGAATATTTTACCGTCGACTCAAGCCAGCAGCGATCCCCAGAAAGTTCATCTAGAAGAAATGCCGATTACCCGACACTTAGTGATTCTGCGCAAGCATCTTTTCAAGATTGTAGGAATATTGATCGGACTGTTTTTCTGTCTGCTACCATTTGCGACGCATACTTATCAGCTTTTATCCGAGCCTTTACGCGCCCAGTTACCGGCAAGTTCCACCATGATTGCCACCGATGTAACTGCGACATTTATGGCACCGTTTAAATTGAACTTTTTTGTTGCCCTGCTGATCGCCATGCCTTTTATCTTGTATCAACTTTGGGCCTTCGTTAAGCCGGCACTATATGAAAAAGAAAAAAGTCTGGCTTTGCCGCTCCTGATTGGCAGCATTGTCCTGTTTTATGCGGGTATCGCTTTTGCCTATCTGGTGGCTTTACCGTCTATCCTGCATTTTTTTATCAGTGTATCGCCTGAAACCGTCGCGCCCATGACTGACATTAATAGTTATCTGGCCTTCTGTTTAAAACTTTTTCTGGTGTTTGGATTTACCTTTGAAATTCCGATTATTACCCTGTTATTGATTCTGATCGGTGTGGTAAGCACACAGACCTTGGTAGAAAAAAGACGCTTTATTGTGGTGGGGTGTTTTTTTGTGGCCATGTTTGTAACGCCCCCTGATGCCCTGTCCATGATCATGCTGGCTATACCCATGTGGCTGCTGTTTGAGCTAGGTTTAATGGCCGGAAAATTTCTGGAAAAGCGGCATCTAAAAAATAGCTAATTAAGAAAAATGCCTCCTTACTGGGGGCTTTTTTATATTAATTTATTCATATAAATTAATGTTTTGTTTAATTATTTTGAAATAAAAGCTTCACCTTTTAGTCATATTTAACTGCTAGTTTATTTCTGACTTTAAAACAACCAAACCTTAGTTGTGGGAATAAAACAATGACAGATTACCTACCTTATGATGAAAATCAGGAACTGGACAATAACACTTCAGATAATCATCATTTTCGGGATATTCTAGAACAATCTATGTCACGTCGTGACTTGATTGCAAAGACTGCAAGTGGGGCTGCAGCATTGGCACTGGCTTCTAGCCTGACTGCGTGTAGCGATGACAATGAAAATGGCAATATTGGGGACGATGAGAGCAATCCGAATCCGCCAACAGACAACAATGCTCGTCCAGAAAAATTAAGTTTTAGCCCAGTGAAAAAAAACCTAGATGACTGGGTTACGGTTCCTGAAGGCTATACAGCCACTGTCCTATATGCAATGGGAGATTCAATTCATCCTATCTACTCTGACTGGGACGATAACAATATTCCGAACGGACCAAGCTTTCAGTTCCGTTCTGGTGACTGCCACGATGGTATGAGCTATTTTGGTTTAAGCACTAAGACTGGCCGTTATGACGAGAATGCATCTGAGCATGGCCTGCTGGTGATGAACCATGAATATATCAATCAAACTTTTTTACATCCTCAAGGACCAACAAAAGTTGATGGTCGTCGTCCAGAAGATGAAGTCATCCGTGAAGTGAATGCACACGGTGTATCAATTGTGCATATTAAGAAAAATACCGAAACTCAAGCGGTAGAAATCGTTAAATCCTCACCATTTAACCGCCGTATTACGGCTTCAACAGTGATGAATTTTTCTGGGCCGGTGACAAACTCTCCATTAGTCCGCACTGCTTTCTCTCCTACCGGTCGTCAGACTCGTGGTACACACAATAACTGTGGTAATGGTTATACACCATGGGGCACTTATTTAACTGCCGAGGAAAACTTTATTGGTTATTTCCAGCGTTCAGGCACAGACCAATATGCAGATCGTAGTGAAGCTGAGAAAACCGCACTTAAACGTTATGGCTTAGGCTTAGATATTTCATATCAAACTGAAAAAAATGCCGATGGTACAGTTAAACGTGATGAGAAAAATAGTATTGTTTATGTTCTAGATGCACAAGGACAAAAAGTTCCGGAACGCGATGATCAAGACCGTATTGTTTATTTAGATAAATCTTCACGTTATGCATGGGAAACAGCTCAGGCTGGAGTTGAATCACAAGATATGTACGACCGCTGGTCAGCTAACGTAATCAAAGCCTCTGCAAGTCAAGACTATCGTAATGCACCAAATACCTTTGGCTGGATTGTTGAAATTGACCCATTTGATAACAGTGCAAATCCGGTAAAACGTACTGCACTGGGCCGTTTTGCTCACGAAGACTGTCGTGCTAGCCGTGCGATTGAAGGTGAACAGTTTGCCTTCTACATGGGCGATGACTCACGTGGTGAATACATTTACAAATTTGTCTCTGATGCAAAATGGGATCCAAAAGATATCAATACCGGCTACCGTGCTGGTGACAAATACATGAATAACGGTAAGTTCTATGTTGCCAAGTTCAATGCAGATGGAACTGGTCAATGGATTGAACTTGCTCACGGTAAAAATGGTTTAACTGCAGAAAATGCGGTATATCCTTTTAGCTCTGATGCGGATGTTTTAACTTTTGCACGTTTGGCAGGCGATGCCGTTGGTGCGACGAAGATGGACCGTCCTGAATGGGTAGCCGTTAACCCGGAGAATGGTGAAGTCTACGTTACCCTGACTAATAACAGTAACCGTGGCAATAGCTCAACACAACCTGTTGATGCTGCCAACCCACGTAATTACTCAGATCCTGAAGGCGGTAAGGGTAATGTGAATGGCCATATTATTCGCTTTAAGGAAGAAAACACTGCATCAGAAAGCTTTGAATGGGATATCTACCTGTTCGGTGCTGAAGCATCGATGGATGCCAATATCAACCTGTCGGGCTTAAATGATAATAATGATCTGTCTTCACCAGATGGTATGTGGTTTGATCCTCGCGGCGTACTCTGGATTCAGACTGACGACGGCGCTTATACAGATACCACTAACTGTATGATGCTGGCTGCCCTGCCTGGACAAGTAGGTGATGGTGGTCCAGCAACAACCTCTAATGGTCAAGCGACGATTGCGGGTGCCCAAGTAACCGATGAAAATTTACGTCGCTTCTTGACTGGTCCAAAAGAGTGTGAAATCACAGGGGTAACCATGACACCAGACTATAAGGCCATTTTCATCAATGTACAGCATCCAGGTGAAGATTCTAAAACCTTTGATGCTCCAACCAGTAACTGGCCTGCAAGTCAATCAGATCGTTCGAACAAGACCGCACGTCCACGTTCAGCAACTGTTGTGATTACGCGCAATGATGGCGGTGTTATAGCCGGTTAAATAGCTCACTTAAATTAAAATGCTGGCTCAATGCCGGCATTTTAATTTTTGAATGTTTTTTTAATTTTAAGAGTTAACTGGTCAATAAAAAGAATATTTTTGTTTAGAGTTAAATTGATATAAATATTAAAGTATGAAGTGGACTTCGGATCAATATATAAGTGAAATCCAATACAACTAATCATAGGTTCAGCTATCTTCTACTTGGAAGACTTGTAATTTACAGCTTTATTTTTGAGTATTTTTCTAAAAAAAAGCAGGTATCCAAGGAGGGATTGATACCTGCCACTCTAAGGGGACTATATTAATATCCTGCTTCTTTAGTCTGTGAATCACAGTTAGAAACTAGCAACTTTTTCTGCACATTCACAAATCGTTGGTAACTCTCTATTAATCGATGCTGATATTAAGTCTGGTAAAATCTGGTTAACAGCTATCGAAATTTTTTCAGGATAGCCGACCTGATACGACTGACAATCTCGATGTAAAAACTGATACAGTTCTTCAGCAACAAATTCGGGACTGTCAATATTTTTTCCCAGTATGATATTCATTTCTATTGCATTTGAATGATGAATATTGGTTTCGGTAACCCGTAATGATAAGTATCTGAATCTGATTGAACTTTTGCTGTATTCACGGGCTAGTGCTTCGGTTGCACCACGCAAGGCAAATTGGCTGGCACAATAACTCGCATATCCAGGATAGCCAATACTGCCAAAGGTTGAACCTATATTAATGACCTGGCCAGGCGGACTGATAGATATCAATGGCAGGATCTTTTGTATCAGCTGCATTGGATAAACTGCATTAATCAGCATCATTTGTTCCATGATTTCTTGTGGCTGCTGTGTAAATAGCTTGAAATCACTGATACTGATGTTGTTAATGTAGTAGTGAATGGGTTTATTCAGCGTAGCAAGAGCTTTTACCAGCTCTTCCCTGCTTTGCTGATCGGCAAAGTTGCAATGAATTAAATCCAGTTGTAGCTGTGGATAACATTGGGCTATATTGTCATGTACTCTTTGCAGAATCTGTTGATTCTGCCCAACAAGAACCAGATTGACCCCGTTTTGGCCCAGAACCTTTGCAATAGCCTGACCAATACCAGAAGTAGCATCCATAATTGTTGCAGTTAAATTAGGCATAAATACTTTCTCTTGTTCTTAACAGAATGATTCAAGATCGAATCTGCCGCAGGTCATGTGGATCACATCACGAAAAATAATTTAGTACTTAAGATAAAACTCCAAACTTAAAAAATTCTTAATTCTGCACATAAATTTAAATATTATTTTTATTAAAAAAACACATAGAGACCATTTTTTTTAAGAGAGTTTTAAGCCTGTAATCTTAAATTAGAGTTTCCTTTTATTGACTCATGACAGCTATGTCTTCCTACCGTTCACCCTATAAAGGCACCTCGGGAATACAGCGTATTCTGAATGCGACCCGTTATTCCTTGGCCGGCTTTAAAACAGCTTTTCAAAATGAAGCGGCCTTCAGGCAAATCCTGCTCATCAACCTGATTTTGATTCCTCTGAGCTTTGTCATGCCGGTGAGCCGGGTTGAGCAAGCACTGATGATGGCCGTGTGTCTGTTGGCGCTAATCGTTGAACTGCTTAACTCGGCGATTGAGGCGGTGGTAGACCGTATATCCATGGAGCAGCATGAACTGTCTAAAAATGCCAAGGATATGGGCAGCGCTGCCCAGTTTGTAGCACTCAGTTTAATTACCGTGACCTGGGGTCTTATTTTAGCGGGTTACTTGATTTGATCCCTCGCCTGCTACAGCAAGAAAAATGGAAGATTTAAAATGATATCCGAGCATTCCCGGTTTTTACTGACACAAATATTGCTGCTGATTTTCAGTTTTCTGATGCTCTGGAATTTTTTTGATGTAGGTGGAGCAATTGATTTACAGCTGATTTATCCGTTCATTGACGATCAGGGACAATTTCCCTTGCGGCAACACTGGGCACTGGCCGAGCTCAATCACCGCTATGTCAAAAATCTGCTGATTCTGGTGTACATAACATTGTTAGCCGGTTGGCTGGCTTCACTGAAATGGCAGAACTGGCATCAACGGCGCTGGGAATTTGGCTATTTCTTTAGCATGGTGGTGCTGACCACGGTCTCGATTGGTATTTTAAAATCCCAGTCGGCGCATGCTTGCCCCTGGGATATGATCATTCCCACCCATGAGGGTATTTTGTGGGATTTGAGTGCTACTGCCGGACACTGTTTTCCCGGCGGACATGCATCCAGCGGTTTTGCCTTGATGGCTGGTTATTTTGTCTATCGGATTGCTAACCGCAAGCGGGCTTATTTTTTCCTGACCGCGGCACTGATTTTAGGCTTCGCCATGGGCTGGGCACAAATGATGCGCGGTGCGCATTTCCTGAGTCATAACCTGTGGACCGGTTGGATTACTTGGTGCATGAATGTCATGGGCTATGCGCTGTTTAGCCACAAACTGCCACTGGCAAATCATCCCATGCACATGAACATCAGACAGCCTTAATGCCTAAAAATCAAAGCCTATCCACTTAGGCTTCGACTACAGGAAATTTAACTTGTACACACAGGCCGCCAAGACTGCTACTTTGCGAAAATTCCAGCGTGCCGCCCAAGCGCTCGGTGGCTTTATCTACAATTGACAAACCTAAACCGCTACCAATTTCGGCATGGTTATGAATCCGGTAGAAACGCTGCCGGATCTGGGCGAATTGAGTAGGATCAATCCCGGCTCCACTATCTTCAATCTGTAAAACTGCCTGCTGGTCTTGCTGAAAAATCGATACATTAATCACGCCGCCTTTCGGAGTGTATTTAATCGCGTTATCAATTAAATTATAAATAATCGAGTGCAAGGTCGAAGCTTGTCCTTGAATTCGCAATTCCTGTTGCTGTTCTACGCCCAGATCAATCTCTTTCTGTAAGGCCAGCTGAATCAGCTGCTCAATGCAGGCCACGGTCATCTGATTGAGCGAAAGCATTTGTGCCGACTCGGTTAAGCTGTCGGAGGCATCCTGTTTGGCCAGACTCAATAACTGGTTGACCAGATGCTGCATGCGCAAAACGCCCTGACTCAGATTATGGAGCGAGTCGCTCTGCGGAAACTGCTGCAATAAAATTTGCAGCTGCAAGTTGAGTGCGGTCAGTGGCGTGCGTAATTCATGGGCAGAATCTGCGACAAATTGACGTTGTTCTTGTTGGGCCAGGGAAATTCGACCAAACAGATGATTCATTTCCTGAATGGTCGGTTCCAGCTCCAGGGGATAATCTTTCATTTCAATCGGCTTTAATTCTTGCGCCTTACGGCTGGCCAGTTCCGTTTTAAAATCATGCAAAGGCTGAAAATTTTTCCGGATCATCCAGCCTAAACCGAACACGGCAAAAGGTAAGAAAAGCACATAAGGCAGAAACATATTGCCGGCCAGTTCCAGCGCCAGCTCCTGCCGGACATTTTGCTGCTGACTCACCTGAATCTGCAACTGGTCACTTGGAATGATATAGGTGAGCCAGGTTCCATACGGCGTTTGATGCTTGTAAAAACCAGCTTTTTTGACCGGTGCAACCAGCACATTCTGTGGATGCAAGGGAGTAGCTGTCTCTGCGTAAGACCAGATATCTACAAACAAATCTTCTTCACTGTACTGTTTTTCCAGATCAATTTGGCTTTGTAGTGGTCGCGGATGATTTTCTGCAATGCGCTCGGCCAGACTTTGCATCTGTTTATCCAGCACTTCATTAATTTCTTCGAGGGCAATCCGGTAGGCAGCAAAAATCAGGATACAGCCCAGTACCAGGCTAAACAACGAAATGTAGATAATCAGGCGTTTTTGCAAAGAATAACGTTTCTGCATAAGGCTCTATCCTAAGCGATATCCTAGACCACGTATGGTACGGATGAAGTCTTTGCCTAATTTCGCCCGCAGATGATGCACATACACTTCAACGGTATTACTGCTGACATCACTATCGAAGTCATAAAGCTTGTCTTCTAGATCATTTTTAGAAAAAATTTTGCTGGGATGAGTGAGTAATGCGGTGAGAATCGACCATTCCCGATTAGACAACTCGATCGGCTGACTGTTAAAGCATGCGATATGCTGCTCCAGATCCAGTTCCAGACCACTGTGTGATAACTTTTTATGGCTCTCTGCCCCGGTATTTGGGGGACTACTGCGTCGGATCAAAGCATGAATACGGGCCAGCAGTTCATCAAATTCATAGGGTTTAATCAAGTAATCATCTGCCCCCTGATTTAGCCCATCGACCCGGTTCTGTAACTGATCCCGGGCAGAGATAATCAGCACCGGCAAATTGGGGAACTTCTGCCGGATATGTTTGAGTACCTGCATGCCATCCATCATCGGCAGGCCCAGATCCAGCAGGACAATATCATAGGCCTGCTGCTGTAACTGTTTTAAACCATCCAGGCCATTATTGACCCAATGCACATCAAATTGATGCAGCTTGAGCAAGGTTTCAGTCGACTCGGCAATCATAAAGTCGTCTTCGATAATCAGTATTTTATGCATTTCAAGCTCTGTTCTTTAATGATGATGAGCATTGTGCAAGCATATCATTTTTAGCTTCAGTCACTTGCGTTTTTATATCCAGCAGACTCAATAAGCTTGGGAAAAGATGATCCTGACTGCGTGCCTGTTTGGTCTGTGCTTTAAGACAGCTCACCTGCTGGGCATTCTGCTGCGTCCAGAGCTCTGAGAACCACATCAGCATCGGAACATGGGTTTGCTGGGTCGGTGCCATACTATAAGGTGCGCCATGCAGATATAAACCATGCTCTCCAGTGGATTCTCCGTGATCAGACACGTACCATAAACCGGTCTGATACTGGCTTTGATGTTTTAGGGTCTCGATAATTTGAGCGAGCACATGATCTGTATAGACAATCGAATTATCATAGCTGTTCTTTAATTCTTCAGCACTGCAGCCCTGAATGGCATTGCTGTTACAGGTCGGCTGGAACGGTTGATACGGCGCTTTGGAACGCTTGAAATATGCTGGCCCGTGACTGCCCATCTGATGTAGCACGATTAATTGCGGTTTCAAGTTATTTTTGTCCAGATGTGCCAGATAATCTTTCAGGCTATCCACCAGAATTTCATCAAAACATTCACCAGCAGCATCACACCACTTCTGTTTCAGTTGGGCAGGAATCTGATATTGCTGCACCCGGTCACAGGCCCCTTTACAGCCAGAATTATTGTCGATCCAGGTCACCTGATAACCGGCACGCTGAGCGATATCCAGTAAACCTTCACGGTGGCTGGCTAACTGTTCGTCATAATGCTGACGGGACATGCCCGAAAACATGCACGGGACTGAAACGGCGGTTGCTGTACCACAGGAACTGACCTGACTAAAATTAATCACCGCTAACTCGCCCAGTTCAGGATTGGTATTACGTGCATAGCCATTTAAAGCAAAACTCTCGGCACGTGCAGTCTCCCCAACCACCAGCACCATCAATTTGGGTTGCTTCTGCATTTGAGCCTGCTGTAGCAGATGGGCATCTTCACCATAAGTGATTAAAGGCAAATTGGCTTTAGGTGCTTTCTTTTTATAATAAGATACGGTGGACGCAATGCTGTTTTGCGGGGAAATCATGCCCTTCAGATCACGATGCTCGCGGAAGATGGCTGCATAATCGACATAAAAACAGAATAACAGTCCTAGGATCAATACGGCCGAAAGCACACTGCTCAGGCTTTTATGCAACAATTGACGCCCAAAAGATGCAGGCTGAATTTTTAGCGTCCAGACGATACACAGCGGAAAAACCACAAAGACCAGCGTCCATATCACCAGTCGTATTGACCAGAGATCACGGACTTCACGGGCATCGGTCTGCAGCATATTCTGGATCTGCTCCGGGGTAATCACCACACCCAGACTATTGACAAAATAAGCACTAAAACCGCCCAGAATGATCAACACGCTGGCGAGTATTTTGGCATTCCATTTCCAGTTCAGCCATTGCAAGACCAGATTGTACAAGCCGATAACCACCAGGACTGTAGCCGCCAATAATGCGCCTGCCTTGAGATTGGTATAGGGCGTCAGTTGATGGATTTTCTGATAGAAAGCAAAGTTTAAGACCAGCCCCAGCCAAGTGGCAAGTAACAGGTTGAAGCGTGCAAGGCTGATGGGTTTGATCTGGCGTAGACCGGGAAAAGAAAGCAGCTTAAGCATTTTTTTAGTTCAAAGACTTTAAGATGCTTTAGCCTAAAATCTGAAGCTTAAAAATGACTTAAAATACTTTCTTTGCGAACTTCATAAAATTTTCAATGCTACTGTTCCAACCTTGTTTAGACTTATTATTTTAAAAAGGATGTTTCCCTGGCTAGTGCGAATTTGAAAAGCACATCCTGAGTATATTTAAGCTACAGCCACATTAAATAATGAACCAATCCAGGAGCTAAATAGCATAGCAATCACCCCCCAAAGCATGACTCGAGCCGAACCTTTCCAGATACTCACCCCTCCCGTATAACTTGCCAGTGCGCCCATAATCCCGAGGCTAAGCACACCGATCAGCATCACGCCTTTATCCAGGTACTGTTCAGGCAGTAACAAAATAGAAAGTAGAGGAAATAGTGAGCCTATAGTAAAAGCGATAGCGGACGAAAATGCAGCCCGAAAAGGCTGAGCCGAAGTGTTTTCTGATATACCAATTTCATCGCGGGCATGTGCGTCTAAAGCATTGTGTGCGGTGAGCTGCAAGGCAACTTGCTGGGCCACCTCAGGGGTTAAGCCACGCTGGATATAAATATTTTCCAGTTCTTTCAGTTCATGTTCTGGATGACGTTTAAGCTCACGTGCCTCCATATTCAGATCATTCTTTTCAATATCCTGCTGGGATTTGACCGAGATATATTCTCCAGCAGCCATCGACGCAGCTCCGGAAATTAATCCGGCTACACAAGTCACCAACAAGATATGTGAGGACGCGCCACTGGCTGCCATTCCCACCACCAGACTGGTGACAGAAATAATTCCGTCATTTGCCCCGAGTACAGCTGCGCGCAACCAGCTCGCCCGTTCAAAATAATGTTTTTCAAGATGATAAGAATGACGCACGGTATAGTCTCTTTTTTGTTCTCAACATCATGATCGTATATTTATTTCGCTTGAAGAAACAACTCTTTATTTAATAAACTCTTGTTCAGAGCAGCTCATGAATGGGTGAGCGCTCTGATTTACCAATTTTTATTGCATGGATTGCATTTTTCCAGTTGCACTCATTTGAACATCTGAGAAATTTACAAGTCACAGTCTTGGCACTACAGTTTATTTATTATTAAATGCTGTGTGTTCAAGTACTGATAAAGGTTGCTGTTACATTAATAGCGATGGCCAAAATCGTGGTATTGAATCCATAGGCCAGAAGCAAATGTAAAGTATTGAGTACTCTCATGGGTTGGCGGGTAATTGATACATCGGCCGTTTGCGCAGAAGTGCCAATAATATAGCTAAAATACAGAAAATCGGGATAGGTTGGATTTGGCGTACTTGGAAAAGCCAGTCCGCCATGTTTATGCTTTTCTAGGGCTAAATAAAAGTCATGGGCATAATGAATTGCAAAAATGGTGTGCATCAGGAACCAGGCCGAAATAATAGTCAGGATGGATAGCCCTAAATGGCCGGTTCTGATGGCAGCATCTTTAGGTAAATGATGAATTTCAATAATTATGGCAATAAAACACATCACTAAAGTGATGATGACAAGCACCAGAATGACCCATTTGCTGGCATCCTGTTGTATGGCACGTTGTAGGATATGGTGATGGTCTATGGGCCAGAGCTTTTTGATAGTAAAAAGTAAGTAGGCATAAATGGTAATGTTCCAGCTCATCAAAATGCAGGTAGACCAGCTTAAATGAGTTGCTGAATAGAAAATAAAATACCAAATCAGGAGAGATGGAAAGATAATAAAGAAATAAAGTCGGGACTGAAGCGCTGTTCTTATAGATTGGAGGAAACGCATGAGCTGTCCCGCATGTCATGAGATGGCTTTAGCAGTATAAAGTATTTTATTAAAACAACAGGGTAAAAGAGCTTTTAGTAGATAAAGGCGTACTGATTCAAGATTACGATAAAATAGATATTTTAAAATCTAGTAGTAAAAGAAACTAAAAAAATTAATTTCCTATTCTTAATGAAACTGAATCTTGAACCCTTTTAGCTAAAAAACTAAAAAAGTGTGCAGCAGACTTTAGGTAGACGTCAGTTAAATATGTAATTCCAATATTGATGTTCATCAAAGTTAATTTTGAAATTTTCCGAAGAAATTAAAGCTAAAAATCAAATTACTAAACTTTGATTAGCCCAATTTTTATAAACCAGGCTGAGGATTCTGGTCTCGACTACACACTTTAAAAGAATTCAATATTAAAGTAATGAACATTTACGCAGTTTCTAGTTGACCAACCTGATGATATGCGCGGTTGAAGTACACTAGGCTTTCCTCTTGCTGACTGCGTCTAATCGCGATGACTCGACATAAGAAAATACTGTGTGTACCCACTTTTTGAATTTCTTCAATCTGGCAATCAAAGCTCACCAAAGCATCTTCTAAAATTGGAGCACCTGTCTTAAGAGTTGTCCACTCGCCTATCTTAAATCGCTCTTCTGAGCTGAATTTACTAGATGCAAATGCATTTGAGATGTATTCATGCTGCGTGCTGAGTACATTTACTGCCAGCACGTTATTTCTCATAAAATGTGCATGCGAGCGAGAAGATTGATTCATACACACCAGCAATGTCGGCGGTGTATCCGTCACACTACAAACGGCAGATGCGGTAAAGCCATGTGTTCCTGCTATACCTTCGGTTGTAATCACATTTACAGCCGTGGTTAACAAGGACATTGCATTTCTAAAGTCAGTTGCTTCAATCATCTCTTTTGTCTCAAATGTATATGTAACCTGCCTTTACTCAAAGTCAGGCAAATAATTTATGGATCATTTACCCTCCTCTGGTGAAGACCATTTCGTGCTAAGCGCCCAGCTCTTGACGAACAATCGCTGCCCCTGCACTTAGTGCTTCGAGTTTGCCCCGAGCCACTTGACGAGACAACGGTGTCATCCCGCAGTTGGTTGATGGATACAATTTGTCTGCATCCACAAATTGCAAGGCTTTACGCAGTGTATTAGCTACTTCCTCAGGCGTTTCGATTTGATTGGTTGCAACATCAATCGCACCAACCATGACTTTTTTACCCCGAATCAGCTCAATCAGATCCATCGGTACACGCGAGTTTTGACACTCGAGTGACACGATATCAATTTTAGATTGTTGCAGTTTAGGGAAGGCTGCTTCGTACTGACGCCATTCATTACCGAGGGTCTTTTTCCAATCGGTATTGGCTTTAATGCCATAACCATAACAAATGTGTACCGCAGTTTCACATTGCAGACCTTCAAGCGCACGTTCTAAAGTTGCTACGCCCCAGTCATTCACTTCATCGAAAAACACATTGAATGCTGGCTCATCAAACTGAATGATATCAACCCCTGCTGCCTCTAACTCAAGTGCTTCCTGATTCAGAATTTTGGCAAATTCCCATGCCAGTTTTTCACGGCTCTTGTAGTGACCATCGTACAGCGTATCAATCATGGTCATTGGGCCAGGCAGTGCCCATTTGATCGGCTGCGTGGTTTGGCTACGCAAAAATTTTGCATCATCCACAAACACTGCTTTTTTACGGGAAACTTCACCGACTACTGAAGGTACGCTGGCATCATAACGGTTACGGATACGCATGGTTTCACGTTTTTCAAAATCCACCCCTTCAAGATGCTCGATAAACGTGGTCACAAAGTGCTGACGGGTCTGTTCACCATCACTGACAATATCAATGCCAGCATGGACTTGTTCATGCAAAGACAGTTTTAAGGCATCACGTTTCGCTTCTAGTAGTTCTTTACCTTCAAGTTTCCAAGCTGACCAGAGCTTTTCAGGTTCTGCCAGCCAGGACGGTTTTGGCAAGCTGCCTGCTGTAGAGGTCGGGAGTAACTTTTCAGGTTGTAAAAGTGCCATGTCTAATCTTCTTTCTCTAAATTCGTTTATATATGTGATCTATCAGGCAGCGTTGTCTTGCTGAGCCGTTGCTACTTTAAAATTGGCAGCCCATTCATCCAGAATGTCTTTATATGGCTTAATGAAGTTTTCCTCTGTCCATTTACCTTGTTTGACTGCTAGTTCCCCACGTTCAACACGATCATAGACAATGCGAGTTAATGAATAGTCGCCATAGCTCAAGCTAGGCTGATACACCACACCTGCGGGTGAATTGGTGTTGTAAATTTCAGGACGATAGATTTTCTGGAAGCTTTCCATGGTGCTGATCGCACTGATCAGTTCAAAATCGGTGTAATCATGCAGCAAGTCACCAGCAAAGTAGAATGCCAACGGCGCATTGCCATTTTCAGGTTTAAAGTAGCGAACACTTAAGCCCATTTTTTTGAAATATTCATCAGTACGTGAATATTCATCATTGGTGTATTCCACGCCTAGAACAGGATGCACATTGGCACTGCGGTAATAGGTTTTCGTGGTTGAAACACTCAGACAAATCACAGGCTGTTTATTAAATTCAGCTTTAAAGACTGCTGAATTCACAAGATGCTGGTACAGCTTGCCGTGCAGGTCACCAAAGTCTTCGGGTTTTTCATTGGCCTTACAGCCGAGTGATGGCAATACCACACTGAAGTCATAATCACGTACATAAGATGAGAAGCTATTCCCGATCATGCCTTCAATGCGTTCATTGGTATGATGGTCGATAATGGTACTTTTCAAGGTTTCAATAAAGGGAAAGGTTTGACCATTGCCCTCAATATCAATTTCAGCAGAGATGATATCGATCTCCAGTGAATAACGATCACCTCTAGGATTATCGGCAGTCGCCAAGCTGTTAAAGCGGTTGTTAATCATCGCAAGTGTACGACGAAGATTCTCCTGACGGCTTTCACCACGTGCCAGATTGGCAAAGTTGGTGGTTAGACGTGTATTGTTTGCTGGTTCGTAGTTCTCATCAAAACGAATACGTTTAATTGAACATTGGAATGCTGTACTCATGGAGATATGCCACCTAAATTTTTATAAAAAAAGCAAATTTCTGTATGGCTGTATTTAAGCGTGAATCCAAACATGAGTAAAACGATATAAATTCAGTAAAAGATGAGTTAAATTCATCTTAACAAGTGTAATGTATAAATAATGATCTATACTCCAATAAGGAAATTAAGATTCTAGTTTATATTGCCGATCATTATTTATTTCTAAACATCAAAGTGTATTATTGAGCACGGTTTATAAATAGCGACTTCATTTTGAAATGACCAATATCTTTTCTGGCAATCCTCAAGTTCGAGTGGTTTCAACTTTTTCTGAACTTGTATATTCGGATTTTTTGGGCGAGGCGAATGCCATCTGCTGGTCTAGAAATTTGTCTGGTGATTTTAAAGAAATCGTTGCTAAACTTGATTTAAAAGGAAATATGACTGAAGTTTCTGTTGAAGATCTTTTGGCGCTTCAGCTTTCTGAACAGGGTCATGTGGCTAGAGAAATCATATTAAAAGATATGCAGCTATTGACTGACTACGGCGCTTCTCCTTGCCTGAATTTGCTGAAATGCTATGAACGGGATGATGAGTTTGATTTTATTTCGACCGATGTCTATTCCTACCATGTGGATCGCTCCCCTATCGAAACGGATACATTTTTATGCACCTATCACGGTGCTGCAAGTGAGATTTTGCCCAATGACCAGGTTGAGCAAAAAATCTTGATTCCTGAAATCAGGGAACAACTCAAGCAGTTACATGACGGATCAGAAACTGAGTTTGAGACGTTTCTGGAAGAATATTTCTTCGATCTGCATTATCGGGCTAAAGCTGATGTAAAGCCTGTCAATTTAGACACGGGAAATCTCTGGCGACTCGCTGTTGATCATCCAGCACAGCAAGTTTTACCCTGTGTGCATAGAGCTCCTGTTGAAAATGATGGAGAATATAGATTGCTATTAATTTGTTAAATTGGCTTCTTAGAAGAGGTTAATTATAGTTATTTGGTTAAGCAATGATACCTAAAGGGGATGTACTGTATTAATTATTTATTAATAAAAAAACATTAAAATACATTGGTTTGAGCGTATTAGAAGTGAATGTATTTACAAGAATTTTCATATAATGTTTTATTTTGTATAAAAGTGTTATTTTTTGTAGGAAATTGCTTACACAAATTAGAGTAATTACCCTATTTTCTATCGTCAAAATTTTTGACATTATATTTCACATAAAGAGTCAGCAAGGAAAGCTGATAATAATCGCATTATAACGATAATAAAGTCGCCAAGACAGCGAACTTACCGGGATAGTAAGTGATAAAAGAAGAGACTACAGCCGCTAAGCCTTATAGTTTTGGGAGAGACTATAAGGCTTTTATTTTTTTTTTGAATATTTTCTCAAGTAAAACTATAGCATACTGGTATCTAAGTTTTTGAATATAAACATTCCTATCTCTTTTCTTGCTGATTAACGGACCTGTTCATCTGGTGACACACGCCAAATTGTATCTCCTACATCATCAGCAACCAATATTGCGCCTGATAAATCTACTGTTACACCCACTGGCCTTCCTAATGCCTCTCCATTTTTGCTTAAAAAGCCTGTCAGGACATCTTGTGGGGTACCGGAAGGCTGACCATTACTAAATGGTACAAAAATTACTTTATAGCCACTATGTGGTTTTCTGTTCCAAGAACCATGCTGACCAATTAGTGCACCACCGCGATATTGAGGCATTAACTCAGCTTTATAAAAACTCAAACCTAATGATGCCGTGTGGTTGCCCAATGCATAATCCGGTTTAATCGCCCGTGCTACCAGTCCGGGATTTTGTGGTTTTACCCGTGTATCTATATGTTGACCATAATAACTATAAGGCCAGCCATAAAAAGCGCCGTCTTTCACTGAGGTCATATAGTCAGGTACCAAATCATTCCCGATTTCATCCCGCTCATTGACTACCGTCCATAATGCTCCACTTTGAGGCTGCCAATCCATACCATTAGGATTACGTAAGCCAGTTGCAAATGGCCGTGCCTTAGAACTAGCCATATCAAATTCCATGATCAGAGCTCGTCCTTTTTCTTGGTCTAGGCCATTTTCAGCTACATTGCTGTTGGAGCCAACTGTAATGTAGAGTTTGGTTCCTTCAGGATTGGCAATCACGTTTTTGGTCCAATGATGGTTTAAGGGACCTGCCGGTAAAGCCAATACTTTGCGACCACTTTCTTCGATTTGAGTGATACCTGGCTGATAAGGAAAACCTACTAAAGCATCTGTATTCGCTACATATAGTGTATTTCCAACTAGGGTCATGCCAAATGGTGAGTTTAAATTCTGCAAAAATACTGTTTTCTGATCAGCAACGCCGTCATGGTTATTATCACGAAGTAGACTAATACGGTTAGGACTTGGATGAGAAGATCCCGCCCTTTTCATGACCACTTTCATGATTTTACCCTTAATCCCCTGACTATCTTCAGGCTTGGGCGGCGCATCGGTTTCCGCCACCAATACATCTCCATTCGGCAGAACATAGAGCCAACGTGGATGCTGAAGACCTTTGGCAAATGCCTGCACTTTTAATCCCGCAGCCGGTGTAGGCATGGTATTTACCGGCCAACCTTTGGCTGGTGCGATATTAACGACAGGGAACAAACTGGATTTGGGTTCAGGCAGCTCAGGTTGAGAACCATAACTGTCTGTAATCGGAGACTTGGATGACGATGTACATCCAGCGAATGCCAATATCATGGCAGTACTCAGGATAGACGATAAAATTTGAGCAGACATTTTGGTTCCCTGCTTTTTGTTGTTATCTGCTTATCTTAGAAGTCTGTTCAAATGACAACTATAGGGTTCTTGTTTTATCTGGTTGTTGATTGATTGCTGTGCTTTTGACATTTAATCTTATGGTCTAGTTTGAATAAAAACTTATCTATATCCCTCTAATTTTAAGCATGGTTTGATCCTGTCTTTTCAAATAAATGGCCATGCAATACTCAGTAAAAATAATAGCCCTAATACGGCGCAACTCATTTGCCAAAAACGTAAAGGATCACGTTCAATGATTGCTGGTGGTTTAGAGTTTAATAATTCTTTGGAAGGATGCGTTAGATTATGAATGAGTTCAGACAAGGCCTCAAAACGATGTGTCGGTTCAATACTCAGCGCTTGGCCTAAAATTTTATCTAACCATATAGGTAAATCAGGCCGATATTTCCTGATGGAATGATATTGAACTTTTTTAAGCTGCTTTAAACTGTTACAGCGAGCTAAATCTGTCCCATAAGGTAATTGTTTGGTGAGTAAATAATAGGCCATTACCGCCAAAGAAAACTGGTCTGAATGTACAGATGGCGAATGATCAATAAAATACTCCGGTGCCATAAATGCCAAGGTTCCGAGTGGTCGATTCGCATTTTTAGGATTAATTTCGACCAGACCTCTTACTGCTGTTGAACCATAATCAATCAGTTTAATTTTCATGGCACTTTCTGTATTTAAAACCATGATGTTTTTTGGCCGTATATCCTGATGCAGCATCTCCAGCCGATGCATTGCATTTAAAGCCAAGGCCGTTTGTTGCAAAATTGGTAAAATATCATCGAGCTTTAAAGGCTTTTCCTGGCGATGCAGCCATTGAGCCAAGGTTTCACCCTGCAAATATTCATAACATTGGAATAAATATTTTTTCTCAGTGTTATGTGGATAACACTGCATTAGGTTGTCATGCTTCAGACGTTTTGATACCCAATCTTCGAGTTGAAACTGCTCTACGGCATGCTTATCTTGCTGTAAATCTACTCCCAAAGTTTTTATGACCAAAGGCTGCTGCTGAGTATCGTGTGCCAAATATAGGCAACTGCGATGATTTTGGTGCAAAATTTTATCAATCACATAGCCTTCAAAAACTTCACCTTTACTGAGCTGTTGTGGAAATACATAATCCTGCTGAATATGAAACTGATTCAGTTCAGGCAACTGTTCTACACGGATCACCTGGAGACTTAAGTTATCATCACTGCCCTGTTCTAAGGCTTTTTCAACTAATGCTTTGGCAAGTTGATTTAAATCTGCATCTATTAAAGTTAAATCTAATAATTGTTGATCTGTGACAAATTCATAGACCCCATCGGTCATCAGTAAAAAAATATCTTTTTCTTTGAGCTCAATATTTCGATAATCAATTTCAATACGATAATCGGCACCTAAGGCTCGGCTGAGATAATGCTCTCTGGATGACAACCAGACACGATGATCATGGGTCAGTAATTCAATTTCATGATCGCGAATGCGGTAAATACGACTATCACCAACATGAAAAACATGGGCTTGTTGCTGTTTTAAAATCAGTGCAGATAAGGTACAGACATAACCTCGGTCTTTATCAAAACGTCCTTGACTTTGTTGAGTCTGTGCATAAAGCCATGAATTGGTCGCGCGGATCACCCGTTCTGCTGAAGTCTGTGTACTCCAGGCATCTGAGGTAGAATAATAATCAGATAAAAAACTGCCAACGGCGGTTTCTGCTGCAAGATGACTGACATTACTGCTACCGATTCCATCCGCTATAACACAGGCAATACCTTTCTGTTTCAGCACATGTCCTTCGGGCAGATACACTCCATGGAAATCCTGGTTCTGTTGTTTAATTCCGGCAGTAGAATATTGCCCAATACTGACTTTTAATGTTTTTTTCATGCTGAAAGCTCAAAAAGGGATCTATATGATCCCTTTATAAAATGGTGAATATTAAAATTCTTTTTTAACACCAGTACGGACATGGGTGGTATAAAGTGCCAGACCTGTTAATGCCAAACCACCCACCAGATTACCTAAAGCAACCGGCAGTTCATTCCATAGGAAGTAGTCAGCAATCGAGAAGTCACCGCCCATCATCATGGCAAATGGGAACAGGAACATGTTCACGACAGAGTGCTCAAAGCCCATGGCAAAGAACAGCATAATTGGCATCCACATGGCAATAAATTTGCCACTCACGGTAGTAGACATCATCGCACCAATGACACCTAAAGACACCATCCAGTTACACAGCATGCCACGGATAAAAATAGTCATCCAGCCGGCGAATCCGTATTCGGCATAACCTAATGTCCGCTCCTCGCCAATATGCGCAATTTTCACGCCGACTGGGTTTGGATCTGCTGCAAAACCCATGGTATAAACCGCTGCCATGAGCACCGCGACGACTAAACAACCTGTAAAGTTCCCTACAAATACCAAGCCCCAGTTTTTTAGAATACGTCCCCATGTCACCCCTGGGCGTTTATCTAGCCATGCCAACGGTGTAAGTACAAATACCCCAGTTAACAGGTCATAGCCTAATAAATACAACATACAAAAACCAACTGGAAACAGGAGCGCACCAATCAGTGGTGATCCTGTTTGCACGGCTATGGTAATGGCAAATACCGCTGCCAGTGCCAAAATCGCACCTGCCATAAAGGCACGAATCAATACATCACGGGTTGCCATATGTAATTTGGATTCACCCGCATCTACCACTTTTTTTGCAAACTCTGCAGGAGCAAGATATGCCATGTCATCGTCCTCATTTTTAATATCTGGACCTGTTTTTAAACAAAAAGACGCCTAAGGTCTTTAAAACCTTAGGCGTCATTGCCTTAAATATCAGAACAGGTAATTTTGTTATGGCGCCATTGCCATGCTTGTTATAAATGAAGCAAAAGCTGTGCCATAAATTACTTAAAAATCATTCAATTTTTTACGCTCTATTTAAAACTAATTTGGTCCTCTAGTTGGCATGAGAACTGCATTAATGAAAATTCATATAAATGTATTTCAAAAATAATCTGGAGATTTTTATGATTACCCATCGTCAACAAGTAACTGACATGATCATTTCAGCGAAAGTTTTAAAGTCAATTAAATGGGCAGATGTCGCCAAGGAAATTAGTCTTTCTAAAGAATGGGTAACGGCTGCCTGCCTGGGACAAATGGCATTTAATAAACAGCAGGCAGAGAAAGTTGGTCAGATTTTTGACCTTAGTGATGAGGCGGTGGCATGGCTGCAAATTGTACCTTATAAAGGCTCTTTGCCAACCAGTGTGCCTACGGATCCTTTAATTTACCGTTGGTATGAAGTGGTGAATGTATATGGTTCGACTATTAAAGAGCTGATCCATGAAGAATTTGGTGATGGCATTATGAGTGCCATCGACTTCAGCATGGATATTCAGCGTGAGGAAAACCCGAACGGTGACCGGGTAGATGTCGTATTGTCTGGCAAGTTTTTACCTTATAAAACCTATTAATTAATCGTTTAATCAAGCCATCATATTGATGGCTTTTTATTTCTTCGTAAGGAGATCTTTTATACTACCGCCCTTATCCTCATTTAATTTTGACAATACACAGCTTCTGCGTATAAGAGGAACCGATATCAATATAGTGACAGTTATCAATCCGGATATGTTTTTTCACAATGGTATGCCCTAAATAGATCTCATCAATGTTTTTAACGGTTCCATAGCGCTTGGAATGATGCCGGATACGGCCTCTTCCCCATAACGCATTAGTATAAGCTGAAGTTAAACCCGGAATTTTTCGTTCGCCTTTGGCAATGTTTGTCTTAAACTGATTCCAGTCATGGATATCAATATCCGCATGCAAAATGCCAATCTTTTTATCTTCAAGTTGAATTTCAATGACCAATGGAAGCTGAGAGAAGATTTCGCTGAGTTCATCCTGTTTTTCGGTGGACAACAGATAGAACCATTCGCCACCATTTCGTGCATGCATATCCTGAACCCATACATCATCACGCCCTTTGATGCACATTTCCTCGTGATTGCCTCGGACGCTCGAGAACCATGGCTGATCTAATAAAGAAATACATTCCAGATTTTCACTGCCTCGATCCACTAGATCACCGGTACATATCAGCAAATCTTGCTCAAAATTAAACCGGATTTTTTCCAATTCTTGCATCAGAAGGCGATAGCAACCATGCAGATCTCCGACCACATAAATGGCAGCATAATCTGCTCCTCGAATATTTCTGCTTAGCGTCATCATGATATGTGGAATCTTTGAAATCACTAAAATAGGACGATGCGATTAGGATAGGTATACAGGTTTAAATTTGGGTTACTGGTTTATACAGTCTGCAATATAGCTCATTGCTAAGCTAGTATTTATTCAGTTTCCTCAGCTGAATTTCGATTTAATTCATTGATAGCTTTACCTTTGTGTGCCATCCATGCATCACGTCGTTTAAAGAGTAAAGGTGTAACCCGATTGACTTCATCGATTAAACTTTGTAGATCTGCATTCAGCAATTGCCCACCTTCAGTGACAATTTTACCGCCAACCATGGTCATAATGACATCCTGTCCCTGAACAGCATGTACAAGATTAGTATATAAATTAAATAATCGGCCTTCATCCACCAGCGGCGTCATACGTGGGGTCGCAATATCTACAGCAATAATGTCAGCTAGCTTCCCCACTTGCAGGCTACCAATCTGATCCTGCATGCCCAATGCCTTTGCACCTAAGCAGGTGGCCATCTGGCAAACAGACCATGCATCTAGGGCTGCTGCATCCAAAGAAGAAAACTTGGCCAATAAAGAAGCCGTCTTCATTTCCTCAAACATATCCAGATTGTTATTTTCTTTTTCTCCATCTGTGCCTAAACCGACAGCAATCCCCTGTTTGAGCATATCCAGTACAGGCGCAGCACCTGAGGCCAGTTTCATGTTTGAAACTGGATTATGGGCAACTCCAACATTGTGTTCTTTCAAAATTTGAATTTCATTAGAATCTGCCCACACACAATGTGCAAGTAAGGTATGTGGCAAATCTAAAAGACCCAGCTGTTCCAGTGTCTGGATTGGACGTACACCATGACGGCGCAAGTTTTCCTGGACATCAAACTGGCTTTCATTGCTATGGGTGTGAAAACCGGTCTGATAATCCTGGCATAAGCTTTGAATACGTTTGAGTGCATGAGGTTCAGCATAAAACAGATGTTCTAAGCCCACCCAGACCTGAATTTGGCCATGACTTTGCTGATGCCAACGATTAATCAGGGCTTCATTCGTTTTTAGGGTTTCAAAATAGTCATGATCAGGGTGCTCGGCGACATAAGGTACCAAGATAGCACGGATACCAAGCTGTTGTGCGGCTTCTGCACTACCATCCATGTAGCGCCACATATCGACAATGGTCGTGGTACCGGATAATAATGCTTCTGCATAACACAAATACGAGGCAGCCTTGGCATCTTCAGGTTGAAGTACACGATGCATGGGATCAATAAACTGTTCCAGCCAATCCCATACTGGCAGTCCTTCAGCAGTGCCTCTTAATAGTCCGGAATGACAGTGCGTATTGATTAAGCCTGGCATTAATAGAGCTTCAGGATAATCACGCACGATGACATTGGGATATTTTTGGGTAAGTTCGGTCTTGGTTCCTATGGCCTTGATTCGGTCTCCCTCAATCAATATCGCCCCATTTTTGATGCATTCATTTTGACTATTCATGGTCAGCACATAGGCTGCTGCTAATATTTTCATTTTGTTCTATATCATCTTTTTAATTGATAGGTTTAAGGCACAAACGTTTTGCCTAATGACGCTGGCAGATTCATCTTCAAAAGTTTCTTGTCTCGGGAAATCACGACTAGTACTACAATCGTCGCCAGATAAGGCAGAGCTGCTAAAAACTCATTGGGTACTTTGATCCCCAATGCCTGTGCATGAAACTGCAGAATGGTCACACCACCGAACAAATAAGCACCCAGCATCAGTCGGGATGGTTTCCAGACAGCAAAGACCACCAGAGCAATTGCAATCCAGCCCCGACCTGCGACCATATTTTCAATCCACATTGGGGTATATACAGTGGATAAGAATGCTCCCCCAATACCTGCCATCAAGCCGCCAAACAGGACAGCGCCGTAGCGAATAGCCAGTACGTGGTAACCCATGGCATGTGCACTTTCAGGTGACTCTCCTACTGCTTTTAACAGCAAGCCCAGACGGGTTTTCGCCAGTACAAACCACACAGCAAAAAATGCCAGTATGGACAGATAGACCACATAGTTTTGCTGAAACAGGATTGGACCAATAAAGGGAATATCTGCCAGTACAGGTATATTCCAGCTACTTAAACCCGGTAGAGCCATGCTGACATAGTTCTGACCTAAAAATGCAGAAATACCCAGCCCAAAAATAGTTAAAGCCAAACCACAGGCCGACTGATTAGTACTAAGTGATAAGGTGAAGAAAGCAAAGATCAATGCCATCAGCATACCTGCCAGCCCACCGATCAATAAGGCACTAAATACACTGGCTTCATATTGGGCAGCAAAGGCAAAACCGGCAATGGCACCGACCAGCATCATGCCTTCTACGCCTAAATTAATTACCCCAGTGCGCTGTGACACCAACTCACCTAAACCGGCAAAGATTAGAGGCGTTGCTGCGGCGATTGTGCCGGCTAGAATTGCGGTCATTTCTATAGCCATATTGTTTTTCCTCCGATCTTGTTAAGCATTTGCCGAAGCAGGTTCAGCTGTAGGCACTACACGTTTTTTGGCAAAGCGGTAACGGTTTTCAATCAAGGCATCCGATCCCAACAGGAAAAACAGCAGCAAGCCTTGGAATATCCCGGTAATTGCGACCGGAAGCTGTAATTGCATTTGTGCCATTTCCCCACCGAGATAAATCAATGCCATTAACGATCCGGAAAGTACGATACCAATCGGATTCAGACGACCCAGATAAGCGACAATAATTGCGGCATAGCCATAACCCGGTGACAGGCTCGGATTCAGCTGACCGATTGGGCCTGCTACTTCACATATCCCGGCAATCCCCGCCATCATTCCGGAAATCACCAGACTCAGCCAGATCGCTTTGGAAGATGAGAAACCAGCATATTTAGCAGCTAGAGGTGCTTGTCCGCTGACTTCCAGTTTAAAAGCAGTCATACTTTTACGCATAAAGAGCCAGAACAGAAGCACAGCCACAGCGATGATAAAGATTGAAGCATTAACCCGTGTTCCTTCCAGAATCATCGGTAAGGTTGCACTTTCACTAAACATGACAGTTTGCGGAAAATTCATGCCCTCTGAATCACGCCAAGGACCATTGACCAGATAGAGCAATACAAACAGTGCGACATAGTTCATCATCAAGGTGGTCAGAGTTTCTTCGGCATTAAAATGGGTTTTCAGTAATGCAGGAATTGCGCCCCATAAGGCACCGCCAATTGCACCCATAAAAATCATAAGAGGTAAAATCCACCAACCTGCCTGTTCATGGAACAGCAGTGCGATACCACCACCAAAAATGGCACCCATGATCAGCTGACCTTCGGCACCGATATTGAACAGTTTGGCACGAAACCCAACAGCTAAACCCAGGGCAATCAGAATCAAAGGACCTGCTTTAACGGCCAACTCGCTCCAGCCATAGGAGGTCATCAGCGGTTCAATAAAAAATACATACATGGCCTGTGCAGGGCTAATCCCCAACATTAAAAATAAAATACTGCCAACGACCAGCATGGCTGCCAGGGCAATAACTGGTGACAGCCATTTCATCAGTTGTGACGGATGTTCACGTGGTTCGAGTAAATGCATGTGCTCATCCTCCCCAGATCATTTGTTGTTTTAATAAAGTCTTAAGCATGCGCGTGTTGCTCCTCTGCCGTGGTCGAGGTCGCTTCATGGCGTTGAATGCCAGACATGAGTAAGCCAATACTTTCTGCATTGGTTTGTTGGGTTGGAACTGGATTCGACAACTCGCCATTGGCGAGTACACAAATGCGATCGCTCATCTCAAACAGTTCTTCCAGTTCTTCAGAAATCACCAAAATACCGACCCCTTGACGTGACAGATCGATCAGCGTCTGGCGGATAAACATGGAAGCACCTACATCTACGCCCCATGTGGGCTGAGCCACGATCAGGAATTTTGGATTCTGCAGAATTTCACGGCCGACAATAAATTTTTGCAAATTCCCACCCGATAAAGAACGGGCTTCTGCGTTCGCACCACTGGCCTTAACCCCAAATTTTTTGATAATTTTTTCAGCAAAAGTCTGGATATCTGAGAATTTAATTAAGCCCCAACGGGTGAATTTCTGACGATAGGCGGTCAATAGCGCATTTTGAGCCAATGTCATATTGGGGACGGCACCACGACCTAAACGTTCTTCCGGTACAAAGCCAAGTCCCACATTACGCCGCTGGCCAGCAGTTAATGCAGTAATCTCCTGTTGTTCCAGATAAAGCTTGCCAGTTTTGGTCAGCGCTTCGCCGGACAGTAAAGACAGCAGTTCAGCCTGTCCATTTCCGGAAATACCGGCAATACCGACAATTTCACCTGCCTGAACGCTAAGATTGATATTTTGTAAGGACACACCAAAAGGATCATCAGACTGATAGCCAAGATTTTCAACCTGAAAACAGGTTTCTGGTATGCCCTGATATTCTGCACGTATATAAGTGGGTAAATCACGGCCAATCATCAGGCGGGCCAAATCACTGGTCGATTTTTCTCGTGGATCGACGTTTCCGGTGACTTTTCCATTACGCAAAATCGTGGCTTCATCACAGAGTTCTTTAATTTCATGCAGCTTATGACTGATATATAAAATAGAAACTCCCTGAGATGCCAGCATGCGCAGAGTTTTAAATAACTGCCGTACCGCTTGGGGTGTCAAAACTGAAGTCGGCTCATCCAGAATAATCAGCGCTGGATGTTGTAACAGGCAACGAATAATTTCTACACGCTGCCGCTCACCTACCGATAAGGAATGAACTTCCCTTCGAGGATCGACAGGTAAACCATACTGTTCAGAAACGGCAATAATTTTCTTGCTCAGGTTTGGTAAATCTACTTTTTCATCCAGTCCCAATAAAATATTTTCAGCAACAGTCAGGGTCTCAAACAGGGAAAAATGCTGATAGACCATACCGATCCCGAGTTTTCTTGCCATTGATGGACTGTCTATTCGGACTTCTTTACCATTCCACAGAATTTGTCCCTGATTGGCTTTGACTGCACCATAAATAATTTTCATCAGGGTGCTTTTCCCAGCACCATTTTCACCCAAAATAGCGTGAATCTGTCCAGGATATACAGTCAAATGAATCTGGTCATTTGCCTTGAGTGAATTGTAACTTTTGCAGATATTGACCAGCTCCAGTCGCGGAATATCCTTGCCTGAACCTGTATTCATCTTGGGCATAGGTGTAGACAGATCATGTGTTGGATTCATCATAAGTGCCCTGTTTTATGCAGCTGGTTGATTCATCTGCCTTTTGCTAAAGGCCAGATGAATCATGAGCCTGTGTTTAGAATGATGTGATGGCTGTTATTTTGTTTTTTATTTCGGAAGTGAACCTTCTACACCTTTTACGTAATAGTTCATTTTGCTCAAGGTGGCATCATCCAGTGTTTTACCTTTAGCAATGACCATTGAACCATCCTGTTTATAGAGCGGGCCAGTAAATGGGTGCAAGGTACCTTTCAGGATCGCATCCCGAACAGCAAGTGCTTTCTTTTTCTCACCTGCGGTTACCATTGGTCCGAAGCTCTCAATATCGACTGCTTTCTGTTTTACCCCATACCACAGTGCACTTGGCTTCCATGTTTTATTGCTGACCTGAGTCATCACTGGGGTGTAGATTTTTTCCCAATGGAGTACAGAAGCCGCCAGATGGGCTTTAGGACCGAATTTGCTCATGTCCGAGTCCCAGCCAAATGCATAGACCCCTTTCTGTTCAGCTGCCTGAACGACTGCTGGAGAATCAGTATTTTGCATCAACACATCGGCACCTTGAGCAATCAATGCCAATGCAGCATCCCGTTCCTTGCCTGGGTTAAACCATGAATTGACCCAGATCACTTTGGTTTTCACTTTTGGATTCACGCTTTGTGCACCCAGAGTATAAGCATTGATGTTGCGCACCACTTCAGGAATCGGGAATGATGCCACGACACCTAAAACATTGTTTTTGGTTTTCTGTCCAGCAACCACACCGAGCATATAGGCACCCTCATAGGTACGAACGTCATATACGCCCAGGTTTTTGCCCTGCTTATAACCAGTGGCGTGCATAAATACAGTATTCGGGAACTGCTTGGAGACTTTCTCCATGGCATTCATATAGCCAAATGAGGTGGCAAAAACGACTTTATTCCCCTGCTGCGCCAGGTTACGGATAACACGCTCTGCGTCGGCAGTTTCTGGAACATTTTCGATATAGGAGGTTTTATATTTGCCGGCCAGCGCTTTTTCAGTCTTGATCCGGCCCTGATCATGTGAATAGGTCCAGCCATGGTCACTGGTTGGGCCAATATATACAAATGCTGCTTTATCCTGTGCTTGAGTCATTGATGCCGCCATCAGGCCACCCGCACACAGCATCCCCATCAGTGTTTTGAATCCGGTTTTAAAGGTCTTTTTTTCTTTCATTATCTTCCGCTCTTTTTGTACTTGTGCCCCATGCACGCTAATCAATAACTTTACTCAGATGAGTAAAATCGGTTCTTTTTATAATTAGCAATAACTGGCAGAGTAAAACTTGAAGTGCGACATAAACCACCTAATTAATTTAAAGGGTTTATGGAGTATATAAAATTGTCATACCATCATCTTAACTTTGAAGATCGTACTGCATTAATGCTTGAGTCAAGAAAAGAAGGCTTTTCAGCCAGAAAATTTGCTGAACTCATTAAAAGACATCCTAGTACGATCTATCGTGAGCTTAAAAGAAATAGCATCAATGACGTTTATCAAGCTCGATATGCTTCTGATAACACCTTCGCTAGACGTAGACGTGGTCACAGAAAACTCAAAATCGATTCAATCCTCTGGAAATTTATTGTTGAAGCGATCCGTTGTTTATGGTCTCCTCAGCAAATAGCAAAGCGTTTAAAGACATTTCCTGATTTGGATCAAACAATGAATGTAAGCCATACAACGATTTATTCAACGATACGAGCATTACCAAAGGGTGAGTTGAAAAAAGACTTATTATCCTGTCTGCGTCATGAAAATAAAAAGCGAAAAGCTAACGGTGAACCTAAAAAAGATTCTATATTACAGGATATTAAAACTATTCATGAGCGCCCAGCCGAAGTTCAAGAAAGAAAAATACCGGGTCATTGGGAAGCTGATTTAATTAAAGGTAAAGACAATAAAAGTTCGATAGCAACACTTATTGAACGAAATACACGGCTCTGTATCTTGGCAACATTACCTGATGCAAAGGCAGAATCAGTGCGCAAGGCTTTAACTGAAGCTCTGAAATATTTACCTGCAGAACTGCGTAAAACGTTGACCTATGACCGTGGACGCGAGATGTCAGAACATAAAATACTCGAAGAAGATTTAGGCATAGATGTATATTTCTGTGACCCACATTCACCTTGGCAAAAAGGCACATGCGAAAATATGAATGGTTTAATTAGGCAATATTTACCTAAAGGGATTGATTTAAATCAGGCAGATCAGCATTATTTAAATCAAGTTGCCATGTCACTGAATACTCGTCCTAGAAA
>NZ_JBQEOL010000015.1:0-83592 GCF_052044895.1 Acinetobacter sp. 22323 | reverse complement strand
GAATTTGTTTGAAAGAAGAACTTTAAAAGCTTTATTTTCACCCGATAAAATACCCATAAAACAAGAGGAAGCTCAAATGAGCTTCCTCTTGTGAAAAATTGTGGGACAGCAATGGCACCGAAGCACTCCTTTTTTATTATTTAACTCAATTAATTAAAAGTTTTAAAACGCTCTGCATCATCCATAAAGGTTTTTTCACCTGCTGGTGCTTCGATCGAACCAAACACGAGTTGGGCACGTAGCTTCCAGTTTGAAGGCACATCAAAAGCAATCGAAACTTCATCATCAATGATCGGATTATAGTGCTGCAAAGAGGCACCAATATTTTTCTCCGCCAGCGCTGTCCAAGTGGCAAATTGGGCAATTGCTGAAGAATGCTCTGACCATACCGGGAAATTATCTGCATATAATGGGAATTGTGCTTGCAGCTCTTTCACTACTTCCAGATCTTCATAAAATAAGGCTGTACCATAACCTGCTGCAAAACTGTTAATTTTATTATTTGTTCCTTCAAACGCATCAGCTGGCACAATTTTCTTTAAAGTATCACGAACAATATTCCAGAAATTTTGATGCGATTCACCAAACAGGATCACCACGCGGGATGTTTGCGAGTTAAAAGAAGATGGGCTATGACGTACCGCTTCCTTAATTGTATTTTCAACTTCTGTCTGATCTAGGCTTACATTATTACCAATTGTATAGATGCTGCGACGTTGTTTGATCTGATCTAAAAATGCCATGAAGAACCTCTTGTATATCTTGTCTTGTTCAAAGTTGATAAAGAGAGATTAATCTTTTTATCACCCAAAAACAGGCGTATATAAAAAACGTAGTGTTTTATTTATAGAACAATAAGAGGATTTTTAACGTTTAATATTTGTATTGAACCCACTGGCAAACATTTCCAGCGGGTTCTTGGTCTTTATGATTTTAGGTAAATATGCGGAAGCGATCCTGAAAGTTAGGATCTGGACGGGCTTCTGCAGGCTGCTCAATAGAACCAAAACAAAGCTGGGCACGTAGCAGCCAGTTTTCATCTATTTTAAAATGTGCTGCAACTGCCTGATCCACCATTGGATTGTAGTGCTGTAAGGATGCTCCTAATCCTGAATCTGCAAGTGCTGTCCAGACAGCAAACTGCGCCATACCCGAAGTTTGCTCAGACCAGACCGGAAAATCTTCAGCGCTCATTGGCATTTTCTTTTGTAACTGCTGAATAATTGTCTGATCTTCATAAAATAGAACAGTTCCAAAGGCAGCAGCACATTGATCAAGCTTGATTTCAATTCCTTCGAATACCTGAACAGGCATTTCCTGACGTTTGACCTCTTTCACGATTTCCCAGAATTTATAATGTGAATCACCAAACAGAATCACGATTCGTGCACTTTGTGAATTGAATGCTGAAGGACAACTACGTACCGCAGCTTGGATCAGTTCAGCAATATACGCCTGGCTATAATGAACTCGTCTCCCCAAAGCATAAATACTACGGCGCTTTTTCAGCTGATCAATAAAAGTCAGCTCATCTCCCTGTACAGTTTTGCTTTTTTTTGAAAATTTAAAATCTTTCGTCAGGTCTGCCGTAAGTACATGCCCAATCTTATTTAATAACGCCATTTACACTTTCCCCCAATCAACACATGCCTACCAATAGGTGGACTTGTTGATTGTAAAGGTTTTGACTAAAAGGCTTATGACATAAGCTTTCAAGCCTGTTGCTTTTTACAGCAAACAATCGACCTAAAAACAAAAAACTCCGCGCTAAGCGGAGTTTATGTGACTTATTACACGATTATTTATTTTCAGTTTCAAATAATGCAGCAACAAATGATTTGGCAGAGAATGGACGAAGATCGTCAATCTTTTCACCTACACCAATAAAGCGGATTGGAACATGAGTACGGCTGGCAATATTAAACAGCACGCCCCCTTTCGCAGTCCCATCCAGTTTGGTGATCGTAATACCCGTTAGACCGACTGCTTCATCAAACATTTCTACCTGATTAATGGCATTCTGACCCGTACCAGCATCTACAACCAGCATCACTTCATGCGGTGCAGTTGCATCAATCTTCTGCATTACACGTTTCACTTTGGTCAACTCTTGCATCAGATGGCTCTTGTTATGCAAACGGCCTGCTGTATCAGCAATCAGGACATCTACACCTTTGGCACGTGCACTTTCAAAAGCATCAAAAATGACAGAAGCAGAATCGGCACCATGACCCTGAGCAACTACGGCGATATTATTACGTTCACCCCAAATTTGCAGCTGTTCAGTTGCCGCAGCACGGAAGGTATCCCCCGCTGCCAGCATGACTTTCTTGCCTTCACCTTGTAAACGCTTCGCCAGTTTACCAATCGTAGTGGTTTTACCAACACCATTTACACCCACAACCAGAATCACGAAAGGACTTTTGTTCGGGTCAATATGTAACGGTTTTACACGCGGTGCCAATAAAGCCACCAGTTCTTCCTGAAGCGCTTTATATAATGAATGAGAGTAAATCAGGTCTCCACGTGCTGTACGCTCTGTCAGATTGGCAATAATGGTCTTGGTTGCATCTACACCAATATCTGCAACCAATAATTGCTCTTCTACTTCTTCTAGTAATTCGTCATCAATTTCTTTACCACCGATGAGGATATTGACCATACCATCTGCAAAGTTTTTGCGGGTCTTGGTTAAACCTTCCTTCATACGGCTAAAGAAACCGCCTTTAGGAGCAGATTCTTCACTCGGTATTTCTGTTGCGGCAGGCGCTGAAACAACGGCTTGTTCGCGTGGCGTTTCTATAATTGGCACATTGACCGCAGGTAAACTCGGTAATGTGACATCGTCATCTCCGATATCAGCATCAATCAAAAATTTGTTTTGCTCATTAGATTGCTGTTGCATGCCGAATCCTTGAAAAGCATTGCGTTAAAAAATGGGATTCTACCATAAGTTATAAGGTTTTAGCTTTAGATTAAAATTCCATTTCTACTACACCAAAAAGCAACAGCACCGGTTTGCTTTCAATTGCACAATTCTTAAAATGGCTTATAAATACATCTGCTTATTTTGGAATATCCAGTGTTCAAATCACTTATTTTTATGCACGCCTGTCCAATCCAGTTTAAGCGATACATGTATTCGCTTGGTACAATACTGATATGTTTAAGCAGCAGTCAGATTCAGGCACAAACTATAGAAAAATCCAAATCTGAACTGACGCGTAGTACCTTTGAAACCACCCTGAAAAATGGTCTAAAAGTCATTATCCGAGAAGATCACCGTGCGCCGATGGTCATGACCCAGATCTGGTATAAAATCGGCAGTGCGGATGAATCCGGTAACACTCTGGGTATATCACATGTGCTGGAACATATGATGTTCAAGGGCACCAGCAAAGTTCCAAACGATGAATTTACACGGATTAGCCGGATTTATGGGGGCAGTATCAATGCTGCAACCTTTACCAATTACACCAATTATTATCAGCTTTATCCCAAGACTTACTTCCCGATGGCGCTCGAACTCGAAGCAGACCGTATGAGTAATCTGCTGCTACGTCAAAAGGATTTTGAGCCAGAAATCAAAGTGGTTATGGAAGAGCGCCGCCAGCGCACCGAGGATAATCCTCGTTCACGTGCCTTTGAACGTTTTAAATGGATCAGTTATCCCACCAGCCATTATCGCCAACCGGTGATTGGTCATATGAAAACCCTGAACAATATCCAGCTTAATGATGTAAAGCAGTGGTACAAGACCTGGTATACGCCGAACAATGCCATTCTGGTGATTGTTGGTGATGTAGAGTCTGAACAAGCGCTGTTACAAGTACAGAAATACTTTGCTGACACACCTTCACGTGCCACACCGCAACGCAATGATGTACTTGAGTTTGAATACTTGGGCTATCGTCACATGGAAATCAATACCGATGTGCAAGTGCCCAACCTGTACATGACCTGGAATGTCAAATCACTGGCTTCAGCAATCAATCCGCAGGATGCTTATGCTCTGACAATTATCCGGAGTTTGCTGGACAGTGGTATTTCCTCACGGCTGCAAGATCGCTTGGTACGAGATCGCAAGCTACTGACTTCTGTCAGTGTATCGTATGATCCGTATAACCGTGGTGACAGCCTGTTTAGTATTTCTGCATTACCTGCAAATGGCATCAGTTTTGAAGATGCGCAAAAAGCCATTCAGGCAGAAGTTGATGCATTAAAAACTGAAGATATTCCCAAGCATGAACTTGAACGCATCACTACCCGATTTGTTTCCAACCTTATTTATAATCAGGATAGTATTGCTGGTCAGGCTAAAATGATCGGCAATCTGGAAGTGAACGGCTTAAGTTACCGACTGATGGATGAACTTCCTAAATATTATGAAAATGTCAGTATGAGCGATATTCAGCGTGTCGCGAATAGCTATTTTATTCGTGAAAATCTCAGCACCTTATACCTCGCACCGGAAACAAAAGCACAATGATGATCAAGTTCAAGTCTGCATGTTCGAATAGTTTATTAATTGTTGCGTTGAACTGTGCTTCTGTGGTCTGGGCCGAAAGTGTTCAAAATACAGAAGTTATACCGGAAGATAATCCCACCCAGTTGCAATCTATTCCTTTGCTACAAAGTTTAAAAAATCTCAAGAATGAAAGACATTTTCAGGCACCTTATGTACATGAGCTGAATAATCGCTACAAAGTACGTACGCTGTTTGTCGAAACCAAAGATCTGCCGATGGTCGATATTCAACTAACCTTTAATGCTGGTGCAGCACGGGATGAGGAAATTCAGAAGGGTTTGTTTGGTTTGTCCAGTATGGCAGCCAAACTGATCCGGGAAGGAACCGATACATATACTGCGCGGGAAATTGCGGCTGTTTTTGATCAAAGTGGCGCACAATTTAGTGCCCAGGCATATCGGGATATGTTCGTCATCCGCCTACGTGTAATGTCTGATCCGAAAAAACTGGAACCCGCATTGGCAATGATGATGGAAGTACTTAAACATGCTTCCTTTAAAAATCAGAGCATCAGCCTGGCTGTTAGCAACACCAACGTTGGTCAAAAACAGCTACAGGAAAATCCAGGCCGCTTAATGGATATCCGCTTTTATAGAACCCTATATGGTCAGCATCCTTACGCACAGCCAATTACAGGTACCATTGGCGGCACTCAAAAAGTAAATCCTGAACATTTAAAGAAGTTCCGTGATCAGTTTCTGGTTGCGCAAAATATGAATATTGCGATTACCGGAAAACTTAGCCCCAAAGAGGCCTTAGACCTGTCAGAACGCATTGCAGGAAATCTCAAGCAAGGCACACGACCAAAGTCATTGCCTGATCCACAGCTAAAAAATGATATTGAGGTAATCCATATTCCCTATAACTCAAGTCAGGCTCATGTAATGTTCGGGCATATCGGACCCAGTCGCTTTAACAAAGATAGGCTGGCTTTAGAAGTTGCGAATCGTATATTTGGTGGTAGTGGCTTTAATGCGGTATTGATGCAGGAGTTAAGAGTCAAGCGTGGCTTTACTTATGCTGCCTATAGCACTTTTAGCTTTACTCAGGCACCGGGTGTATTTAATTTCCGCTATTCGACCCGTCAAGACCAGCTATTAGACAGTATTCAGGTCGCGCATCAGGCATTGATTAGCTTTGTAAATCAGCCGATAGATACTAAACGACTGGAAGAAACTAAATCTGGCATGTTAAGGGCATTTCCAAATAACTACAGTAGCAATGCCACCATTAACGCCCAGCTCGGAACGATAGGATTTTATATAGAGCCGCGCGATTATCTCGCCACCTATCCAGAACGATTAGCCAAAATCACTGCAAAAGATGTAGAAAATGCAGTACACAAACATCTGCATCCAGACCGTTTAACCGTAGTGGTGGTCAGTCAGGCACTGGATAAAGATAAACTAAAAACAGTCTTAAAAGCGAATTTAACAAGTACGGTTACGACTGAAAAATTAATACTCACACCTTAAATTTTAAGGCTGATCCGCTTTTACTGCAGGTAGCTGGTGTGCACGGACTGATTCCTGCTGGTATGCCTGCATCAGTTTAAGATATTGTCCACGATAAACCGCTGGCCGTTCAAGCAAGGCTATAGCCATATCTTGCGTTTGTGGTAATTGTTGCTGTATGGAAAGTTGCTGAATTTGTTCAGATTGAACCGTAGTGACAGGACGATAAAGTGCAATACTTGCCAGCACCATAATAAATAAAAAAATAAAAATAAAAACGCTGTTATAAATTTGCTCCAGCGTTAATTTGGACAGAAATATCCTGATTTTTTCTACGTCAATAGCCATACACTACCTCTAATTCAAAGTAGTGTATGGCTGCATTGCAATAAGTTCAAGTAATCAACCGGAAATTCGCCTGATTTGCAGACGGCTTACTTTAGTTGAGTATTGCCTGTTCTATTTAAATAAAGCGATAAAAACGGTACTTCCCAGCATACCAGCAGTAATTGCCAGAATCAGGAAGATAGCAAACTTGCTCAGCCCAGACTCTGCACTGGCTGGGTGCAGGCGGTCGGGATCGGCAAGACGTACCAGTTCTGAATTATAAAGTTTGTAGAATTGTTCACGCTGATTCTCGTCTAGCTGACGGGTAAAATCATAGACTGCTTTACGCTGTGCCAGACTATACTCCCCTAGATGGATTTCTTTATGGAAAATAGCTGCATCTAATTTTTTCCGGTGCAGTTGCGCCAATGCCATTACTTGGCCAGCTGTCGGGGGAATATCAAAATCAATTCCATCTAATGTGCGCGACATGTTATTCTCCTTGTTGTTAGCTTAATAGTTACTTCTTATAGTAATAAAAAATATATTTGATGATAGTTTAATCATGTAAACTACATAACAAAAATAAAATTCGATGAAATAATTGACTTTTCAACCATTCTGTAATATTAGTTTAACATTACTCAGTTATATTTGTAGTTAGACTAAAAAGTCTATCCGTAATCATAATTAAAATTAAGGAGTTTTTATATGATTCAACAATTCTCTCCACATGAACTTGAACATCTGTATGCTGAAGCTGTGAATACAATCCAGTCACAAATGAATTTTTCAGATGCTGTCAAACAACTTGAAGATGCTGCACGTGCAGGCCATGGTAAAGCGGCGCTTTTTTTAGCTGAACTTTATTATCAAGGTTTCCGTGTCGAGCGCGACTCAATGAAAGCCCAATACTGGCAAAACATGGCCACCATGCAAGCCTAAAAAAACGTCACCCCGGTGGCGTTTTTTTATATTTACAATATTACTTATACATGATGAAGCATTAACATAACGATTTCTTGCAAAGCTGAAACAGTAATTTCATATAGTTTTCTTAAAATGACAGCGTTGTTCTACGATAGCTTGATCATAATGAAAATGCCAAATATTAAAGATATCCAACCACTGCCTAAAGACCTTGCGGTCAAAATCACCATCCTGAAATCGATGATGTACTGCGGGGTACTTTGGGGACTGTTCCATGAAGGCTGGGGCATGATGCGCGATCAGGATGAAACCCTGTTCCCATTCTGGCTTAACTCATCTCATGCGGCAAATTACGCCAAAAAGAACTGGCCAAATTATACTCCGCGCAAAATCACGCCTGAGGATTTTGAGCGGGCACTGTTACCCACCTTGCATCGTCTGAATGTCACTCCTGTCCTGGTACGTGGCAGTGGCAAACAAATTAAGCTGACAATTGGACAGGTGCGTCATTTCTTTTTTTCAGGACAAGGGCTGCACTTCGCTGCATAACATGTTATTTATAGAGTCAGTACAGCAATTACCTGAAGATAAACAGCTTAAACTTCAGGATAAATAATAACAGCTAAGGACTTAATAATGACGAATGTAGCGCAAGTACTCAAAGACAAGCCCTCTCAAGAAATCTATACCATTCATCCAGAAGCAACGGTTCTTGAAGCCATTACTTTAATGGCAGATAAAGATATCGGTGCGATTGTAGTGGTCGAAGAAGATAAAGTGGTCGGAATTCTTTCCGAGCGTGATTACACTCGAAAGATTGTGCTGATGGAACGTACTTCCTTTGATACGACTGTCAGCCAGATCATGACTTCTAATGTAATCACGGTAGATTGCCACACTTCTGTGCCGGACTGTCTCAGCTTAATGACCAATAAACATTTGCGTCATTTACCAGTGGTAGAAGCAGGAAAACTGGTGGGATTGGCTTCAATTGGTGACTTAGTTAAAGCAGCCATGAATGATCAGCAAATTTTGATTGATCAACTACAACAATATATTTCGGGTTAAATATTAATTCAAAAAGCCATTTTGTAATGACATTAGATTGACAAAGAAATGATAAACATAAAAAACCGCTCAATTTGAGCGGTTTTTTATTTACAGATATAGCTAGATTAGTTGAGACCTAACTTTTCAGCCACATAGTCAGAGTCTTTATCACCACGACCTGATAGATTCACAACAATTTTCACATCTTTTGGCAATTTACCTGCTTCACGAATCGCCCAAGCCACCGCATGTGAACTTTCCAACGCAGGCACAATACCTTCTACACGTGATAAAGTCATAAAGGCATCCAGACATTCCTGATCTGTTGCCGTCGTATATTCCACACGACCCAAATCTTTAAGCAGACTATGCTGCGGACCGACACCTGGATAATCCAGACCAGATGCAATTGAATGCACTGGTAAAGGTTCACCCTGCTCATCTTCTAATACATAACATGCCATACCATGAATCTGGCTGGGCTTACCTAAAGTCAGCGTTGCAGAGTGTTTGTCAGTATCCAGACCATGACCTGCCGGCTCTACACCCACCAGTTTTACTTCTGGTTCATTTAAAAACGCAGTAAATGCGCCCACCGCATTGGAACCGCCCCCTACACAAGCTACGACATAATCCGGGTTTGCACCAAAACGATCATTACTTTGTACCTTGATTTCATCACCAATAATCGACTGAAAATCACGTACCATCATTGGAAATGGATGCGGCCCTACTACCGAGCCGATTGCATAGATGTAGTTTTTCGGGTCTTTTAAATATTCTTCAAAGGCACTATCTACCGCATCTTTCAAGGTAGCTGTACCACGAGTGACTGAAATCAGTTTGGCACCGAGAATTTTCATTTTCACCACATTCGGGTGTTCTTTCTCGATATCCACCTGCCCCATATGAATTTCACATGGAATACCAACCAATGCACACGCCGTTGCCAAAGCAACACCATGTTGCCCGGCACCTGTTTCAGCAATCACTTTGGTTTTACCCATGTATTTTGCTAACAGTGCTTCACCCAAACAGTGATTGATTTTGTGCGCACCTGTGTGGTTTAGATCTTCACGTTTTAAGTAGATCTGCGCCCCACCGAGTTGGTCAGATAGACGTTTGGCATGAAATAATGGACTCGGACGACCAACATAGTTTGCAAACAGGTCTTTTAATTCATTCTGAAACTCAGCAGTTTGACGAATTTCCTGATAGGCAACATTAATATCATCCATTGCCTGTTTTAGATCTGGCGGAATAAACTGACCGCCGTAGTTCCCAAAAAAACCCTCTTCATTTGGCAATGCAATACCATTAATTTGATGATCCATAGCGATCCTTAACAATCTGAACTAAATTTATAAAAACTACTTTATATTAAAATGTTTTGTTTTAAAGGACTAATAACTATAAATAAAGTCATCAATAGATAAATGGAATCAGCGCGCCAGATATTTGGTTATATCTTCAATGCCTTTTAGGGTCATTGGATACATATGCTTTTCAAAGATCTGCTGAATCAATCCGATGGTTTGCGTATAGTGCCAGTAACGCTCTTCTTCCGGATTTAACCAGGCCGTTTTTTCAAAATGCTGACGCAGACGCTGTAACCAGACCTGTCCTGCTTCATCATTCATATATTCCACCGAGCCTCCCACTGAATGCAGCTCATATGGCGCCATACTGGCATCACCAACCACGATTACCCGATAATCGCGACCATAAGTGTTCAGCAGATCCCAGGTATTCATACGGGTGCTGGAACGGCGAAAATTATCTTTCCAGACATAGTCATACAAACAGTTATGGAAATAAAAATATTCCAAAGTCTTAAACTCGGTTTTGGCAGCACTAAACAGTTTCTCACACTGGGTAATGTGTGCATCCATGGAGCCGCCAACATCAAATAGCATAAGCACTTTGATGCGATTACGGCGTTCCGGCACCAATTGCACATCCAGAATGCCCTGCTTGGCTGTTTCACGAATGGTACTGTCAATATCCAGTTCTTCAGCAGCACCCTGACGGGCAAACTTACGCAGGCGACGCAGTGCCAACTGCATCTGACGGCTACCCAAAATTTGGTCATCATCCAGATTACGGTATTGACGCTGTTCCCAGACTTTGACTGCTGAACGCTTACGCCCCGGCCCGCCAATACGCACACCTTCAGGATGATCGCCATAGGCACCAAAAGGTGAAGTGCCGCCAGTACCAATCATTTTATTGCCGCCCTGATGTTTTTTATGCTGCTCGCGCAAGCGCTCTTCCAGCATTTTCATCAGTTCTTCTAGTGAACCGGCTTTTTTCAGCTCTTCACGCTGTTCTGGTGTCAGATGCTTTTCCAATAGTTCCAGATCAAACCAGTCTTTGGGCAGCTTATGCACCTGATTCAGCAATTCATCCAGATCGAAAGTGGCGATCCCATCAAAATAGTCTTTCATGGCACGATCGAACTTATCGAAATAGCGCTCGTCTTTGACCATGACGGTTTTGGCCAGCTGATAGAACTCGTCCTGATCGGCAAAGACCAGTCCTGCGGCAACTGCCTGATTCAGATCAATCAGCTCACGGGTCGATACCGGTACGCCGTATTTGCGTAAGGTATAAAACAGTCGCACGAACATGCGTGTTTCTCCCTTAACGGCGTGACATGAATGCTAGGCGTTCAAGCAGCTGGACATCCTGCTCGTTTTTGATCAGCGCACCATACAGCGGTGGAATGGCATTAGATTTATCGGCATTACGCAATACATCTTCTGGCATATCATCTGCCATTAACAGACTTAACCAGTCAATTAATTCGGAAGTTGAAGGTGGTTTTTTCAGGCCCGGAACCTGACGTAATTTAAAGAATACTTGCAATGCCTCATTTACCAAGGTTGCTGAAATATTCTCGAAATGCACATCAATGATGTCACGCATGGTTGCTTCATCAGGAAATTCGATGTAATGGAAAAAACAGCGGCGCAGGAAAGCATCCGGCAATTCCTTTTCATTATTTGAGGTGATGATGACAATTGGACGCTGTTTTGCAGTAATAGTTTCGCCTGTTTCATACACAAAGAACGACATCTTATCGAGTTCATGTAACAGGTCATTTGGGAATTCAATATCTGCCTTGTCTATTTCATCAATCAGCAATACACAGCGCTCTTCACTGCTAAATGCTTCCCACAGTTTTCCTGGCTTGATGTAGTTTTTGATGTCATAGACACGGTCATCGCCCAATTGGCTGTCACGCAGACGCGATACTGCATCGTATTCGTAAAGGCCTTGCTGGGCTTTGGTGGTGGACTTGATGTGCCAGGTGATGAGCTTCATTCCTAGGCTTTCAGCCACCTGTTCTGCCAGCAGGGTTTTACCTGTGCCCGGCTCACCTTTGACCAGCAGCGGTTTTTGTAAACTGCGTGCGGCTTTGACAGCCAATTTTAAACTATCAGTTGCAATATACTGACTTGTACCAGAAAACTGTTGATGATCCACAGACATGATTTAACCTTATTTTTTTATTTACAGTGGTGAAGTTTTTTTGTTTACAGCAATCTTTGCTTTATTTGTTACATAGCTTGACCAGCAATAGCCGATCAGTGAAGCAATACCAATCACAAACAGAATGAGTGAGGCATTGATCCAGACCAGTTCTTGTTCCTTGGTCAATACACCAAATATCAGTCCGAAAATCGCTGGGGCTAATGAGGCATTCGGGCCTTCGGATACTGTCGGCGTTAGCAGGATGGCAAACACTAAAATCCAGAGAAAGCCACCTGCCGGTTTTGGCAGGCGCTTAGTCACGCCATACCAGCACAACAGTGCAATTATACTGCCAATCAGGTATACCGCGATGGCAATCGATTCTTCAGGAATTGAATCTAATACAGTTACATAACCATTCATTTCACAACTCCTGAATAAATATTAAGCACCACGAAGACCTTCTGGTTCTACAGCATTCGGGTTAATCAAACCTTCAGGCGGCATTTGCAGGAAGAAACCACGGGTTTCAATCGAGTCGATCACGTGCAGCACATTAGCACGTGCCAGCTTGCGGGTTTCGCTCAGTTCAAGATGCATGACAAAAGTCGCACGACCAAATGCTACGCGGACAGCTTCGCCCAGTACGTGAAGTGGATCGAAAGTTTCAGCTTCATTTTCTTCAGCTGGACGAGCCACATAAAGGTACATTTCATCCTTTTTGCTCGATTTGTAGATAGACACTTGCATGATTTTGATTTAGACAACAATTTAGAAAAATCAGTAGCAAGGATACCTTAAAACGTCACCTGAGGCATTAGCCATAATTAACGCATCAGTCGTGATTTTGTATAATTGCTCTTTCTTTAATCAGTTTTGCAGTTAAGTTTCTATCCAGGCTTTAGTCGACAACTTTCATCTGTCTAGAAAGATAGGATTCATCCTGACGTAGCAGCTCAACCAGGGGCTTGGTCAGATGATCATAACGCCAGCCAAGTAAAAATTCCGGCAAATCCTGTTCATCATTGTGGAAAACAACATGCTGGTACAACGCATTCATCCATTTTTTGCGCATCAGGACTTCTTTCGGGATGGAAGTTTCATCTACAACATTTTGAATGATGGCATCAATTTTTGTACCGACTTCACTTGAAGAATGACGGATTGGACGTGCCAGACGTAATGGCCACTCGGATTGATCTGGCAAAAATTTCAGCAAATCCAGAATCATCTTGCCATGATCACGAATAATATTGGCACGCAGATCTTTCACAGTGCTGAGCTGGAACATATTCTTAGGGTTCTTTTCCACCAGATTAATCATGGCAGAGTTTTTCATGATGAAACTGCGCGGAATATTCAGTGCCTTGGCAATCTGCTCACGCCATACTGCAAGCTGCTGTAGCTGCATCAGCTGACGGCGTGAATGACGATAGTTGCCAACATCCTGATATAACAAGGCTGTTGGTGTTTCCTCGCCAATTTCCCGGGTCATGAAGCGGCAATCTTCCAGTGCCAAGTCTAACAGGTGCTTTTGTTTCAACTCCTGCTTGATCTGATCACCCAAGTGCACCAGATAATGCACATCATTGGCTGCATACAACAATTGTTCATGACTTAAAGGACGTGCCAACCAGTTTGAACGGGTTTGATCTTTTTCAATTTCTACATCCAGCATCTGCTTCAAGGCATTCTGATAGCTGACCTGCAAACCATGCCCCAGAAACGCCATCCCTACTTGGGTATCAAAAACATTACTTAGAGATTTTTGCTGGGTATAGTGATAGATCAGATCAATGTCTTCTCCACAGGCATGGAAAATGTTCTGTTGTGCTGCAAAGAGACGCTTGAAGAACTCGGTCAGATCCAGCGTTGTGCCGTCGAGCAGATAGACATTGCCACAGACATTAATCTGGAACACACCAAGTTTCGGCCATAAAGTATCGACCTTGATGAACTCTGTATCCAAAGCATAAACCGAGCTTTGATCCATTTGTGCGAGTACTTGATCGAGTCCAGCTTGATCTTGAATAAATTGAAACATAAATGACTGAATCAGCGTAATGTGGATGTCCGAATATAGTTATCTTAACTGATATTTATAATATTTATGATAAAAAAATAAACATTTAGCTATAAAATTTCGCAATAACAATATCGATAAATTAAATGAATATTCTTGTATTTTTTCTAACTTGTTCTTCTCTTTAGTAAAACGCATGCAGAGAAACAGGTTTATTTCATCCGCATGCGGTTATGTACAGCTTGGCTTAAGGTATGGCTGTCTACATATTCCAGTTCACCACCTTGTGGTACACCTTGGGCAATCCGGGTAATCTGAATCGGTAAATGCTTGCTGGCTTCCATGAGGTAGTGCGCAGTCGCCTGTCCTTCTACAGTTGCATTCGTAGCCAGAATCACTTCACGAATCTGACCTCTGTTTAAACGCTCGAGTAGATATGGAATCCCAATTTCTTCAGGCCCAATTCCATCTAGTGGTGACAAATGTCCACCCAATACATGGTATTTACCACGAAAACTGCCACTCTGCTCAATAGCCATCACATCCGCTGGTGATTCCACCACACAAAGCAGCTCATCATCACGTTCAGTTGAGGTGCAGATATTACAGACTTCATCTTCAGTGAGTGAATGACAGATTGAACATTCATGAATATGGTTGGTCGCTTCAGTCAATGCATGTGCCAGACCAATCGCACCTTCACGGTTTTTCATGATCAGATGCAATGCCATACGCTGAGCCGATTTCGGCCCAACGCTTGGCAAGATGCGTAATGCTTGAACCAGTTGATCAAAACGATCACTAAACATTGCGCAAATTTCCTTAGAACAGGCCAGCCAGACCTGGAGGTAAGCCCATGCCCTGGTTTGCAGACTTCATACGTTCTTCTGAAATTGCTTCAGCTTGGCGTGCCGCATCATTCATTGCAGCCGCGATCAGATCTTCAATCATATCCGGATCATCCTGTAGAAGTTCTGGATCGATCTGAATGCGTTTTACCACATTACGTGCAGTCATCGTTACTTTTACCAGACCACCACCCGCTTCAGCATGAACCTCTACCAGCGCAAGCTCTTCTTTGGCTTTTTTCAGGTTGGTTTCTACTTCCTTTTGCATGCGCTGAGCTTGCTGCATCAACATGTTAATGTTCATAAAAATCTCCGAACATAAATTTATAAAAATTAGATTAGATCTAAACCGCGTGTAATGTCACGGATAATATCATCAATATCTTCCAAACCAACAGAAACACGAATTAAACCTTCACGAATACCTGCGGCTTCTTTTGCTTCAGGTGAAAGTTTGCCATGCGTTGTCGTTGCCGGGTGAGTAATCGTTGATTTCGCATCACCCAAATTACCCGTGATGGAAATAAACTGAGTATTGTCGATGACTTTCCAGGCACCTTCACGACCACCTTTCACTTCAAATGATACGATACCACCGAAGCCGGTTTGCTGCTTTGCCGCCAGTTCATGACCTACATGCTCAGGCAGACCTGCGTAGTACACTTTTTCTACTTTTGGATGTGCATTTAAGTATTCAGCGAGTTTCTGTGCACTTGCGGAGTGTTCACGCATACGCAGACGTAAGGTTTCCAGACCCTTTAGGAACACCCAGGCATTGAACGGACTCATAGATGGGCCTGTGGTACGCACATAACCGAAAATTTCTTCAAGCAATTTGTGATTACCGACAACTGCACCACCCAATGCACGACCTTGCCCATCCAGGTACTTCGTAGCTGAATATACAACGAGGTCAGCACCAAATTTGATTGGTTGTTGTAATACAGGTGTACAGAAGCTGTTATCAATTGCCAGTAATGCATCATGAGCATGTGCAAGATCTGAAAGCGCCTGAATATCAGCCACTTCAGCCAGTGGGTTTGACGGAGATTCTACAAAGAATAGTTTCGTTTCGGGCTTGATTGCATTTTTCCAGGCATCGACATCGGTCAAGTCCACAAAATCAACTGCCACACCGAACTTGCCTACATACTTTTCAAACAGAGAAACCGTAGAACCAAATACTGCACGTGAACAGATCACATGGTCACCTGCTTTCAGGAAGGCCATTGCCACTGCCATAATCGCAGCCATACCCGAACTGGTCGCTACGGCGCGCTCAGCACCTTCAAGCGCAGCCAGACGTTTTTCAAACATTGCGACCGTAGGATTGGTAAAGCGTGAGTAAATATTGCCAGGTTCCTGACCTGAGAATTTTGCTGCCGCTTCGGCCGCATTTTCATAGACGAAAGAAGATGTCAGGAAGATCGGTTCTCCGTGCTCACCCTCAAAGCTACGTGTATGACCTGTACGGATGGCTAAAGTATCTAATTGATAATCGTCTTGTTGGCTCATCGCTCTAATTCAGCCCTGGCGGACTGCCTGTTGTAAAAAATTGCCAACATTTTGAGCGCCTATGCTATTTCAGGTCAAGGCATAATAAGCAATTATTGCCTAGACTTCGATCACTCCCTACCGCACACGGACAATTTATCTTTATGATTCAGTTAAAACAAAATCTGCAACGTCAACAGAAAAAACTCAAGCACCTGCGTGCGCGGTTTTTCAACAGCTCCTCACTGGTGCTGTCTCAAAAAAACCCGTTTGAGTACATCAAGGAAACTGAATTATATAAAGTCCGGCATTATCCAGCACCTGAAAGAAAGTTTAAGGAACCTTTGGTATTTGTTGCGCCGCTGGCGATTAACATGGGTATTTATGATCTGTATCCCTACCGTTCATTAGTAAAGCATTTCCAGCATAGCGGTTTTGAAGTATACCTGGTGGAATGGAACCGTTTCAGCTTCAAACACAAAGAGCTGAATTTTCTGTCCTTTATCGATCAATCCATTCCAGATGCCATAGAGCATATTTGCGAACATGCAGACAGTCCCTATATTTCCCTGCATGGCTGGAGTATGGCAGGTGTCTTTGTCACCCTATATACTGCGCTACACTCTCCAGAGCATGTGAAAAACCTGATGGTAATGGGCAGTCCAATTGACAGCTATGCCTCTGGCCGCATCGGTAAACTGTTTGAAACCACCAATAAACTGATTTCACAAAATCCAGCCCTGCGAAATACCGTACATAAGGGATTAATCCCCAAACACTATATTCATACGCCAGGTATTTTGAATGCCTTAGGCTTTAAACTGCTGGATCCTGTGGGTTGGTTTAAAAGTCAGAAACAGTTTTTGCTGAATCTGGAAAAACCCGACTATGTCTATGAACACGCCACCATGGGTCATTTCCTGAATAAAATGATCGATTACCCGGGTGGAGTCAATCAGGATATGGTGCTGCACCTGTGGTTACAGAATCCTCTTAAAGATGGTTCGATTAATCTGCATGGCAATAAGATTGATTTAAAAAATATTTCCTGCTCACTCATGGTCGGTGCTGGTTTGACGGATCAGATTGTTACCCGAGAAGCTGCAGAACCACTCACCCAGCTGACCAGCAGCAAAGATATTACTTTTACCATGATTCCAGGTGGGCACCTTGGTTTAATGTCAAATCAAAAGACAGCCAACACTTTTTGGCCTAAACTAACCACCTGGCTTGAGCAGCGTTCTACTCGACTAGCGCAATAATTCGAGAGATGCCCTCAAGCTTATAATTTTTAATTAAAAGATTTTGAGGGTTATCATGATTCAATCAGTTGCATTTCTTGGCTTGGGTGCTATGGGCTATCGCATGGCTGCGCATTTACCAAAGCATTTTGATACGGTCTATGTCTGGAACCGTACTGCTACCAAGGCAGAGCAGCATGCAACTGAATATGGTACACAGGCAGCAAGTCTGGAACAGGCCATCCAGGCAGATATAATCTTCTCTTGCTTACCCACCAGTGCTGATGTTGAAGCTTTAGTCCAAGGTCTGGAATTAAAAGCAGGCAGTATCTGGGTCGACTGCACCAGTGGTGTACCTGATGCAGCTCGTCGTCTGGAAGAAACTTTAGCAGATCAAGGCGTGATTTTTCTGGATGCACCCGTCAGCGGTCAGACGATCGGTGCTGAAAATGGCACTTTAACTGTTATGATTGGTGGTAGTGCAGCAGGTTTTGAACAAGCCCTTCCCGCGATTCAGGCTTTCGGCAAGCTGATCAAGCATGTTGGTGAATCTGGCGCGGGCTTTGCAGTGAAAGCAGTCAATAATATGTTAATGGCTGTAAACCTGTGTGCAGTTGCAGAAGGCTTTATGACGCTGAAAGCGCATGGTGTAAGTTTGAATGAAGCACTGGAATGTATTAATGCATCAAGCGGTAAAAGTAACGTAACTGAGACCGTGATGCCGCAGCGTATTATGAACCGCAGTTTCCCGCTTACCTTTGCATTACCGTTACTTGCCAAAGATACAGGGATTGCGGTAGATCTGGTTCGTGATGCCAAGCTGTCTGCACCATTGCTATCGCTTACCCAGAACCTGATTCAGGCAGCTAACCTTCAGGCAGAAGAAAATAGTGACTTTTCTGCTGCAATAAAAATGTATGAATCATGGAGTAAAATTACTATTGAGTAATATATCGCCATTGAATCGTGAGAACAAAACCCAATATTGTGTTTAGGTATAGACACATGATTCAACACCAGAGGAAACCCGCATGAAAAAATTGACTGTTGCGACAGTGATGAGTTTTGCAGCATTGCTAGGGGCTTCAACTTCAGTTTTAGCTTCTGAACAAGAATGCAAAAAACTGAAAAATGATCATGATGTGATTTATGCTTCCAAGGGCTTCTGTTTTAAAGATCCAGATGCCAAAGCAAAGTATGGTAATGACAATTGCTACACAACCAAGCCAAAATTTTCAGAAAAAGAGCAACAACGTCTTGACGCGATCAAAGATCGTCAGAAAGAATTGAACTGTAAATAATTTAATTCAATGACGCTCAAGGAATGCCCTCATGACTTACGATGATCAAAATATCTTTGCACGAATTCTGCGCGGTGAACTGCCTGCAATCAAGGTGTATGAAGACGACCAAGTTCTTGCATTTATGGACATCATGCCTCAGGCAGACGGTCATACTTTGGTCATTCCTAAATCGCCTGCGGTGACGCTACTTGATCTGGATCCTGAAGTGGCTGCATATACCATTCAGATCGTACAAAAGGTTGCCAAAGCCATCGAAAAAGGCCTAGGTGTAGAGGGTATCGTGCTGATGCAATTATCAGGTACCGCAGCGGGTCAGACCGTACCCCATGTACATTTCCATCTGGTTCCTACCTCTTTGCACAATCTGGGCAAACATGCCTTGGTCATGGGTGATCAGGAGAAAATCAAGGCGCTAGCTGAGAAAATCAAAGCAGCGTTATAATGCTAGATTAAACCGATATAGAAATGGAGCTTTGGCTCCATTTTTTTTATCACCCAAAAATGAAAAATATTAATCTTGATGAAAGCCGATAAACAAAACAATTTAATATATTGATAAATAATAAATTTCTTAAAATAAAACATATACTATTCATATTTTTACATAACGAAACATTTAATATATTTGAAATATTTCCTTAATCTTATTGTCTTATTTGTAATCGATACTTAGCACCAATACAGGACGGTAGCAAAATTTAACAAAGCTACCACAACATCCTTGTTAGGACCAAAACAAGTCTTATTGGAGCTACACATGAAAAAAACTCTTTGCGCATTGGCAGTTGGGGCAACAATTTTAACACCAGTAATGGCAGCTGCTGCTGACGTTAAAGTATATGGTCGTGCACACGTTTCTCTGGATTATCTGGATGACGGCAAGGACTATAATGAGGTGGCTTTATCCTCAAACTCATCACGCTTAGGCTTTAAAGTCGATCACAAGATTAATGAAGATCTGACTGCATTCGCTCAGATCGAACAGCAAATCAACTTTTCTAGCGGATCGGATGATAGTGAGGATTCTATAAACTTCTCTACCCGAGATACTTATGTCGGAGTCAAAGGTAACTTTGGTCAAGTTAAAGTGGGCCGTTTTGACAGCCCATTTAAAGCGGCACGTGGTTCGGCAAACTTCTTTGGTGACCAGGTCGGCGACTTGCGTAATATCACTCGTGCTTACAATCACCGCTTCGATGAACGTAACCCGAATACAATTGAGTATAAAACACCAAAATTTGGTGGTGGTTTCACTGCAACAGCAGCCTTATCGTTACATGACGGCACGATGATCAGCAATGATACGACTGAGGATAGTAATGAAAAATCTCAAGCATATGACCTAGGTTTAAATTATAACGCGGGTAATTGGGATGTCGCGGCTGCTTATGAGCACTATGCAGAAGATGTGAGCCGCGGTGAACGAGATGGTATTCGTTTAGCAGCAGCTTATAAATTAACGCCTGAACTGAATGTGGGCGCACTTTACCAGTTTACTGCACTGGATGATGGCAGTGGCACCAATGCGGATGCTAATGTTTTCGGTGTAGGCGCGGAATATAAACTAACAGATAAAAATACATTACGCGGTCACGTTTTCCACCGTGATATTGATACAGCTGATGCTAACTCAACCTTACTTGCATTGGGCTTAGAGCATCGCCTAGATAAACAGTTCCGCGTTTATGGCAACCTGGCAGCCATGCTGAATGATGACGCTGCTAACCTGACACCTTGGTCACAAGCACGTAGTAATAAAGCAGGTTCATCCCAAGGTGTAAATGCAGCAGGTGAAACTGCAATGGGCTTGTCTGTAGGTATGCGTTACGACTTCTAAGCTCTACTCTCCTCCAAAAGCTTAAAAAGAACATGCTGCATGTATGTTCTTTTTTTTGCCTGCTTTTTCTCAATAATAAGAATCCACCTCACCTTTAGATTCCACGAAATACCCTTCTCGTTTTAATCCCTAAAATTTTAATCTATTCTCATTTTCAATAAAAATATAATAAACCAAGTAAAATAATCAAGATTTAAAATATTATTTTTTTCTTAATCCAACCATTTTAATAGGATATTAATTTTTAAATATAAGTAAAAAAGTCGGATTTAAAAATAATTATGTTTACACAAAATAATCACAAATATTTTGATTATTCTTTAAAAAACTATAATTTTAATTATTTAATATTCAAATAGTTATAAATATATGTTTATTTAAACTGTTTAGTCTATTTATTTTTTATCATATTAGATTAATAATAAATTAACACGTTATAAAGACAGGCTTATTTACATGAGCTTAGTTCCAGAAAATCTAAATCAAAAAGTTGTAAGAGAGATCACTTTGATTTTAATCATCAAGGTCATTCTACTACTGACAATCAAACATATTTGGTTTGATGCGCCTACGATTCCCAAAAATTTTGACTCTCAAGTTGCCGAGCGTATTGCCGGCAGTCCTTCCCAAATCAAGGAGACACGTTGATGATTGCTGAAAGCGTGGTCGATCTTTCGCGGTTCCAGTTTGCTATGACTGCGATGTATCATTTTATTTTCGTTCCGTTGACCTTAGGCCTGGCCTTTATCCTGGCCATTATGGAAACCACTTATGTGATTTCCGGTAAGGAAATTTATCGGGACATGACCAAATTCTGGGGGAAACTCTTCGGGATTAACTTTGCACTCGGGGTAACTACCGGTCTGACCATGGAATTCCAGTTTGGTACCAACTGGGCCTACTATTCGCACTATGTAGGTGACATCTTTGGTGCACCACTAGCGATTGAAGGCTTAATGGCTTTCTTCCTGGAATCTACTTTCATTGGCCTGTTCTTCTTTGGATGGGATCGTCTGTCTAAGGTTCAGCATCTCTGTGTAACCTGGTTAGTGGCACTCGGCTCCAACATGTCTGCATTGTGGATTCTGGTTGCCAATGGCTGGATGCAAAACCCGGTGGGTTCTAAATTCAACTATGAAACCATGCGTATGGAACTGGTTGATTTTGGTGCACTGATCTTTAACCCGGTCGCTCAAGTAAAATTTGTTCACACTGTTTCTGCAGGTTATGTAACAGGTGCGATTTTCGTTCTGGCAATCTCAAGCTTCTATCTGCTAAAAAAACGTGACTTGCCTTTTGCCCGCCGTTCTTTCGCTATTGCTGCAGTTTTTGGTCTGGCCTCTACACTTTCAGTGATTTTACTAGGTGATGAATCTGGCTACGAAATTGGTGATGTACAAAAGACTAAACTGGCTGCGATTGAAGCAGAATGGGAAACAGAACCAGCCCCAGCTGCATTCACTTTGTTTGGTTTCCCAAATCAGGAAACCATGCGTACAGATTATGCAGTCAAAATTCCTTATGTCATGGGGATCATTGCAACCCGTTCAATAGATACTCCAGTGATAGGGATCAAGGACCTGCTGGTTGAACATGAAGGTCGTATCCGCAACGGTATGCTGGCATACGAACAGCTTGAAAAATTACGTGCAGGCGATCAATCTCCTGAAGTAAAAGCAGCATTTGAAAATACCCAAAAAGATCTTGGTTATGGTCTGCTTCTGAAAAAATACACTCCAAATGTCGTCGATGCTTCTGACGAACACATCAAAGCTGCTGCCAAAGACACTATTCCACATGTACCAAGTCTGTTCTGGGCATTCCGTGCCATGGTAGGTTCTGGCTTCCTGATGTTGCTGCTGTTCGTATTAGCGACTTTTGCTGTAGCGAAACGCAATGCTGAAAACAAACCTTGGTTATTAAAATTTGCCCTGTTTGCTTTACCACTGCCTTGGATTGCTGCACAAACTGGCTGGTATGTGGCTGAAGTAGGTCGTCAACCCTGGACCATTGGTGAAGTATTACCTACCCACCTGTCTGCATCTACTTTAAGCACAGGCGATGTTATGGGTTCAATCCTGGCACTGGCAGCGTTCTACACAGTATTACTGATCATTGAAATGTACCTGATGATCAAGTTCGCTCGCCTGGGACCAAGCTCATTACATACTGGCAAATACCATTTCGAAAAACCTAATTCTCAAGTAACTGCCGAGCAAGAAGACGCAGCTGCAGCTCTTCCAGAAGGTGCAACTGGCGAGGTGAAATCATGATTGAATATGAACTGCTCAAAATTATCTGGTGGGTATTGGTTGGCGTTTTGCTGATTGGCTTTGCACTGACTGATGGCTTCGATATGGGCTCAATGGCGATCATGCCATTTGTAGGTAAAAATGATCAGGAACGTCGTGCGGCAATCAATACAATTGCCCCACACTGGGATGGTAACCAAGTCTGGTTCATCACTGCAGGTGGTGCCCTGTTTGCAGCATGGCCAATGGTCTATGCTACTGCTTTCTCTGGCATGTACTGGGCGCTACTCTTAGTACTATTTGCATTGTTCCTGCGACCTGTCGGCTTTGACTACCGCTCCAAGTTGGAAAATACCAAATGGCGTAATTCCTGGGACTGGGGCCTAGCTGTTGGCGGTGCGGTTCCTGCATTAGTCTTCGGTGTCGCTTTCGGCAACATGTTCCTGGGCGTACCATTCACTCTAGATGAAACTGTTCGTTCAACTTATTCCGGCAGTTTCTTCGCTCTTCTGAATCCGTTTGCTTTAGTGTGCGGTATTGTAAGCTTGTCTATGTTGTGCGCACACGGTGGCGCTTGGTTAATGCTGCGTACTGATGGTGCATTACGTGAACGTTCTGCTCAAGCAACCAAAATTATGGGACTGGTTTATCTGGTGACTTTCCTTGCTGCTGGCGCATGGTTATATTTCGGCGGTATTCAAGGTTATACACTGGTGACTCCATATGACACCAATGGTGTTGCAAATCCACTGGCTAAAGAAGTACTGATCAATAGCAACCCTGGCTGGATGAATAACTATACAACTTATCCAATTACCATGATTGCGCCAATTATGGGTATCCTTGGCGGTATTATTGTCGTGCTGGCTGCATCTAAAGCCAAAGCAGGCCTGAGCTTCCTAGGTTCATCTATGGCGGTGATCGGTGCAATCCTGACTGCCGGTTTTGCCCTGTTCCCATTCTTAATGCCATCTAGCATTAACCCTGTTGCCAGCTTGACCATGTGGGATGCAGTATCCAGTAAAAATACCTTGACGGTAATGACTGTCGCTGCATGTATCTTTGTTCCAATTATCCTGCTTTACACCACTTGGTGTTACTACAAGATGTGGGGCGTAATCACCAACAAACACATTCAAGAGAATTCACACAGCCTGTACTAAGACTGTGTCCTAAGGAGACGAAATTATGTGGTATTTTGCATGGATTCTAGGGGTACTTATGGCGTGTTTTGCCAGTGTGATTGCTGCAATTTACATGGAACAGCACCAAGACCTGGATGAGGAATAAATCATGACTGAAGCTGCGCTAGAGAAACCCGTTATAGACAAGAAACCCAACAAATTTGCGATGGTGATTTCCTGCCTGCTGGCATTTCCACTCGCAGCGGTGTTACTGGTACATCCAGCTGCGATGCTGGATGACAATGGTGCATATAGTCATCGAGCCATGATGTTTATTATGATTGGTATTTCTGGAGGCTTTGTTCATGGTGTAGGCTTTATGCCACGCCACTGGTTCTGGAAATGGCTCTTTAGTCCATTTTTAGCATGGCCTTTAATGATCTGGGGCTATTACACCTGGTTCATCGCCTGAGCATTCAAACAAAATTTAAGCTCTTTTCGGAGAGCTTAAATTTGATAAATACAAGATCTTTACTCTCATATTTTTAAAAAGAACAATGATATTTTTATCAATTTTGGCCTAAACTATCTTCTAAATTTATCCTGAACAAGAGTAATGAACTCAAACAAAGCGACATTGATTGGTCTTACGGCAGTTTTCTTATGGAGTCTCATTGTTGCTCTCATCAAAGAAGTCAGTCATTACTTTGGACCGATCGGGGGAGCTGCGTTAATCTATTCATGCGCCTCGATTATTCTATTGTTCTCATTTGGCTGGACACATCTGAAAGAATTCCCCCTTAAATATCTGATTTGGGGAAGCCTGCTTTTTGTGGCTTATGAAATTTGTCTTGCCCTGTCTATAGGTTATTCAAGCAATAACAGACAAGCCATAGAAATCGGAATGGTGAATTATCTGTGGCCGACAGCCACGATTCTATTTTCAATTATTTTTAACAGGCAAAAAGCCAATTTTCTTATCTTTCCCGGGATATGTTTATCTGTGGCAGGGATCTGTCTGGTGCTTGGTGGTGAAGCTGGATTTAGCTTTAAAACAATGCTGTCCAATATACAGGCCAATCCACTGAGTTATGGACTGGCTTTAACCGGTGTCTTTCTATGGGCTGCCTATTGTACCCTGACTGCTCGTGCTGCCAATGGTAAAAATGGTATTACCTTATTCTTTATTTGGGTGTCGATTGTACTATGGACCCAATGGATTTTCTCTGCTGAGCCCATACCGAATTTCGAATTGAATTCCAGCATTTATCTGGTATTAGCTGCTTTTGCAATGGGCATTGGCTATGGGGCATGGAATATCGGAATTATGCATGGAAATGTGACTGTATTGGCAACAGCTTCATACTTTATCCCGGTTTTTTCTTCTGTGGTTTCAGCATTGATTTTGAGCACACAATTAACCTTCAGCTTCTGGAAAGGTGCATTGATGGTGTGTTTTGGTTCACTGCTTTGCTGGATGGCGACTAAAGCAAAATCATAGACCCGACAAAACCAACCAATGCAAAGTCTAACTTTTAATCAAATAAAAATGCCATTTTTAAAGCGTCTTTAGAGCCTTTGTGAACCGTATAGGTAGAATTCACCCCCTACCGTTTTAGGCACCCCGTTTCATAAGTAGTACCCAAATCAATGAAGGACTGATTAAAGCTTGTATCCAATGAACGAATAAATTGCAGTTCATTCTTGGCTCCAGCCAGATGCAGATTTTGTTCGGAAAACTGCTTAAGCTGTTTTAGACCTCTAGAATATTCACATGCTTTAGCAAGCATAATTGTTGGATGCTCGCGACGATCCACCGACACATTGAGTGCAGCCTGTTTTAACTCTAATGCATCATAATGCTGCTTAACTTGAGATTTAAATTCCGCTGAACTCAATGGCTTTGCCGATACAGTTGCTGACAATCCCATAAGTCCAATCACCAACTTTAACTTCTTCATCTCGACCCCAATATGTAAATATAGTTATTTATCTAAGTTATTGAATATTTATAACATCAAATCTCAAGCAATAAAAAAGCCAGAATAGATCTGGCTTTTTCTTTTCTTCTATTATTTAGCGATGGGTATGAATTGACATCACAATACCCATCCCTGCCAACATGGAAATCACAGCTGTACCCCCATAACTCATCAATGGCAAAGGGTCACCCGTTACAGGTAAAATCCCACTGACCATGCCTGAGTTTAAAAACACGAAGAAAAAGAAAGTCAGTCCGATCGCACCGGCATACAAACGGCCAAAGTTATGAAAGCTATTCATGCCAATAATCAGACAGCGAATAATAATGGCCGTAAACAGGCTGCATAGCAGAAACACCCCGATAAAGCCAAATTCTTCTGCATAAGTCGACATAATAAAGTCGGTATGATGTTCAGGCAGATAACCTAGATGAGACTGCGTACCTTGTGAGTAACCTTTTCCCATAATCCCGCCCGAACCGATGGCAATTTTGGACTGGATAATGTTCCAGCCTGCACCGAGTGCATCCGATTCAGGATCAAATAGCGTCAGGACACGTTTTTTCTGATATTCCTGTAACAAGAACATCCACATTAATGGTGCGACCACAGCTAATGCTGCCATTGCACCGCCAATCAAGCGCCAGGACATACCACTCAGAAATAAAACAAAGATCCCCGGAATCACCAGACCGATATTCAAGTCAGGCTGCAATGCCACAAGCACAAATGGAATACCTAGTAAAATCAAGGCACCAACAATATGCATAAACTTCGGTGGAAATGGTTTGCGGGCAAAGTACCAAGCCATCATCAGTGGCATGGCAAATTTCATCACTTCACTCGGCTGCATACTTCCCACGCCCGGCAAAGTAATCCAGCGTGTTGCTCCGAGTCGTCTTTCACCAATCACAAAGACCAGCAGCAGCATAAAAATCCCGAAGGCATAAAAATACGGGCTTGCGGCTTGATACACTTTTGGCGGAACCTGCGCACAGATAAACATCACCACAAAACCGACACCAAAACTGATCGCCTGACGGATCACCATGCCTGAGTTTTCAGAGGTCGCACTATAAACTACCATCAACCCCAAGGCAGCATTCAGTAACAGGAAGCATAGCAACCACGGGTCCAGATGTAGCTTGGCCCATCTTGAGGAATCGTGTTTTATACTCAATCCATCACGTGCGGATTGTCGTAAAAAACGATACTGCTGTGAAGGTATCATTGTGACAAAAGGTTCAAAACTAACAATGGCGAAATTATAAGTGAAAGCAGCGGAGAATTGATCGCCAGTGCTCTATTTATTATGTATTTCTTCAAATAAATTTAGGCTTGTGCTGCCAGAATCAGACGAGCCAGTTCCAGGTCATCCGGATAGGTAATTTTGAGATTATCAGATCGCCCCTGTACCACACGTACGGTTTCACCTACATGCTCAAGTGCACTGGCTTCATCGGTAATATTGGCACCATCTTGTAATGCCTGCTCAATGGCATGTTTTAACCGGCCCAGTTTGGCCATTTGTGGGGTTTGTGCCTGCCAGAGAGTCGAACGGTCTACTGTAGTTTCGATATCCTGACCTTGTACGACGCGCTTTAAGGTATCGCGGACTGGAATTGCCAAAATGGCAGCTTGATCAGTTTCAGTCGCCGTATTGACCAGATCAATCAATGCATTTTGACTGACACATGGACGTGCCGCGTCATGTACCAATACCCAATCTTCTGCTGAAGTGATTTCAGTTAGGTAAGCTAAGGCATTGAGGACAGAATTAACCCGCTCTGTACCGCCGGTGCAGAAATGGGCTTTCTCCTGATTGGAAAATGGCAAGGTTATAGCAACATCATCCTGACTACCGATCGCCAGCACATAACCGGTCAGCGGAAGTTGATTCAGACGTGCAACCGTATGTTCAAGAACAGTACGCTCCTGAATCATTTGATATTGCTTTAGTTCTGTTTTAGAGAATCTGCTACCCGAACCTGCAGCTGGAATGATAGCCCATAATTTATGGTGTGCTTGAATTTTCAGCTGACTCATTGGTACGCAGGTCTACTTTAGAATTTTGATCGAGATAAATCGGTTTATATTGGGTACTGATAGTACTCATCTGCACAAAAGTCTCATGCGGCTTAATTAAACCCAGATCCAGACGTGCATGTTCTTCAATGGCTTGATCACCATTTTTCAGATCATAAACTTCAGCTGCCAGCACACGGTTGCGCTCTTTCAGCTCTTCATTCAGTTCTACTTGTTGTTGTATTTTCTGTGTCAGTGCCTGATGGTCTTGATAGCCACCCTCACCAAACCAGTATAAATATTGAAACCCTGCGATCACAAGGATCGCAAGGCCCAACAGTACTTTACTCATCAAAGAGTCGAATACATTTAACATCAACGATAATCGCTTAGTTCAAACCTTTGAATTCAGCTTTACCGCGATATGCAGCATTAGTCAATTCTTCGATACGAAGTAATTGATTATATTTCGCTACACGGTCAGAACGGCAAAGTGAACCAGTCTTGATTTGACCTGCTGCTGTACCTACTGCAAGATCCGCAATAGTTGAATCTTCAGTTTCACCTGAACGGTGAGAAATTACAGTAGAGTAACCGTTTGCTTTTGCAAGGTAGATTGCATCTAAAGTTTCAGTCAAGGTACCGATCTGGTTGTACTTGATTAGAATAGAGTTACCTACTTTCTCGTTGATACCACGTTGCAGAATCTTAGGATTCGTAACGAACAGGTCATCACCAACCAGCTGGATCTTGTCGCCCAAGATCGAAGTCAGATAAGACCAGCCTTCCCAGTCAGATTCATCCAGACCATCTTCAATCGAGATAATCGGGTACTGATTTACCAGACCTGCAAGGTAGTCAGAGAACTGGTTGCTTGTGAATGCTTTATTACCTTCACCTGCAAGAATGTACTGACCATCTTTGTAGAATTCTGAAGACGCACAGTCAAGCGCAAGCATAATGTCAGAACCAGCTTTGTAGCCAGTTTTTTCAATTGCTTCAAGAATAACAGTGATCGCTTCTTCGTTTGAACGTAAGTTCGGAGCAAAACCGCCTTCATCACCAACAGCAGTATTTAAACCCTGTTTTTTAAGTACTGATTTAAGTGAATGGAAGATTTCAGCGCCAGCGCGAAGTGCTTCAGAGAATGAAGTGAAACCTACAGGCTCAATCATGAACTCTTGAATGTCAACGTTGTTGTCCGCATGTGAACCACCATTCAGGATGTTCATCATTGGAACAGGCATTGTCAGAATGCTGTTGTTACGAAGGTCTGCGATATATTGGAAAAGTGGGATTTTCTTTTCTTCAGCCGCAGCACGTGCAGCAGCAAGCGAAACTGCCAGAGTTGCGTTTGCACCTAGTTTTTCTTTGTTTTCAGTACCATCTAAAGCAATCATCGTGTTATCGATGTCTTTTTGTTCAAATACTGATTTACCAACCAAAGCTTCACGGATTAAAGTGTTTACGTTGTTAACCGCAGTTTTAACACCTTTACCCAGGTAACGTGCCTTGTCGCCATCACGAAGTTCTAAAGCTTCACGAGAACCAGTTGAAGCACCAGATGGTGCACATGCACGGCCAACTACGCCAGATGCTAAGATAACGTCTGCTTCGATGGTTGGATTACCACGAGAGTCCAAAATTTCACGTGCACGAATGTCAACGATTTGACTCATGAACTATTCCTCAGTTGATTAATAAAAATGATGCGTCAAAAAAGACGCATCAATGTGTATTGAATTAATGTGTATCTAGCTTTGCGAAACCTTTGACCAAGGTATCTAATTCTTTCAGCTGCGCCAGGAAAGGCTCAAGCTGTGACAGGCGCAATGCGCAAGGACCATCGCACTTGGCTTTTTCCGGATCCGGATGTGCTTCCAGGAACAGGCCTGCAAGACCTGTTGCCATACCCGCGCGTGCAAGTGTCGTGATCTGGGCACGACGACCACCAGCAGAGTCAGCACGACCGCCCGGAGTTTGCAGCGCATGGGTAACGTCAAAGAACACCGGGACATTCATCTCTTTCATGATGTCGAAGCCCAGCATGTCTACAACCAGATTGTTATAGCCAAATGCTGAACCACGTTCACAAAGAATCAGTTTGTCATTTCCTGCTTCCAGACACTTGTGCAGAATGTGGCGCATTTCATGTGGAGCAAGGAACTGGGCTTTCTTGATGTTGATGATGGCATCAGTTTTTGCCATTGCTTCAACCAGGTCAGTCTGACGACTTAAGAAAGCTGGCAACTGAATAATGTCGGCAACCTCTGCCACAGGAGCCGCTTGATACGGCTCATGTACATCGGTAATGATCGGCACATTAAAGTGTTTTTTAATGTCCGCTAACCACTCGAGACCTTTTTCCAGACCTGGGCCACGGAAAGAGTTCAAACTTGAACGGTTGGCTTTATCAAAACTTGCCTTGAATACGTATGGGATTCCCAAACGTTTACAGATATCTACATAAGTTTCTGCAATTTCAAAAGCCAGGTCTTTGGACTCGAGTACGTTCATCCCGCCGAATAGTACAAATGGCAAATGATTTGCCATTTGTATATCGCCTAAACATACAATCTCTTGTGGTTTTAACTGCGACATTTAAACTTCCTAGTTGTGTCCTGACACCGATTATTGCGCTTTTTGATGCTGTTTTTTCGCAGCGTCGATAAAGCCAGCAAATAATGGATGACCATCACGTGGTGAACTTGTAAATTCCGGGTGGAATTGTACCGCAATAAACCAAGGATGTTCAGGAATTTCAACAGTTTCTACTAAATGTTGTACTGGTGAATAACCAGAAATCTTCATGCCTTTCTCTTCCAGCACTGGGATATAACGGTTGTTCATTTCGTAACGGTGACGGTGACGTTCGATGATTTCATCAGAACCGTACACAGCAGCAGTCTTGGTCCCTGGTACCAGTTCAGACTTCTGTGCACCTAGACGCATGGTACCACCAAGGTCAGAATCTACAGAACGCTGTTGCACTTCACCACGCTCATCTAACCATTCAGTGATCAGACCAATCAATGGAGATTTGGTTGAACGGTTGAATTCAGTCGATGTTGCGTCAGCAATACCGGCAACGTTACGTGCATATTCAATTACTGCCAACTGCATACCCAAGCAGATGCCCAGGAACGGTACGCCATTTTCACGGGCGTATTTAATTGCCTGCATCTTGCCTTCAGTACCACGTTCACCGAAACCACCTGGAACCAGGATCGCGTCAGCATCTTTCAGCACTTCGCTTACATCCTGACTTTCAAGCTCTTCAGCATTAACATAGTCGATCTGAACTTTAACGCGATTTTGAATCCCTGCGTGTAAAAGTGCCTCATTCACAGATTTATATGCATCTGGAAGTTCAACGTATTTACCGACCATTGCAACACGTACGGTGTATTCAGGATTCAGTAAAGCTTCTACAACGTTATCCCAATCTGTTAAGTCAGCTTCAGGAAGGTCGTTATAACCAAAACGTTCACAGATTAAATCGTCAACATTTTGTTCATAGAAAGTACGTGGAATCTGATAAATCGTACGCGCATCTTTACATACGACAACTGCACGTGCTTCAACGTTAGTGAACAGTGCAATTTTACGCGTAGTATCTGCATCAACATCGTGTTCAGTACGACAGATCAGAATGTCTGGCTGAATACCAATCGACAGAAGTTCTTTAACAGAGTGCTGTGTTGGTTTGGTTTTTAATTCTGCTGCAGACTTAATGTATGGGAGTAACGTTAAGTGCATAAGCATCGTGCGCTTGTGACCAAGTTCAACCATTAACTGACGTACAGATTCCATGAATGGGAGAGATTCAATGTCACCTACTGTACCGCCGATCTCAACGATCGCAACGTCATAACCTTCACCAGCGCGAAGTACACGTTCTTTAATATTATCAGTAATGTGTGGAATAACTTGCACAGTACCACCCAGGTAGTCACCACGGCGTTCTTTATTCAGAACATCCTGGTAAACACGACCTGATGTGAAGTTATTCAGTTTGGTCATTTTCGCACGACGTAAGAAACGTTCGTAGTAACCCAAGTCTAAGTCTGTTTCAGCACCGTCTTCTGTAACAAAAACTTCACCATGTTGGAATGGGCTCATGGTCCCCGGATCGACATTAATGTATGGATCCATTTTTACCATGGTCACTTTTAAACCACGGGCTTCTAAAAGTGCAGCAACAGAAGCAGCTGAAATACCTTTACCTAGTGATGATACAACACCACCAGTAACGAAAATAAAATGGGTCATTGGGTTTCTCGTACAATCGAGCCTAAATAGGCCTGCAATGTTGCGCAATTTTACTTTACCTTGCACCTAGAAAGCAAAGTCAATCCGCATCAATTCAAAGAACAATAAACAATTGACTATTCTAGCAGCATTTCCGATAAAAAATTAGAGTAAGTTCAGATCATTTCTATCTGCTAATTTACTGCTATAATATTGTAATCCCCTCTACATTTACCTATGAAGTAATGATGAATAAGAAACTTTTAATCTGTGGCGCGCTTGCAACCGGACTTTTACTTACTGCATGTGTAAAGAAAGAAGCTCCAAAGGAAGAGGAACAGACTGAAGTTGCTGCAGCATCGGAAGCAACCCCAGTAGAACAGCCGAATTTCGAAACACTGGAACCAGCAGAACAAGATCAGCCTTTAATTGAGGAAATTCCTGAAACAGTTGAAGTGATTCGTGAAGAAACGCCGAATACCACAACTGAAATTCGTCGTGAAACTCGACCTGCTCAAAGTACTCCTGCTACAGCACCGGCAGCATCACAACCTGCTCAAGCACCAAACACCCAGGATTCTGAGACTGAATACAAGCCTAAAACCAATTCAGGTGCAGAACAGTCAGAGGATGATGCTGTGGCAGAAGCCATTGCAGCTGCTACGCCAGCACTTGAAAACTGATTATTTTTCAGTTAAAAAACCCAGCTTATGCTGGGTTTTTTAATGCTACGTATTCAGGTTCTGCTTCTTCTATTGCTGCCGCGGCCATAGAAAGCTGCTTCAGATACTGTGCCATAAGACGAGTAGCCCATGATTCAGTTCTGGTTAAGCCCTGATAAAAACCGCAATGACTGCCCCTTTTCGTAGTAACTACAATAATATTCGGCATGGCACGGATACGGTCTTTATATGGATGCAGATTATTAATATGACAGACTGGGTCGTCTTCTGCATTCAGAATCATCAATGGGATTTTGACATTTTCAAAGACATAAATTGGGTTCGTGGCTTTGGTATAGGTTTCATAGTCTTCATAGCCAGCCAACTGAAAATACAGCTTCTCAAAATCGGCCAGATTTTGAACGGAAAGAATCTGCTCCCAAGAAGGTATATTTTTCCAGGTGTCCTGATAAGGATGAATAAATTTTTTCAGTAATTTTTTAGCCATAACCTTGCTATAAAATGGATGCACATAAGCAAAACCACTTTCAGTGTTATAGCCCGGACACAGTGCAAAGGCTGCTTTGAGTGGGGTCTGTTCACCCTCTTCCCCCAGATAACGCACTAACAAACCTGTTCCAGCGGAAGAACCTATACCATATAGTTCGGATTGCGGGAATTTATCCTGAATATAAAGTAACTGTTCACGTAAATCCTGAGTGGAACCAAATAGGTTCATTTTCGGAACAGGCATCGGCAAATTGGCATGACCACGGCGTAAACATAATGCCACTCGCCAACCCGTATGCAGATGCAGATCTCTGACCAGCTCACCCATTGATTCTGGTGAACCGGTAATGGTATGCAGTAAAACAATCGTTGGCGTATCTACTGGCAGGTCGAGTCCATACCAGGCAATACCAGTGATTCCGCCATCAGACATGTTCAGCTGCTCAATTGCATCGTATTTTAGTTTGATGGTTTTCTTTTTGATCAGGTCAAAATACAGAATATGAGCATGCGCATTGCATAGCCACGGTGTAGGACGGTATTTTTGCTTTAATTGTGGTAAATGATCAATCAGGTTCTGAAATACACCATTCGGGTTGTAATATAAAGTAGGCGTGTCCGCACCAATTACACGGTCCAAATACTCACCTGAAAGCTGAACTACTTTTTTTATCAACATTTTCATTTGTCTTTCCATCCAGTTGTCCTTCAGTGACTTACAAATTTCATGCCGGGTTATATGATGGCTCCTGAATCAGACTAGTTTTGGAAGGCCATCATCCGCTGTCCCATTTGTGCAGCAAGCGCTTCAAGACCTGACTTCGGTCGAATCATCACTTCAAAGTCGATAATTTTGCCTTCATCATTGAACTGAATCATATCGATACCCTTTAATTTCTTATCCCCCACATTGGCAGAAAACTCAAGTACAACATGGTTACCGTCTTCTGAATAGAAAGTACGGTGATACGTAAAGTTCTCGAAGACCTGAATCACATTAGTCAGAATAAAAAAGACTACAGGCTTACCTGAGTATGGATTAAATGCCACTGGTGAACAAAATACCACTTCATCTGCCAGCAGTTCATTCAGAATATTCATGTCACGGCTTTCCAACATTTCGTGCCAGAATGCGAGTGAAGCTTTGGTGGTTTGTAGAGTCATTTTTGGGTCCTTTTTTGTTTTTTAATTTCCGCATATAAACGATAAAGATTGATGCTTTTAAATATGATATCCCTTCTGTTAGAAAGCAGTTTCCCTCTTTATTAAAGGTGAGAAGTACTACTTCGCAAGGAGGAGTCATATATTTAATAGTTAAATCCTCTCCCTAACCCTCTCCTTTATTAAAGGAGAGGGAAAATTACATATCCATTTGTTTACATCACTACAAATCTTGGTTTGCAAACAAAAAACGGAAATGCAGTTTTTAATATTTTTAAATCACTGCTGCCAATTCAGCACCTTGACGAATCGCGCGCTTGGCATCCAGTTCACCGGCTTCTTTAGCTCCCCCGATCAGATGCACGCTCTTGCCTGACTGTTTCAGTTCATCAAACATGGCAGTATAAGATTCCTGACCTGCACAGATGATGACATTATCTACTTCAAGCAACGTTGGCTGACCGTTGACTGTAATATGCAAGCCCTGATCATCCACTTTTTCATAGCTGACACCAGGGATCATTTTTACGTGGCGGTGTTTCAGACCTGTACGATGAATCCATCCGGTTGTTTTACCCAGGTCTGCGCCCACGGATTTTGCTTTACGCTGCATCAAGTAAATTTCACGACTTGGCTGCTCTACACTTGGCTGTTTTAAACCACCGACATTGTCATAATCGGTATCGATTCCCCACTCATCATAGAATTTCTGCGGATTGACGCTGCCACTTTCACCTTCATGGCTTAAATATTCCGCGGTATCAAAACCAATACCGCCTGCACCAATAATGGCGACATGCTGACCCACAGGCTTACGCTCTTTTAGTACATCCAGATAAGACAGCACTTTTGGATGATCAATGCCTGGAATATCCAGCTGACGTGGATTCACCCCAGTCGCTACGACGATTTCATCAAATTCTGAAGACAGCAGCTGCTCAAAAGTCGCTGTATGATTCAGTTTGAGCTGAATACGGGGTTGCAATTCGATCTGGCGTTTAAAGTAACGAATGGTTTCGTAGAATTCTTCTTTGCCCGGAACAGTTTTGGCAATATTAAACTGACCGCCAATCTGATTGGATGCCTCAAAGACAGTGACATGATGACCACGACCTGCAGCATAAATCGCGAAACTTAAACCAGCTGGACCCGCACCAATTACTGCAATATTTTTTGGTGTAGACACTTCTTTGAAAATCAGTTCAGTTTCATAGCAGGCGCGCGGATTGACCAGACAGGTCGCAATTTTCATCGAGAAAATATGATCCAGACAGGCCTGATTACAGCCAATACAGGTATTGATTTCATCACTACGGCCCTGCTCCGCCTTTACCACAAACTCTGCATCCGCCAGCATCGGCCGCGCCATGGAAACCATATCCGCATGACCGGCAGCCAGGACATATTCTGCCATTTCTGGAGTATTGATACGATTTGAGGTAATTAAAGGAACCTTGACTGAACCTTTTAGCTTTTCAGTTACCCAGGTAAAAGCTGCACGTGGCACTTTGGTCGCAATGGTTGGAATACGCGCTTCATGCCAGCCAATCCCTGTATTGATAATCGTTGCACCTGCTTTTTCGATTTCCTGTGCCAGCTGAATCACTTCTTCTAGCGTTGAACCACCTTCAACCAGATCCAGCATCGACAGACGATAGATGATAATAAAGTTCTCACCTACGCTTTCACGGGTCCGGCGCACAATTTCAATCGGGAAACGGATACGGTTTTCATAACTACCACCCCACTCGTCATCACGGTGGTTGGTACGTGCGGCAATAAATTCATTGATCAGATAGCCTTCTGATCCCATGATTTCTACACCATCATAACCGGCATATTGGGCTAAGCGTGCACAGTTGGCAAAATCATCAATAGTCTGCTGGACTTCACTCGAAGTTAAGGCATGCGGTTTGACCGGATTGATTGGTGCCTGAATCGCAGACGGCGCGACATTTTCAGCCTGATAGGAATAACGTCCGGTATGCAAAATCTGCATGGCGATCTTGCCGCCAGCTTCATGCACTGCTTGAGTAATTACCTTGTGCTTCTCAGCTTCTTCTATCGTATCGAGCTTGGAGCCACCTTGGAAAGTCACACCGTGATCATTTGGCGAAATGCCACCAGTCACAATCAGGGCCACACCCCCTTTGGCACGTTCAGCATAGAATGCCGCCATACGATCATAACCACCCGGGGCTTCCTCCAACCCGACGTGCATAGAACCCATCAGAACCCGGTTTTTTAATGTGGTAAAGCCCAGATCTAATGGGGCAAGTAAATGCGGATACTTTGACATTTCGACTCCTTAGCGTGCCTGTCAGCTGGCTATTTTTATATCGGCTGATGTGAAATTCCCCTCAGTCATCAGCTTTTATGCAACTTGTTGCATTAATTTATAGTTCAGAATTGATTTTTATGCAACATGTTGCATAATAATCTCGAGTCATTTTTCTTGAGACGTTTATGTCTTTATCGCATGTTCTATTGACCAGTTTACTGGAAAAACCAAGTACCGGTATTGAGTTAGGACGCCGTTTTGACCGTTCGATGGGCTTTTTCTGGAATGCCACCCATCAGCAGATCTATCGTGAACTGAATGCCATGTTACAAAAAGGCTGGATCTCCACCATAGAAGATGAAGACAGCGGTTCACGTAAAAAGACTTATCAGGTAGAACGTCCAGGACGTGAAGAACTGGCCAACTGGATGCTGGAACAAAGTCCACCGGCTCAACTACGTGAAGAATTGATGGTACGCTTACGTGCTGAAGCCCAAATGGGCAGCAATACTATTTTGCCAGAACTGGAAAGGCATCTAGAGTTGCACCGGGAAAAACTGAATATTTACCGACAGATTTTTGCCAAAGATTTTGCAACAGCTGACGAAAATAACCGCACACTGTATATTCATAAAATGATTCTGCAACTGGGTATCGATCTGGAAGTAGGCTGGATTAGCTGGTTAGAAATCATGATTCTAAAATTAAAACAATTTAATAATGCAGCTGCTGGCTAGCATATAAAAATAAGGACTCAGTCGATGTCATATTACAAAATGCCCGATGGCGAAATGCTTTTTGTACGCGAATATGGACAGGGTCAGCCGGTACTGGTGTTGTCCGGCCTGGGGATGTTGAGCTGGCAATGGGCGGCTTTCCTCTATCCGCATCGGCATCAGTTCAGATTTATTATTCCGGAGTGGCGCGGTTTTGGTGCTTCCAGTGATTGCAAGATTCCAGATATGGATGCGATTTCCAGTCACTGGCTGGATGTGCAGTCGGTAATCCAGCAATTACATCTTGATAAGGTGATGGTGATTGCATATTCCATGGGTGCTACTACGGCCATGCATGGTATGCACTATGCTGATTTCGCCGAGCATATCACTGCTTATCTGCATATTGACCAGACCCCAAAAATCCCGGTAGATGACAGTTGGGGCTATGGCCTGTTTGGTGAACATCATCCGGTATTTATTTCTATTCTGACCCAGATTTCAGAATTACTGGCACCACATCATAATGTAAAATACATTAAAGATTTGGACAGTAACACTCGCCATCAGATTGCCAAACTTTGGCTGCAGTTTATTGGCTTGCAAAATAACAATAAATACAGCCTGAAAGCCTTTGAATGGATTATGAATCAGCCACGCCTGCAAAGTCTGCTATTACCATCAAACCGGGTCGACTATATGGCCTGGTATATCAATAATTATCTTTACCATCGAGAAGATTACCGTGCGGCGATTCAAAAACTAAAATGCCCGGTGACTTTCCTTAGCGGCTCACAATCCAAACTTTATCCAGTTGAAGGTCAAACCCTGATTACCCAAAGCATTCCACATGCCAAACAGGTACGTTTTGAAAAATCCGGGCATACTCCACTTTTGACTGAACCGGTAAAATTTAGCAAGGAAATCGCGGCATTCTTAAAAGCCAGTGCTAAGCACAGCAATCACGCAGCTTAGAGGAAAAAAGAAACAAAATGAAAAAACTGGTGGTCTTTTCTGGTGCAGGTATGAGTGCTGAAAGCGGAATCAATACCTTCCGCGACAGTGATGGTCTTTGGGAACAGCATCGCGTAGAAGATGTGGCAACACCAGAAGCATGGCGACGTGATCCCGAACTGGTACAGCGCTTCTATAATGAACGGCGCAAAAAGATTCTGGCTGCACAACCCAATGCTGCGCATCAAATGATTGCTGAATTGGAAGTTGCTTATGACATACATGTGATTACCCAGAATATTGATGATCTGCATGAACGTGCTGGAAGTTCAAAAGTTATTCACCTGCATGGCAATATCCGGCTGGCAAAAACGTCTGGACCAAAAGCGCAATACACCACCGAGTTTTATCCAATTGATGGAGCTGAACTGGATCTCAATAAACACCTTTGTAAGGATGGCTATCCACTGCGTCCGCATGTCGTGTGGTTTGGTGAAGCTGTACCTGCTTATGCAGAAGCACAGGACTGTGCGCAGGATACTGATATTTTCATTGTGATTGGTACCAGCTTGCAGGTTTATCCGGTTGCTGGCTTGATTCATGAGATTTCATCGAATTGCAGCGCTTACTATATTGATCCTAAAGCCAATCAGCAGCACTTACCTCCTCAGTTTGAGAAAATTGCCATGACTGCTACCCAAGGCATGCAATATCTGAAAGATAAACTGCTCAATGAAGCTAGATAGTCAATAAAAAGACAAAGTCAGCATTGACACATTGCAACAATAATTCTTTAATCACCTTATTGTTGCGTATATGGAATGAACTCATGCTGACAGATCTGGATGACTTTTATTGTTTTGCCCAAGTGGTGGAACATGGTGGCTTTAGTGCAGCAGAACGCGCCACTGACATTCCCAAATCCAAACTCAGTCGCCGGGTTTATAATCTGGAAGAACGTCTCGGTGTTCGGCTAATTCAACGTAGCTCACGTCATTTTGCTGTGACTGATATCGGTATGAACATTTACCGTCATGCCCAGGTTATGCTCAGTGCCGCCCAAGCCGCCCATGATCTGGTCGATCATCTCAGTACTGAACCACGCGGCATTATTAAACTCAGCCTGCCAGTTTCTATTGCACAAAACGAAATCGCACGGATTCTCCCTGCATTTCTGAAACAATATCCTGAAATCAAAATTCAGATGATGGTCACGAACCGTCGTGTGGATATCATCAATGAAGGTTTTGATATTGCCCTACGCGTCCGTTCCAGTCTGGATGATGATCCAAATCTGGTAATCCGTCAGTTTGACCAGATCGAACAGCATCTATTTGCCAGTCAGGGCTATCTGAATGAATTTGGTCATCTGAAAAATCCGGAAGAATTGTCCGAGCATAAAATCCTGAGCATGGCGGATGAACATACTGAACAGTTTTTGATATTACACAATAATATGCAACAACAGAAAAAGATCCGCGTTATGCCGACAGTGCTTGGTTCCGATCTAAGTATGCTGGCACAACTGGCTGCTTCAGGCTGTGGTATCACCCTATTACCTGATAACGTCGTGCAGCAATATGTGGAACGTGGTGAACTGGTACGTGTACTTCCGGAATGGAAAGCAGCACATGGTATTTTCCATATGGTTTATCCGTCACGTCGTGGCTTGTTACCTGCTGTTCGGGTCTTTATCGATTATCTGGTTGAGCACCTGCATCATGATTAGATTAATGAGCATCTAAGTAAAATAAAATAATAAGTAAAAAAAGCTCATCTACGGAGGATGAGCTAGTCAGAGTCACTACAGCATTAAGGGGTAACAATATTTACTCTGTAAATCAAAAAATATATCGCTTAGATCATTATCTTGGCTCTTAATCAGTTAATTATACGAGCAAGAATAAATAAAAGAGATTGATACAGCTTATCTATCTAACTCATATAAATATAGAGAATGAATCTCATTTGCACCACTGCAAGGCGTAATATTTTGTATTGTTTTGAAAACGTATGTGTATGCTCATTTACAATTAAAAAAACACTGATTTTTTAAAAATCAGTGTTTTCACAATCAGAGATTTATCTTTTATTTAAATTGCAGGATAAGAGCCCGTGCCTTCTGGCCATGGAGATAACAATTCAAAGCCAGTGTCAGTCACATAAACCATATGCTCCCACTGCGCAGATAACGATTTATCTGCAGTCACCACTGTCCAGCCATCTTTAAATTCTTTAACACGCGCTTTACCCAGATTCACCATTGGCTCAATAGTGAATACCATGCCTTTTTTTAGTACCAGACCCTGACCCGGTTGACCATAGTGCAGAATGTTTGGCTGTTCATGGTACACCTTACCTATGCCATGACCACAGTATTCACGTACGATACTATAACCTTCACGATGTGCCACAGACTGGATGGCATAACCAATATCACCCAACGTTGCACCCGGTTTAACCGCATGAATACCGGCGACCATTGCTTCATAAGTGGTTTCAACCAGTTTTTTTGCTTCAGCCGAAGGCGTACCAACATAGTACATTCTACTAGTATCACCAAAATAGCCATCTTTAATAATCGCAACATCGATATTGATGATATCGCCGTCTTTTAATACGGTAGTTGCTGATGGAATGCCATGACACACCACTTCATTGGGTGAAATGCAGGTAGTCTTGGTATAACCGTAATAACCCACATTCGCCGGAATGACTTGGAGTTTATTCACAATAAAATCATTACAGATGTCATCCAGGTATTCTGTCGTGACACCCGGCTTCACATGCTCTCCGATCATTGCTAAAACCTCAGCAGCCAGACGGCCCGATATACGAAGTTTTTCGATATCCTGTTCAGTTTTAAGACTTATCGTCGAAGCTCTCATGTGTTCATCCTCTTGGTCAATCCTTGAATTATAGACCCTTTTTCTGAAAGATGCGGTAAATTCCTTCAATAACAGCGATCGGAAAATGTATATTTAAAATATGTATTGCTTATAGATTAAACAAATAAAACTATTCAGGATTTTTTAGAAATATTGATAATTTATGATGATTTTTACAATTTATAAATTTATTTGATTGAATTCATAAATTTATTTTCACCAAAGTTCTACCTATCAGTTAAACAGAAAATTACTCAAGGAAATTCATCGAAGCTCAAACCAAAATGTGCTCCAAAAATCAGCATATTTCCTTTAAAATCGCTTTCTTTTGTTCGTTTATTCTCCCTCTATGACAAGTCTCCGTACTCGGGATATTGTTGCCTTAGGTTTTATGACCTTTGCACTGTTCATCGGTGCCGGCAACATTATCTTTCCACCGATTGTGGCTCAACAAGCCGGTGAGCATGTATGGTTAGCTGCTCTAGGTTTCCTGGTTACTGCAGTTGGCCTGCCTGTTATCACCATCGTGGCACTGTCTCGTGTTGAAGGTTCAATCCAGATCTTAAGTTCACCTTTAGGTAAAGCTGCAAGTCTTTTACTGACCGTAGTTTGTTATCTCACTGTTGGACCTTTATTCGCAACGCCACGTACTGCAACCGTTTCCTACGAAATTGGTTTCTCCTCTTATTTTGGCAATGAGCCAAGTAATCTGCTGATCTATAGCGTGATCTATTTTGCTGTGGTGACATTGGTTTCACTGTATCCAAATAAAATTCTGGATACTGTGGGTTACTTCCTGTCTCCATTGAAAATTATCGCCTTGGTCATTTTAGGGGTGGCCGCAGTTCTTATTCCTGCCAGTAACCCACCTGCTGCGATTGGTAATTATGTTTCTAGCCCGGTCACTGAGGGCATCGTCAATGGTTATCTGACCATGGATACTTTGGGTGCCTTGGTCTTTGGTATCGTGATTGTGCGTGCAATTACTTCTCGTGGGGTCACTGACCGTAAGCTGATTACCAAATATGCGGTAAATGCTGCCATTATTTCCGGGATCGGCCTAACCTTGGTTTACCTCAGCCTGTTTAAATTGGGTCTGGGTAGTCATGAAGTTGCCCCAAATGCTGCCAATGGTGCGATTATTCTGCATGCTTATGTACAACATGCCTTTGGTGATATGGGTGCCTATTTCCTTGCAATCATGATCTTTGTTGCCTGCATGGTAACTGCGATCGGCCTGACCTGTGCATGTGCTGAATATTTCTCATCGATTACTCGTTTACCATACAAAGCCTTTGTATTTGTTCTGGTTGGCTTCTCGCTGGTGATTTCAAACCTCGGTTTGACCAAACTGATTGCCGTTTCTGTGCCTGTACTGAGCGCGATTTATCCGCCTGCAATTGCAGTGATCCTGCTGAGCTTCTGTGGACATTTCTTTAAAAAGCCTGCTCAAGTTGTTGCACCAACCACACTGGTTGCATTTATTTTCGGTATATTTGATGGTCTTAAAGTTGCCGGATTTGATTTACCTGCTGCACTTCAGAATTTGCCGCTTTCTGAGCAAAACATGGCATGGCTTATCCCAGCCCTGATTGTTCTCGTGATTTCAGCTGTGATTGACCGTATCAGAAACTAATCTTTCTGCGCAGTGTCAATAAATCGTCTTTTTACCCAGAATACGATTTAAGCGTGATCAATAATTGTCAGGTTTTACCCAAACGGACATTTATTGGTTCAATTCACTGCATGATTATCAGTAAGCAAGCGTTCAGTTAAAAGTAGATAAAAATTTAGCTGATACACAATTTAACCATTCGTTTAGCTAAACTACCCTAATCATTTCCAAAATTATTCAATTTCATTTACTTATATCAATATTCTAACAAATTTTATAATTCATCAGCATCCCGTATACACGTGCTTACATTCTCTGCCGAGTAAACTACATATTATGGCGTAAAATTTGCATTTTTCCGCTTGTGCCATTTAAGTTTTATCACCCAGCACTGCCTTAAACCCTAATTTAAGCATTTAAATGGTTCAGGTAAATTGCTGTACTTTGATAATTTTTATAGCTCTACGACTAAAGTTGCTGTATTTCACCAGAACAGTCATCCGGAGCTATTGAAAAGTTCTGGTATTCGAAGTACAACTGTATGTTCAATTCTGATCAATCCACTCAGTTTTGGACATCAATAACACTAAAAATAGGAGGGATGGAGATGTTATCAGTACATTTCAAAAAGCAAGTCTTCATTGACGCTCTTAAAGCCAATTCTAACCTTGTGGTGTTTCTAAGCACTACCTTTGCGCTAATGTTGACTTTAATCGTTCACTGCGTAATTCAAGGCAATTTAAAGCCAGAGTATTTAGCGTATGCGCTGATCGTCTCGGCTGCATTTTACCTATGGGTGGTCATTGACCAGAAATATCGCTAATTAACCTTGATGTTGAACCACATGGATGACTTGGCCACTCATCCATGTGGTAGAAGAAAAAGAAAAGTCCAATTCAAGTATTTCTCCTTCCAATCAGAATAAAAATAATCTAAAACAGCCCCTGTGTTGCGCCCCAAAGTAAGATTCCTGTTCCACCTAGTTCTGCCACAATTAACCCGATCATCGCCAAAGTCATTAATATGCCCGGTAACTGAACCTTGCCCAATTGATGCGGTTTTTTGAATTGGTTGGTGGTGTCTTTCAGCACGCCATGCAGAATATAAGCCCCAATTGAGAAGCTGAAAAAAGCAAGATTCAATACTACACAGATCAGATTTATAGTTTCTGAAAATTGAGAATAATAAGCCAATACCGCAAGAATTAGTGTGGCTGGTGCATACAACAAGCTGCTACGATGATGATATTGAATAATAGTGACCGAAATTGCCTGCGGGTCATACAGATATTTCTTTAGCTCCTTTTCACAGGTTAACGTAAACACCTGCTGATCAAACTCGGCAATTTTTTCAAAAAAATAATCTTGTTGTTGTGTGGATAAGGCTTTGAAGTCAAACACCGTCTCAGTGATATCCATAATCCTTCACCCTATGATTGTTTTAATTTTTCAGACTCATTTTAGTGTCACAACCCGGAATCAGTTATCACTATTTTCCTGGATTTGTCCATTTTGTGATAAATCATTGTAATTATATGAAATAATTCATATTAATCAAAATAATTGTGAGTAAATTTAATCTAATGATTTTACAACGCTTATCTGGGCTTTCTCGCTAAAAAACCTGATAATTCAGCGAATTAATGAGATCTGGTTAACATTTTAATTCGACCAAAGGTTATCTGCCTGCCATCTACACAACGGCGAAATAACCGTCGTTATATTACATGAATTTTCAACTAAAAATCAAAATGAATCATAAAAAAACCAGTGAAAAATCACTGGTTTTTGTGAAACAAAAAATGTGTGAAGAATTAAAACAACTGGAAAGCTTTAGATGCCCAGCCGCGTGCAGCCGATGAACTGACCGCAGGCAAAGGTTGTCCTCCATAAACTACGCTGCCCTGCCGATCCTGATAACTCATCCAGCCAATGGTGTCAGCAAAGCCAACTGGGGCTTGGCTATAGTCACACACGCCTTGCGGGAAAACCCGATGCAATCGCTGGAGCTGTTCATTGCTAAAGCGGACCGTATTGCCATAATCCGACACATTTAAAGGTTTCAGCTGACACTTGTTGGCATAGGTGGTCAGGCTGTCCCCGGCCACCATACGCGGTGTGCTATATACCGGTAATCTGCGCGTGCTGCACAGATTCTCGCGGTTAATGATGCCGGCAGTAATACAAGCATCTTTTACATCTGCCGGTTTGTTTTGGGTCAGTTTGGTGGCAATAGGCAAATCACTTAAGTCTTTTTCGACATTGCTTAACCAGCGGTCCATATCATTAAAGCTGATTTCCAGACATTTGACATCGGCAATCATGACCAGATCACCGCCATAAATCACATGGTTATTATAATTGCCATGCGCTTTTTCCAGTCGCGCCCGAATGGCAAAGGTACGATAGGCGTCATGGAACAGCGCCGGGTCCGGACCTCGACAGTCAATAATCGCCACTTTATTCAGGTTGTTCCCAACATTAATTAAGCCACTGCGATAGGCATTGTTCAGCGCCGTATAATTGGCTTCTAGACGTTTAGGCACCGCCTGAATATCAATATCCACACCGCCTATTTTTTCGTTTAACTGTACAAACTGTTCTGGGGTGATGATATTTTTCATCAAGCTGTCTAGGCCATATTGTACCCCGACATTATCCATCGGCAGGCCGGCAAAACCGCGACCAATGCGTTTTTCAGTTTCGGTCCACAGCTCCGTTGGACGTGGGGCCAGCAAATTAATTGCAGCATCCTGAATCGAGCAACGAATGCCTTGAGGATTATTGGTGGCATGATATAACTGCGCCGATGAAATTCCCTTGCAGATGGTATTTGGCCGCGCCACATCAAACTGGGCCAGCTCACTGACATAGCCATTAATTTCAGAAATATGTCCCTGAACATGCGCAATCTGATGCGGCAAGAAGCTTAAACGGCCTTCTGGAGTCTGGAAATAATTAATCATCAGGTGATAATCGGCGAACTGTGAAGCGGTACTCCAGGCATCAGGGAATGAGCAAGTGGGTAAAATCCCCTGATAAATTCCCGGATAGGCATTGGCTACCCATTGCGCTGCCAGCGCACCACCTGAACAGCCCTGCCCGATGGTATAGCGTAAGGTGCCATATTGCTCAATAAAACGCTCTTTGGCCATAATCAGCGATTCTGCCTGAATCGCCAGATTACAGTTATGACCACTATGGGACAGTGCGGTCGACATCACCCCAAAGCCGCGGCCTAAAGCCAAAATGGTGACATCAGGCAAAATGGAACTTGAAGTGGCAATGACCGTTGGCGCAGAGGCAGACTGGTAATCATTACCACAGCTTTGGCCATGCGTGACCACCAGTTTATGGTTAAATTGCGCTTGTGGCTTTAAGGCGGTCCACGGCTGGTTCGGATCATACAACACCGCAAAACGGTATTCATCGCGGTTCTGATAGCCCACTTCCTCACGCACAATAAATGGCACCGTTAGTCCTTCATCGGTAGTGGTGGTGGCAATATTCTGACTGGCCGGCGGTTGTGCCGGGTCATAACTTTTAATGAGTCCCAAGCGATTTTTATAGTAATAGTTATATTGCACAGCCTTTTGACAGAACTGATCGGTCGACGCATTAGTACAGGTCCAGGGCTTTAACTGCGGGCCAGACAGTAATGGTCCACTCGAAGGATGATTGATCAGGCTTAAATGCTGATAATAACGCCCTGCTTCAACCTTGAGTTGATTATCGCCCAGCTTAAGTCCTTCAACTAAGGCTTGGCGCTGCTCATTGGCAAATGCATCACTAATATTTTGTCCATTCAGGGACACTTTCAACGCCGTAGTTTGAATATCATCGGGCAGATCCAGTTTCAGCAATACATCCGAGTCTGTAATTAAATCTGGCCGGGTGGATAACACCTCCACCATTTCCCGTTCTACTTTTGAAGATGTTCCTGAACCGGAAGAATCTCCACCTCCGCCACCACAGCCATACAATATGACACTACACACCGCAATATTGAGGCTATTGAATACCAGTTTTCCTTTCATACGCTCATCCATAAATTATTATTTTCTGAAGTTTTTATCTGTATAACTTCATTCATGAGCATAAAGATAATTTAACAACAACCATTGTCATTATTGTTACTTATTGTTTTATGGGCTATTTGAAAAAATCACCAAAATCAGGGATAAAAACTCAATTAAGCGTTTAAATATTTGATTTAATTTCAAGCTATTTTGCATGACTTAAAAGATGAATAGTTATATAAATTTTACTTTAATTAACTTGGTAAATGATTAAATTCTTTTATTCTTGTGTAATATTTTCCATCTTATTGGAAAACTTTTGTAACTATTTAGCGATGAAATGAGAAATTCAAAACATCCAAATTTCAGATAAAAATGCTTAATTTTGAGCGATAAAACTTGCTCCTCCCCCCCACTTTTGACTATGACCTTCCATTTATAACCAGCAGATCAGAAAAACTTTCGTAGGTTTAAGTAAAAGAATGTGCTTTAATACGCTGAGTATGAGATGAGCCTCTTACAGTATGTGCCTCAGATGTGCATACGACTAGCCCCTAACCATGGGGCTTTTTAATGTCTATATGATTTTGAAGTCGTATTAAAATTTAACCGGAAAATGCAATGATACTCTGAATCACCACAGCATTCACAATATCAATAAAAAATGCACCACACAGCGGTACGATTAAAAAGGCTTTATGTGATGGACCATAGCTATTGGTGACCGCCTGAATATTGGCAATCGCAGTCGGGGTTGCTCCCATACCAAAACCACAATGCCCTGCTACCAATACGGCTGCATCGTAATTTTTTCCCATGATTCTAAAGGTCACAATTGCGGTAAATAAAATCAGTACCGCTGTCTGCGCAAACAAAATGGTAATGAGCGGGCCTGCCAAATCGGCCAGCAACCAGAGTTGCAGTGACAGTAAAGCCATAGATAAATACAGGGACAATGACGCGTTGCCAAATACATCAATGGCACGGTCGAAAATATCGACTTTCAGTACATGCTCCAGAAAGTTACGTACAATTACTCCTGTACCTAAAGCCCAGACAAAGGTCGGCAGTTCAAACCATCTTCCCTGACTGATCTCTGTCATTTCATTCGCAACAAAAATACATAGCGCAAACATCCCCAAAGTCGACACTGCATTACTGGCTGTAATCAACCGGGTTTTCTTTGGATATTCGAAGGGTGCGGTGTTGATGCTAGTATCGAGTTGTTGTTCATTGGTCTCTTGCGCTACTGTCTCTGCCAACTGATTTCGTTTAATCAAGAATTTGGCAACCGGACCACCCACAAGCCCACCAATAATCAAACCAAAAGTAGCACTTGCCATTCCGAGGACAATTGCCCCCTGTATTCCATATTGAGTTTCAAGCACTTCACCCCAAGCACCGGCAGTACCATGTCCACCCGTTAAGGTAACAGAACCGACAATCAGACCAATCAATGGATCAAGCCCAAGTGCTGTGGCTAAACTCATGCCAACCGCATTTTGTACAACTACAAATAGAATGACACAGACCAGAAAGATCAGCAGTGATTTCCCACCTTCTTTGAGCTTGGTAAAGTCTGCACTTAAACCAACAGAGGTAAAGAACATCAGCATCAGAATGGTTTGAATTTCTGAGTCAAATGTGGCACTGATATTAAAAAATTTATAGAGAATAAAAGCTGTAATCGCTGCGATTAGACCGCCGATTACAGGTTCAGGTAAGTTATAGTTTCTAAAGAAGCCAATTTTACTAACAAGATACCGCCCAATAAAAAGAAAAAATACTGCAATCACCAAGGTGCCAAAGGCATCGATTTCATAATTCATAACATTCCCTATTAGCTTTATTTTCATACAGTTTTAGGAAAACAGTATGAAAAATCAATTTTAGAAATGTTATGCAAGTTATTGTTTCTAGTAATTGTTTAATTTATGTCCTAAATAGATTCAATTAATACGATGGAATATCATAAACCCAATTGTGTGCTTGCTGGTCTGTCGTACTTTCACAAACATAATAATCATGATCCCAAGCATCTTGATGGAAGATTTCCTTTTTATGGTAATTCACCTGTTTACCATTTTCGACGCAGACAAAGCTGTCGCCTTGGTCTTTGACTTGTGTTCCAATGAGGAAACCGCCAATACAGAGGAATCGGGATTGTGAGGGCATTTAATTAAATCCTTTATTCTACTTCTGTATCTTAAGTATATCTTCAATAATAGATATAGCTCCACTTGGCACATATTGCTTCCAAGATTCATCATTTTCTCTAATTAATTTACGAATAGTTGTCGACGACATTTTGTTAATAAGTAAATCTTTATAAAGAATATCAATCTGATAGCCAGCATTTCTTAGCTTATTAAGTTTATGTTCATTCCAAATTTCCACAATATTTGATACACAGATAATGTCTTTAGATAAAGTTATGTTTTCAATCTGATCAATATCAAAAGGTAAAAAACTAAATCTATCTTTATTGATACCACTTTCAACTAAAGAGGATTGAATAATTTTACAACGCTGTTCATAACTAAAAATATTATTCTCTGGATCATCTCTGTACATTTTATCCAAGAAATCTGTTTCAGAAATATTAGAAATATCAGGCTTAGTAATTCCAATATATAAATAATTATATTTTTCAAAAGCTTGCATAAAATATTTTAAATGCTCATTATGAAATGGCTGAAATCTACCATGTATGCAAGCTTTAGAATAATTCAATTTTTCCACCCTGATCACATTTCTTACAAAAACCAATTTTAAAACAATTATCGATCTCATTTAATGGACTTAAAAAAAGTATTGGTCCATTAAATTCACTACCGAATATTTTTTGACTTTCAATATTTGTAAAATCCTTTTCAAATTCATGAAACATATTTCTTTTAGCACTACAATCTAAATGGTCTACATTTTCAAAAACAGAAGGTATTTGATTGAGAAATATATTAATATTAAATTTATAAATTTTATTAAATAAGAACAACTCATTATATAAACCATAACCAGATATATCAGTTGCAAATAGTATATTATTAAATATATTCAGAATAAAACTATTATCTTTTTCTAGCAAATCTATAGATGACTTATTATTTTCATAATTATATCTACCACCTAATGGTTTTGTTAAAAATAAATTACCCTCTTCAAGCTTCTTTTTACTACCTATATTATCCGAAATAAGTGTTAAAGAAATAAAAGATTTTTCAGCAAATACTGTATGTGCATTTATCAAATTAATATTCTTATTTTTTAAATAATCTATTATATATTTAATTTGGCAACTTCTTTCTTTAACAGATAAATTATAATTAATACCAAAATTTAAAAAAGCATACTTCGCAGTCTCACCTGAAACCAATAAATCATTATTACAATGTTTAAAAGATATATCTACAAATTTTTTAAACGGCAAAGTTCCTTGATACACTAAATCCGTCGTTCCAAGTCCACTCATAATATTTTGATTATTAAAATTCAAGTAATCATAATCATGATTAAAATATTCTAACATTTCTGCAAAAGAAATTTTGTTGGAACAACCAATCACTACTCTAACTCCAATATTTGGGATTCTGGTATCGACTCCCAAAGATGATCAAAATATTTTTCAAAACCTGAATATAAAGATACATCATATCCATTTGTATTATATTTTTCTTTCAAATGTAATTGTGCCAATTGCTCACCTTGATGAGAGGGATCATTAAATAATGAATAACTTACTAAGCAAAAATTATTATTTATTAATGATAATCTAAACATAGGCATTTTAAATATTTGGTCAGCTTTATATAATTTAACTTCAATAGTAAGGTTGTAATCATTAACTAATTCCTTTAGTGTTTCTTGAGAACTTTTCACATTCTGTTGAAATGATGCTTCCTTTATCCCATTTTGTTTAGTTTGAGCATTTTTAGCTAATAGTTTTAAAGCTTCACTTTGCGGATCACATAAAATTAATCTAAATTTACCATTCTTGGAATTAACTCTTCTCACTGCTTCAGCAAACGCTTCTCTATTTTTAGTTAATTTACTTGCACCAACACCAATAAAACGAAAATCTTGGGTTATTAATTTTAATGTTCTATTATAATCAATCCCATTTTCAATTGTTTCATCAGCTCCACAAACTCCATTCTGCTCCAATCTAAATAAATAGTACCAAATTATAATTAGATAAATAGATTGAAAGCCTATCCACACAATATCACTTGTATGAAAAAATAATAAGATAAATGATAAATTTATAATAATAAAAACTAAATGTCTTGATAAAAAAGCTAAGACTTGGGAGGTACTAATAAATTTATTTATTAATTTTAAAAAACTTTGATAGTATGAAATTACTACCGCCCCTATTATAGAGCCCAATGCGCCAATTAATATTGTATAGGCTAAAGAATTTTCATCAAAAAAATTCATTTTAGATTCCGTAAAATAATTTCTGACCAACTATCTAAAGAGTTATAGTTAACTTTAAGAAATTCTATATTTTCAATTTTTAAGTTTGAAAATAATTTTTTTTCTTTTGTTGATATACTACCAATATCTTTAAGTAATACTTTATAAACTAAACCAAGATGCTGAGCACCGATTTCTGTACTATCATCATATAATAGTCCAAGTTGAGAGACCTTTATTAATTGGGTACTATCTATATTAACTTCTTCAAATAACTCCCTTAATACAAAGGGAAAATCAGAAGAAGTATCTAAACAATCAAATAATGTAAAGAATTCCTCATATAGAATATGCCCCCCAAAATTTATACATTTTTTATTATAATTAAGCCTTTTTTCAGGTTGATAATTCGTTTTATAAAAGGTAATTATATTATCTTTACAATCTCCTACAACAAAACATGAGACTAGCTGAACTATACTATGATCCTGCTCAGCTACTGATCTCTGCATTGGCTTTATTATTGTTTTAAAATTAGATTCACTAAAATCAATATATTTAAATTTATTTTTGATATTAAAATTTAAGATATTTTCGATTGGAAATACGGAAATTATTTCATCAAGAGGACTAATTTTTGTTGCGCTTGTTGGATAAACCTCGGAGTATCTTTCAGTTTTTAACCACTCTCTTAATCCGAACTTATTTGATGCAGTTTTGAAAAACAAAGAATTTTCACCATTGAGTAAAATATTATCTATCAAATAATCATAGATTATTTCTTCTCCTAACATTAAAGATAAAGAGATTTCTGCACTCGTAATCGGTACATTTTTTGACTTTAGGATAGATAAAATTGCTACATCATTCATATTTTCTAGTGTATCAAAAAAGACTAATTTTAAATATATTTATTCAACTATCCAGATTATTTTTATAGCCTTTTAGATAAGTTAAGCTTTTCTATTTAAGTTTAATAAAATAAGGACTGATAAATCAGCCCTTATTTTCAACTACTTAATCAATTAAGACAACTGAGCAGCAGCAATTTTCTTGGTATCTACATTTTCAGCAGCATCTGTATATTCAGACATTTGATCGAAGTTCAAGTACTTGTAAATGTCAGCAGACATGCTGTCGATTTGAGAAGCGTATTGTTGATACTCTTCTGGAGTTGGTAATTTACCAAGAACCGCAGCAACAGCAGCAAGCTCAGCAGAAGCCAAGTAAACGTTTGCACCTTGACCTAAACGGTTCGGGAAGTTACGTGTAGAAGTAGATACTACAGTTGTGTTCGGTGCTACACGTGCTTGGTTACCCATACATAATGAACAACCTGGCATTTCAGTACGCGCACCCGCTTTACCATAAATGTTGAAGAAACCTTCTTCCATTAACTGGTGTTCGTCCATACGCGTTGGAGGAGCCAACCATAGACGAGTAGATAAAGAACCGCCAGGAACTTTGTCTAATAACTTACCAGCTGCACGGAAGTGACCGATGTTAGTCATACAAGAACCAATGAATACTTCATCAATCTTGTCGCCTTGAACGTCAGAAAGCAGTTTCGCATCATCTGGATCGTTCGGGCAGCACAGGATAGGTTCGTTGATGTCAGCAAGGTCGATTTCGTACACTTTAGTGTATTCAGCATCAGCATCAGCTTTTAGCAGTGATGGGTTCGCTAACCATTTTTCCATGTTCTCAACACGGCGCGCCATAGTACGAGCATCGCCATAACCTTGTGAAATCATCCACTTCAGCATCGTGATGTTAGAACGTAGGTATTCAGCAACTTTCTCTTCAGAAAGCGTGATCGCACAGCCTGCAGCAGAACGTTCAGCAGAAGCATCAGACAATTCGAATGCTTGCTCAACAGTCAGGTCAGTTTCCATTTCTGTTAAGTCGATCTCTAAGATACGACCAGAGAAGATGTTTTTCTTACCTTTCTTCTCTACAGTCAGGTCACCTTCTTTAATTGCGTAGTAAGGAATCGCGTGTACCAGGTCACGTAAAGTGATACCAGGCTGCATTTTACCTTTGAACTTCACAAGTACAGATTCAGGCATATCCAGTGGCATAACACCAGTCGCAGCAGCGAACGCTACAAGACCAGAACCCGCTGGGAAAGAAATACCAATTGGGAAACGAGTATGCGAGTCACCACCAGTACCTACTGTATCTGGAAGCAGCATACGGTTTAACCAAGAGTGGATAATACCGTCACCTGGACGTAAAGAAACACCACCACGGTTCATGATGAAGTCAGGAAGCGTGTGTTGCATTTGAACGTCAACTGGTTTTGGATACGCAGCTGTGTGACAGAAAGATTGCATTACTAAGTCTGCAGAGAAACCTAAGCACGCTAAATCTTTTAATTCGTCACGTGTCATTGGACCTGTTGTATCTTGAGAACCAACAGTAGTCATCTTAGGTTCGCAGTAAGTACCTGGACGAACGCCTTGACCTTCTGGAAGACCACATGCACGACCAACCATCTTCTGCGCTAAAGTGAAGCCTTTGCCAGAGTCAGCAGGTTGTACTGGAGTACGGAATAAAGAAGATGGCTCAAGACCTAAAGCTTCACGTGCTTTACCCGTTAAACCACGACCAATGATCAGGTTAATACGGCCACCAGCACGTACTTCGTCTAGAAGTACTGGAGTTTTCAGTTCAGATTCAGCAATTTGTTCGCCGTTTTTGAACGCAGTTACTTTTGCAGCAGCGTGATCGATTTTCAGAGTGATTTCATCACCCATGTTCATGTTAGAAACATCGATTTCAACTGGTAATGCACCCGCATCTTCCATGGTGTTAAAGAAGATTGGCGCAATTTTACCGCCTAAGCAGTAACCGCCATCTTTTTTGTTTGGAATGTGTGGCAGTTCGTCACCAAAGAACCAAAGCACAGAGTTGGTTGCAGATTTACGAGAAGAACCGGTACCAACAACGTCACCAACGTAAGCAACCTGGTTGCCTTTCGCGATCAGTTCTTTAATTTGGTTTAATGGACCAACTTCACCAGGAACTTCTGGGTTGATACCATCACGAACGTTTTTCAGCATTGCATTTGCGTGCAATGGAATGTCTGGACGGCTCCACGCGTCTTGTGCAGGTGACAAGTCGTCAGTATTCGTTTCGCCTGTTACTTTGAAAACAGTCAGTTTGATTTCTTCTGGAACGTCTGGACGGCTAGTGAACCATTCAGCTTCAGCCCATGATTGAAGTACTGCTTTCGCATTGTCATTGCCCGCTTTTGCTTTTTCAGCAACGTCGTGGAATGCATCAAATACAAGCAGGGTTTTCTTCAGGGCATCAGCCGCTAAACCACCAAGTTCAGCATTTTCCAGAAGCTCAACTAAAGGCGCTACGTTATAACCACCAAGCATAGTACCTAGTAAGTAAACCGCACGTTCTTTAGAAACTAATGGAGAAGTCGCTTCGCCTTTTGCAACAGCAGACAGGAAAGCAGCTTTTACATAAGCAGCTTGGTCTACACCCGCTGGAACACGGTTTTCAAGCAAATCAACCAAGAAAGCTTCTTCACCAGCTGGCGGGTTTTTTAATAATTCAACTAATGCAGCGGTTTGAGCATCATCAAGTGGCTTCGGTGGGACTCCGAGTGCGGCACGTTCTTCAACGTGTTGGCGGTAAGCTTCTAGCACGGTTTATTCCTCTTTTTTAAAAAATTATCTGTGAATTCCTACTTTATAGAGCTTCACAAATAATATGGACTCTCAAATTTTACTAAAATTCCAGTTAAAAGTTAATGCAAGTAAAGTGTTTCTTTGTGATGCTCATTATTTTGTAAATAAATGATGTGCATAATGATTATTTGATAGTCAAAAATCTGTTTTCTTGCATAAATTAAGCTCTAATTGAGCACTTTTAGCTGAATTTCACTTATAAAAAAGGCAACACGAATGTTGCCTGAGTTATAAGAAAAAAGATACTCCACCTTAGTGTACTGTGCTTGTGCTCAAATATTGGTTAAATGCATCACGACAGCCTTCAAATTTGAGTACACACTGGTCTTCGTAGGTGCCGTTATGATTGTTACTGGCAAAGGAAATATCGACCAGATAGAGTTTTTTATTTTGATCAAGAATACGTTTTAAACTGACTTTATCACCAACGCTCAGCACGTAGTTTCCACCACCAATGATCGCCATGCCCTGTTCATCTTCGAGCAACAGGTCTGCATGATGTAAGTATCCCACAACGTTCATAATGCTGCTCCTTTTTAATTATTTTGGAGATATTTTCATTATTCGATATTTAGATAAGTATTGCTATATTTTAGATTTAGAATTTGTCACAAATTGTACAAGCCGCTTAGGCTATTTTTATAAGAAATTAGTATTAGATAAATAACTTCTTCACGCTTGCATAAAATAATTTGAATATGGCAAAGCTATAAAAAAACCGTTCCTTAGAACGGTTTATAATCTGGCAATTCGTCATGCGGTGTTGCAATACATTTTTCAGTATATTCAGCACGGATTTTTTCACGCGATTCTTTCACATCTTTGGTGATTTCATCCAATGGCATTTTATAAACGTCATCAATAATGGTCATGACGAATGCTTTGGTAGTTTCATCTTCAACCTTGCTGGCATGTTCAACAGCTTTTTCTTTCTCAATGCCATTTTGACGGTCCAGCATGATACTGCGTGCAGCATTGCCCACACTACGACAATAACCTTGCCACTGCTCTTCAGGGGTGAGTGGTTTCTTTTCGGCACAGCCAGCCAAAGCCACCAAAACAGATAAAGCAAATAACTTTTTCATGAACTTCTCCTTACGCAGGGCAATATAAAAGATCACAGCGCATTTGTCATTTAATTTGCCAAGTCCGGCTGCAACAAAAAAGCCCTCTACAGGGCTTTGTTGTCAAAATGATTTAGCCGCAGCTGGACTGAACAATTTTTCCAGTTTTTGGATCTACGGTGACCGTAACACGGTCTTCACGGAAATCCATAGTTACTGCTTGTCCCGGTTGTATCATACGCACAATTTTAGCTTTGGTTTTGGCTTTGATTTGCGCTTCACTCAGACCAGACTGACCGATCAGATTATGTGCTGCTTCAGACAGGCAGATGTCCTGATTGCTACGATACAATGCCCACTCCTCCACCACTTTACCATCTGGCAGATGGCAATAGGCCACCTGACCATCCACTTCATTATGGATATCAAGCTTCCCACCTTGATCCACACAATAAGCACTGGCAGGATTCGGCATGCCAATACGCGGTGTTTCTTCTGGTTGCTGTGCTGCACATCCTGTTAATACGGCGATCAACATGCCCAGATACATGATTCTTTTCATTGGCGATCTTCTTCTAAAGGACCATTCCGACTTAATTTAACATAGTCATACTCAAGAAAGTTTATCTAAATGTATGTAAATCAATGCTGAAGCTACTATCAGCGATAAATTATGATGCTTTTATATTGCCCTGCTGCAATTAAGCCACAAGAATACTTAGTAATCTGGTTTGAGTGATATGCAGGTTTAAGCTAAAATTTGCTTGAATTTTAAACTTTTCTGCGGCTATGCAAGATCCCCAATTCTCGCTCAAGGAATATCTCTCTACCGTGCAGGAGGTGATTAAACTCACCTTCGATACACCGGTATGGGTCAAGGCAGAGATACGCAACCTGAATATCAAGGCAGGTCATTACTATCTGGAACTGGCAGAAAAAGATCCTGACAATGATCAGGTGATTGCCAGTTGCCGTGCCACCATCTGGAAATTTGCTGCACAGAAAATTGTGACCCCGTTTGAACGGGAAACTGGGATTGAGTTAAGTCGTGATTTAAATGTTCTGATTAAGGTCAAAGCCAGTTTTGATCCGCAATATGGCTTTTCCCTGAATATCGTTGAAATAGATTCCAGTTATACCCTCGGTGATATCGCCCGACGTTATCAGGAAATCGTACAACGACTCACGGCAGAAGGTTTGATTGAACGCAACCGGCAATTACCAACACCATTCGACCTAAACCGGATTCTGGTGATTGCTCCTGAAAATGCTGCTGGTTTAGGTGACTTTAAAAAGGATGCAGATGCACTAGCGGATGCACAGGTATGCGAGTTTGTTTATCACTCGGCGACTTTTCAGGGAAATACTGCACCACAAAGTATTCGCCAAAGCCTGGCACAAGGGCTGAAACAGTGGGCAGAAGATTACACAACGGCGCCTGATTTAATCGTGATTATCCGCGGTGGTGGTGCAGTCAATGATCTGGCCTACCTGAATGATTATGAACTGGCTGCCCTACTGTGTAAGCGTAGTGTGCCAATCTGGGTTGGTATTGGTCATGAAAAAGACAGGACCATTCTGGATGAAATTGCACATCGTTCCTATGATACCCCGAGTAAAGTCATCGCTGGGATTCGCAATCACATTGTGGAGCGTGTGCAGGATGTCATTACCAATCTGCAAATTATTCAGCGTAGTTCCCGGCAGCAGATTCAGGCCTATCAAAACCAGAATGATCAATTGATGACATTGATTCAAAGTATTGCCAATGCCAAAGTCTCGGATGCTTTCAAAGAAGTTACCCAATTGAAATCCAATATCGGCAATTTGGCTCGTCAGCAAACCCGAATTGCACAACAACAGATTGAAGCCTTGTTACGTGAAACGCTGATCCAGAATCCGAAAACAGTACTTTCCAAAGGCTATGCCATCGTCCGTCAACAAGGTCATGCTGTGCGTTCTGTCCATGAACTTGAAAGTGAGGTGCAGGTCGAAATGCAGGATGGAACTTTTGCAGCCAATATCACACAGGTAAATCCACATGAATAATGACAATACTTTAAGCTTTAAAGAAGGCTATGAAATTCTGAAACGAAATGCGGAATTATTGGATGCCCAGCAGGAACCGGATATTGATAATCTGATGAAGATTGTTGAGGAATCCATGGCAGCCTATAAAGCCTGTAAAACACGTGTCGATGCAGTACAGCAAGCATTAGATGACACTTTTAAGGAATAAAATTTAAGTTTTATCTCCTATTATGTTTATTTTTTAGAGCAAGTAATAAGGTTTAAAATATAACTTAGGCTATTTTTCGAATATAAAAAGCCTTCATGAAGAAGGCTTTTTTAGATGAGAACAGTCTATTTTTGCTCTCTTAGCGGATTTTCAGGCTCTGCATTGGGTTTTTTCTCAGGCTTAACATTCTTATAAGAAGCCTGATTGCCCTTGTCATCGTTGGATTCTTTATGTGGCGTAACATCTTTATCTGATTGCTCTGATAGATTGGTCATATGTGTTCCTTTACTCAATATGCTTAACCCATAGATATGACAGATTGGAACCCAACATCAAGGCTAGAAATGTTATACATCTTTATCATTTTAAAAAGACAAGAGTTGCTTCAACTCCACAATTAAAAAAAGCCCTCACTTGAAGGGCTTTTTTTCTTTTAGAAACGCCAATTATAGAACAAGTCGATGGCTCGTTCGAGAGACTGACTCGCTTCCAGATATAGACGCTGATTCATCTGATAACGCAAAGTCAGTTTATTCACTGGGGTAAAGACACCTACACCATAGCGAATATACAGGTCTGGCGTAATATAACCAGTGACTGATACCTGGGTATCATCGCCTGTACCCTGTGCATCCAATGCCAGGCCGCTCAAACCGAAAGTACGACCAATCTGATTGGTCAATGCCCGTGTACCACCTAGACCCAAACTGATCCCCGCAGCGGCAATGGTATTGTTAACATCAGACCTGAAACTTTCAGACTGGCTTAATGCTGAACTACCTTCATTGATCCGGCCAGTGATCAAGGCATTTAATGCTTCCTGTTCAGACAAGCCGGCATCGTTATACACCTGAATCGCAGGACTTGAGGCTGTACCGGTAACACGTACACCTACGACACTACCCTGAACAGATTTGTTGGCATCAACATCCAGGGTCGGATTAGACAATGGACCGTTAAAACGGGCAATGGCACGGTTCAGATCCAGACTTTGACCATACGCTTCGATTTTTACCCGCTGGGACACACCAATCGCACCATTGGCACGCATCGCTGTTTCCAGACCACGTTGAGACAGGTTGACCCGTCCAATCAATGGAATACGGCTATCAAAGCCCTGGAAGATCACCTGGTTACCCAGTGACACCGCAACATCAGCACGAATATCCCATGGACGTGCTGATTTTAGAATTGCCAGCTGATCCTGACCTTCCTGTACAATACGGACATCTGAAGAAATATTAACAACTGGTTTAGACGCTTCCGGCATAGAAATCAAAGCACGTGGAACTTCTATTGAACCATTCAGACTGAGTTTCTTGTTAAATGGATAAAGGTCCAAAGCCAAATCTGGCGTGACGACAGCTGTAATCAGTGGTGCCTGGCGTATCAGCAGATTTTCACCTTTGAGACGTAACTGAACACGTGGATCGTTTTTCCAGTCCACCAAACCAGTCAAGCGGCCTACACCACGACCACTGTTAAATGCACCATTAATTGTCGCAGAATCCTGACGTACAGATGAATACAGTTGCACATTGGTCAGATTCACTGGCAGGGAAATCATACTGATCGCCCCATCTTTTACGCGAATCTCACCGTTTAATAATGGCTGGGTTAGTGTACCGCCGATCTTACCCGCATAAGATAAGGTGCCTTCCAGCGTACGCACATCCTGAATAAATGGCTTGAATACTTTTAGCTGTACTTCGTTAAAAGCGACTTCACCACGCATCGGTTTACTGTCACGATATGGATCAATAATGACATTGGCATATCCCGTTCCGATATCCGGTGTTTTCACATCCAGACGAATTTGCAAGCCATCTGCAACACTTTTCGCGACCAATCCGACTTCATCATATTTCAGGGTCTGCCCTAGATATTGCGGATCTTCAGCAGCTAGCCCCACCACACCATTTCGGGTGACAAGTCGCGCATCAATCTTCGGTTTCGCACCTTGCGCCCATGTTGCACGCGCGTAGCCATTGACCTTACCGGTAATTGCCAGCCCTTCAGGCATGAACGCACTAAAATCATTAAGATCCAGGTTCTGGGTCTGGAATGAGACACTACCACGTGTCTTGTTGACACGTATTGGCCGGTCAAAGCACAACTGACTTTGCTGGCTCATCCAGCAATGCGCACCGACAAACAGATCTGACTGTGCTGTGTTATAGATTACAGAAGCATTCTGACGCTGTACCAGACGCGTACGCAGAGAATCGAAATCACCATTTTGGATCTGCCCCAGCCAATTGTTTTGTGCATTAAAACCACCGGCCAACTGTACATAAAACTTGGTCAGTTTGTTTTCTGCCTGAACTTTTAAGATATGCGCTGCACGTGTCCCAGCTAGAGATATTTCACCGCGGGTAATCTGACGATTACCACTACGCAGGTTATCCATGGTTGCGGTGAGCAGGGTTGGTGTGCTTTGTGAAGTCGGCAACTGGCCTTGTACCCGGATTTTCTGCACGCTAAACAGATTATTAAAGGCAAAATCATCGACTGCAAGGTTGGTTGAAGCACGCAAACGTGGCTGCGCCTGCATATTGATATAACCATATGCACGACCACGCAGTCCTGGATATAACTCATAGAGCGCTGGCGCATTCACCTTGAGTTGAAGATTCTGTGCATTACCGGTTGCCTGAATCTGGTTACTGGCATAAGACAGGAACAGATTATTGGCTTCAAACTGCTGTGGTACAAATCCGCTCTGTTTGTTATCAATAATCATCGACAGATTACCTCTACCACGTACCGGCTTGTTATTCAGTATTCCGGCAAGATTAAGACGTTCAATCTGAATACGTTTCAACGCATCTGACCATACGCCACGGGTTTTCACATTTCCCGATAGCTCACCTTTGACACTGGACGCAAAATATTGTGGCTTAAAGCGAACCAGTGAAGCATTGATATCCCAGCCAAAACCATTCGCCAGATTCACCAGACCACTGGCATTGATCTTGCCCGCAATACCATCATGCCTGAATTCATTGATTTTCAATAATTCAGGTGTACCGGATACCTTGAATTTGAGTAGACCTTTACTTGCAGCGAACTGGCTGGCATTTAAATTGCCATCATAATTTACTGCATAGCCCTTGAAGCCACCGCCCCGTTTTTCATCATGGAATAACAATGCTGCCGTACTGCTACCGGTCAGTCGCACTGTCTCATTTTGACCAGCAAGGCGTCCTGTCAGATCGATCGCTTTTAAGTTGATAATCTGCTGATTTGGCTTGGCATAACCACTCGCTGTAACGCGACCATTGAGGCGATCGACTGGTGATGCCGCTGCCAGTGCTTGCGTATTCAGATCCTTGGCATTTAGCACAGCGCTCCATTTTAACTGGCGTTTTTTATCCGGCAGCTCTACTACGGCGTTACCGGTGAGGCCACCACTTTGCGCAGCATAATTGAAGCTCGGCACTTTGAGAATGTTATTCTTCAGATTCAGTTTCGCCTGATACATACCTGTTGGCAGCATACCTTGCTCATGGGCAGCCACCTGCGTTGCCACAAAGATGTCCTGCTGACCTTCGGTTAGCGCCAGATTTACATCTCCGGATTCGCTCTTTAACCAGCCTACATAAGGCACTGCACGGTCGATATTCTTCCATGCCACATTCATCAGCATCGGCTGGGCTTTTTTATTTTTCGCTTCGTTCTGATCCAGCTTGATGTTCCAAGTTTCATAACGATCGAAATCAACCAGCGCTGTCAGGTGTAAACCTTTTTCCAATGTGCCTTTAGAAGCGATATTTCCATCCAGACTTGGTGGCAGAAAGTCCTGCACGACCTGTGGAATCACTTTATCTTTAGGATTAAGACGATTCACACGGCCAGACACATCCCAGGTCACTTGATCATGCCAGCCGACCATACCTGCCAGACTGACTGAACCTTTCATTAATTGTCCATTAAAATCAGTAATATTCAGCTGATTGACCAGATCGGTATGCATCATGGCATTGTACTGGCCTTCCGGAATATCCTTGCCGCTCAGGTCTGTATTGAGATTAATATTCAGTTTTTTGATATCACCATTAAATTCCGCCATACCATCTTTGGAGAATAGTTTCTGATCTTCTAATATTGGCCAGTGATACTGCTCAAATTTAAGTTTACCGAACATCGGCACATGTGAATTCATCGGATGAATCACGGCCCAGCCAGTCAGCAAGTCTGGCGTATAGGTAGCAACACCGGCTTCAATAGTCTCTAAGGTACCTCGGGCTGCTATACGAATATCACGAATATTCAGGCTATTGTTTAATGATGGAATATTCAGTACGCCGGTCGCATTCAGTGGATATTTACCATGGAAGTCCATATCACCCGTGGCATCATAAACATACAGATAGCCCATATTCATACGCGAATTTTCGAAGGTCAGCTTAGTTCCCGACCAGAGTCCCTCATTAATCACCACATCATAAAAATCAACTGAGGAACTATGTGTTTTAATCAGCAGGTGATCCAGATCCAGATGATCGACCCGCAACACAAATGGCAAACGAATATCATTATAAGAAAACGGCTTATCACTTGGCGGATTCTTGCTAATGACCTGCAGATTGCGCATATCTGCATTATTTAAATGAATTTCCCGTTTGAGAATTGCTCGCCAGCCTAGAATGACATCGGCACGGTCAATTTTGACATCAACCGATTTGAGCGTCACCAGCACATTGCGCACAATAATCCCGCGCCACAGATTACCGCCTTCATATTCATAATGAATAATCTGCTGACGTTGCAGTACCTGATCCAGTAAAAACTTGCTGCCACGATCCGTCGAGAACATGATCGCCAGTGCCGCGAGTAAAAATAGAATAGAAAACAGCACCGACAGTAAGATGCTTCTTAAAATACGGCGCTTTTTAGGTAAAGGCGTATTTTCCGGCTCTGCTTCTTGTGGTTGCTGGTTCTCGACCATGTTCTTCCCAAATATCTAAAATTTTTAATCAGTTTGTTTTATAGCTGTGAGCCAATAAAGAAATGCACGCGGATTGGATGGTTATCATCCGAAATGCCTGAGGCCACATCAATACGAATCGGACCAATTGGCGATGCCCAACGCACGCCAAGACCTACCCCATATTCAGTCGGATTACTAAAGTCCTTGTCATAGGCATTTCCAGCATCTGCAAATACTGCCCCACGCCAGCCTTCCCTGAATTGATAATTATATTCCAAGGAACCAATGGCCAGGGCCTGTCCACCTACTTTAAAGCCATCGATTTCTGGTGACAGACTCTTATAATCAAAACCACGAATACTTTGGTCACCGCCAGTGAAATATCTTAAGTTATACGGTACTTTGGTAAAATCTTCAGTAAAAATATAGCCTGCATCGGCACGACCGACAAACTGATGATCAGCATTTTCACCCAGTGAATAGATAAAGCGCCAGCCAGCATTGGCAATGACCATATCTGCATCGGATAACAGTGCCTCACTTCCCAGTTCAATCTTGTAGGTCTGTCTAAAGCCTTTGGTTGGGTTTACCCGACGGTCACTGGTGGTACGAGCGATTTCATAACCGAATAATAAAGACTCTTGGGTTTCTGCAGTACTGACCAGGAAAGCATCTGGAATATCATCGGCATTCACAGTACCGTCCTGAGTCAATTGATCCAGACGATAACGCACGCCATAAGTATGCTGCCAGCTTCCTCGTGGATTTTTAATATAACGATCGGCACCAATTACGGCAGATTCGATCAAGAGTCCATCGCCTTGTGCAACATCATCACGTTCTTCACGCTCATAACCACCGACAATACTGATGTAATCATTGAGCGGGTGTTTATACGGAATATTATAGCGGCCATCAATAGACTGACGGATTCCTGAAAGCTCGAGGTTGGCATCAAAAGAATGTCCACGTTTGTTAACGATGGCACGGCGGTACTGACCCCGTAGACGTGTCCCAGTATCGGTTCCATAACCTAGACCGACTTCAGCGCTGTTTTTCTTGTCAGCATTCAAAGTCACAATCACCGGAATCTCTTTCTCTTCACGTGCTTGGGCTTTTAAACGTTCCTGCTCATTGGCCTTGGTTTCCTGCGCAGTACGCATGGCGCGTACATCCAGGTTTTCTTCCTCACGGCTACCAGCAAACTGGCTTTCATCAACCACGTTTTGGGTAACTTCCTTGGAAGAAGCCTCGGCTTTTTTCTCCTGGGCCAAAACCCCTTCAGAGATTTTTTGCTGATCGACCAGCAACTGCAGATCAGGCGCCAGTTCAAGTTCCGCTTCGACTGGGTCCGGTTTCACCGCATCAACCAGGGTATAGTTAAAATATCGTGAGTTGGTCAGATTATTGGCTAGTGTGTTTACCCGCCAGAAACGGTAATCGGCACCATCTTCCCAAGGCACCAGACTTTGCAAGATATCTGGATCTAGCGGGAATTCCTCATCCGGATCACTCATCCGGAAGGTCACCGGTCCAAGTTTATAAGGATCGCCAGTTTCATAACGCAGATTTACTTCTGCCGTATTCTGTGGCTGTGCGACCTTGACATCATGCAGCCGCCAGTGCGCATCGAAGTAGCCGTTATTACTCGCTGCTTCGACAATTCGCTCCTTGGTTTTTTCATATTCACCATGATTAAACACATCACCCACTTCCTGATCTGGCAATACACTAATGACCTGGAACTGTGGTTGCTCAGCACCAGCACCGGTAAATTCCAGGTTCTGGCTTTGAATGATGACTGGCTCATTCGGAGTTACATGCACCCTGACGCGTGATTCAGAAATTTTTTCAAAACGGAATTCGGTATTATAGAAGCCAACTGCCTGAGCAGCCTGGTTAGACAGACTACGTAATTGTGGCAATGCAGATGGAAAATCGCTAAAGGATTCCTGAGTGAAACTCGACAGTTTATTTTCAATATTCTCTGCCAGGTTTTCATAGGCCTGTATACGTGCAGCCGAACTTAATCCATTGCTCGTTTGAGTACTGCTTTCACCATTACGTATAACCACGTCTGCATCAATCCGCGGCACACTAGCTGTCATGATCTGGCGTGGCGGACGGATTTTATAAAAAAGTCGTTTAAAAATATTCGGTTTCTTGTCATCTGCCGGCGTAAGTTGCTGTGGAGAAATTTCCGGCAAGGTATTGCCTATTTCATTTGCCTGCACAATGATCTGGCTGTCAGACTGAATACTTTGCATCAGCTGATCAACATTGACTGGCGCCTGATTGATTTCCACCAGTTCCTGCTGGCTGATATCGGCAACCACGGTTTCTGTCTGCTGGGTCTGGCGATAGCTTTGTGCTTCCTGCTTGGCTTGCTCAGCCACTCGGTAAATTTCATCCGCCATCGCCTGATCAATCGGTTGAACCGGTAATTCTTCTAAATCTTCAAACTCAATCGGCTTAAATACATCCAGCTGTGCGCCTTGCTGTTCCTGCTGTTGCAGCATTTCCAGGCTGTCTATTTCATTTTCTGGCTGCAAAGCCTGTTCAATTTTCCCGGCAGCTTCGTCTTCGGAATTAGCTACACCCTGTTGCACCGCCTGCTTAGACAGTTCATCAATCATTTCCGCCTGTGAAACTGCCACGGGTGTTTCCGTTTCTGGAGTTTGTGCCATGCCATGTTGGGCCAACATCATCAAGAAAATACTCATGCACAGGCAACTGCCTGTAGGTGCAGATATGAGTGGACTCATGCTCTGACTCAGTACCGTTTCTTTAAATTTTATTTTTGCAGGCATAGCAAACTCTAAACAAATACATTCTTTAATTGATTATTTGACCGAAAAATATAAGCTAAGAAACTTGAATCTATAGGATTTTGCCATTTCCGTGGTCAAAGGTATCTTACATGATTTTTCAAGATGTTCACGCATCACTGACATTTCTTAATAAATCTTAATGTAGCACGTCCAATATGAACAATAACGAACATTTGTTAGGCTCTCGTCGCTTTTTACCCATGTTTTTGACGCAATTCTTCGGGGCGTTAAATGATAATGTATTTAAACAGGCATTATTACTGGTCATTACGTATGGATGGATTCAGCAAAGTGCGGGCATTAGCACCTTAAATAATCTTGCTGCATTACTCTTTATTTTGCCTTATTTTATTTTTTCTGCGACTGCCGGACAAATTGCCGATAAATATGAACGTTCCCAATTGATTCGTTATTTAAAGATCTTGGAAATCGTGGTGATGATTCTCGGTACTATCGGTTTCCTGATGGGTAATCTATGGATTCTACTGTTTGCGCTGTTCTTAATGGGGACGCAATCGACTTTCTTTGGTCCGATTAAATATGCAATTTTGCCAGAAGTGCTGAAGAAAGAGGAATTGATGTCAGGTAATGCACTCTTTCAGTCTGGAACTTCCCTGGCGATCCTATTCGGTATGATTCTGGGGGGTGCGGTGATTGCAGCATCGGCTGGCAATTTACTCTGGATCAGCTTAACCGTAGTGGTTATTGCCATCCTCGGTTATTTATCAAGCCGCTTTATTTTAAAGCAAAGCATTCCTGCACCTGATATTCAAATTGACTGGAACTTTTTCCGTACCAGTTTTCAAACCCTGAAATATGCCAAAAGCCTGCCTTTGATCTTTCTGATTCTGCTTGGCAACTCCTGGTACTGGTTCTATGGCGCGACCTATTTAACCCAGATTCCACAACTGACCCTGCAGAACCTGCATGCTTCTGAAAATGTTGCAAGTTTACTGCTGACTTTCTTCTCGATCGGGATTGGCTTGGGATCTTATCTGTGCCGTAGATTAGGTGGGACTGAAGTCAACATTCGTATGGTGCCAATTGGTGCAGTTGGACTGACCGTCTTTGCTATTTATCTGGCTGTCAGCATGGCCTTTATACCTGAGCGTACTGGCGAACTGCTGGGTCTGGCAGATGTATTCCGTCAGGGCTGGAGCTATTACCATGTCATGTTTGCCGTGACCTTATTGGGTATCAGTGGTGGTTTTTATATTGTTCCACTGTACGCCATGATGCAGGCACATTCTCCCCGCTCACATCGTGCACGGGTGGTTGCAGCAAATAACATTCTGAATGCAGTTTTCATGGTATCTTCTGCTATATTTTCGATTATTATTTTAAGTGTCTTAAAGTTTGATCTTAAAATACTTTTCTGTATTACAGCGGTCTTAAGCGGCATATTTACCTTATGGTTATTACTGCGCCTTAAACCGATGATCAACTCTGCACAAGCATCATTGGAGGATTAATGCATGCGTCAATTTACAGGTGTCGATAAGCTCATTCATTCTTTTGACCAGGCATTACGTAGTCTTGTCCCAGGTACGACTTCTGCACAGCGCACTAATCCTGCTGAAAATACTGATAGCCAACTGGCGGTTTCTGATGCTCGTCATGTTGCGGGTCTGATGCGGGTGAATCACAGTGGTGAAGTCTGTGCACAGGCGCTTTATCATGGTCAGGCGATGACCGCCAAACTGCCAAATGTCCGTCGTGAAATGGAACAGGCAGCAATTGAGGAACAGGATCATCTGGCTTGGTGTGAAGATCGTTTAAAAGAATTAGAGAGTCATACCAGCTTGCTGAATCCGGTTTGGTACGGTCTTTCTTTTGGTATGGGTGCCATTGCCGGAATTGCTGGCGACAAATACAGCCTTGGCTTTGTTGCTGAAACAGAACGTCAGGTCAGCCTGCATTTGCAACACCATATCAGCCAGTTACCACCGCATGATGAGCGTTCACGCCGTATTCTGGAACAGATGAATGAAGATGAATTGCATCACCGTGATACAGCATTAGCAGCGGGTGGTGTAGATCTGCCTTTACCGGTCAAAATTGCCATGACCGGCATTTCTAAATTAATGACCAAGACCAGTTATTATATTTAACCATTTAGCTAGAAAAGCCCACATTGACGTGGGCTTTTCTATGAGTATTCAATCCACAAAATACTACAAAGGTTTCAGGCTCCTATACTTAATACTTCTTACTCATCTCGGAAAGCAGATCGAGTTGTATTTCCTGTATCTGGGCCAGTCTTTCCCACTGATGCTGAAGAAGATGATCCAGTTTTTCATGTAAATGCTGGATTTCAAGTTCAGCTTTGAGGTTGATTTGATAATCATTTTGGGAACGCAATCTGTCTTTGGCTTCTTGCCGATTTTGGCTCATCATAATGACCGGCGCCTGAATCGCTGCAATACAGGAAAGTATCAGATTTAAAAGAATAAAGGGATAAGGATCAACCGGTTTGGTTACGATAACCATCGTATTTATTCCGATCCAGAGGGTAATAAAAATAGTAAAACAGATCAGAAATGACCAGTTTCCACCAAAAGAAGCAATTTTATCAGCCAATCTTTCACCAAAAGTCCACTTTTGCTCCAGGGAGGCTTCTACATCTTTGGTAATCAGCTCATGATGGCGCATGCTCTTGATCACTTCATATTCAAGATTAGTGACTTCACCCTTTTCAGACTTTAACAATGCATGAACATACTGTATGCGATATTTGGTCAAGTCTGTCTGGCAAATATAATGGTCAGGTGACCAGTCTGGAATATCTTTAGCAATCTCTTCGGTAATGACTTTTCTCACCGTTCCCATCGGGGTAAGATTTTTTAAGGAATAATATTTTCCACATACCAAGCATGGATAAGTTGCATTTTTTTCTTTCATGATTATTCTCTTTATCGTGACGCCAGCTCAACAATAAATTTGCTCTAAATTATTATTTGTATTGGTAATTTTAGTAACAAATATAAAAAGTTAAGCTCTGTTATTCGTTTATAGGTCATATAGATAAGCGAGTTTCTAGCTCACCTCTTCATAGACCGTCACATTTTCTTAAAGAAGAGGGTTGATAATAGATGTTATAATTTTACTATCTTTAAATATCCTGTTTTTTCCGGGAGTGCTAATAAAATAGATAAGGTTGCTGGTCATTCCCATCCTTTTATGGCTAATTTAAAAGCTTAAATAAAAATATTCATTAAGGTCATGTTATGGAAACAGTTATAATTCTTGTCATATTAGCGATCATTACTGTACTACTGATTATTTTTTATAACAAGAAAAAATAATCGGCGCGCTTTTCTTTAACCAGTTTTAGTCAATTCTTGTTATTTAATATAAAAAATGCGTTGATTAGCCAAGCTTAAATTATAAACCTGCCCGTCTAGGTCTCATGTCATACTAATTGAATTTGATCCGTTCCGGTTTAATTTTCAGTTCATACATATAGCCAATATCACCATCGCACTTCTCTTCGGACAGTTGTTAACCCAGCATATATATCTGACAATTTTCTAATTTATGAAACCATTTATCTTTTGCTTTATAAGGGACTAATCTGATTGCAACTCCGTTTTAGACCGACAAAACATGTGCTACACATCAGCACAACTGCTAAAGGTTTAACCCTAGAAAAAACTTCGTTTAATATACCAGCATATGCTTCCACTCCTCTTTCTAAACCCTATTTTGCACAAGGTTTAGCATCAGGATTTATAGCACTGCGTTAAGTTTAACCTGTGGGTAATGTAGTTGATGGTCATATTCGAATGCCGGATGTGACCAGATCTCATGCATTGGAATTTTGACATCTAAAGCCAACGGTAACTTTTTTGGATTAAACTGCATTTGACTTAAATCACTGCCCCAGGCAATCAGATCGATATCCAAGCTGATCTGATGTGAGGGACGCACTCGTCCTGAATCCACTTCCATCTGTTTAAGCTGCTGAAGCATTTCTTCAACTGTCATTTCAACCTGTAATAGACATGCTGAATTCCAGTAATTCTCACCAATCCCGTCACGACACGGAATAATATAGATGGGAGAGAATTGAACTTCTCCCCAAGTAGAAATGCATTGTTGTGCAGCTTGAAAATGTTGCTGAGGATGACAATTACTCGCCAGTGCTAAGGCGAATATCGTTTCGGTGGCGTTCAAGACGTATCCCTACAGAATTGGCTTGCGCGATAATGGCAGGCTTACGAATAGTAATCTTAATCGATTCAATTGCTGTAAAGGTAGTAAAAAGTGCGTTTAGCACTAACTTTGCTGCATGTTCAATCAATTCTGGCTGTGCCTGCTGAATTACCTGTGCGGAAATTTCACAGATCTCGGCGTAATTTAGTGTATCTGCCAAGGCATCAGAATTGGATGCCTGTTCCAAATCTGTCTGAATAGCCAAGTCCAGCATTAAAGGCTGAATAATCTGACGTTCCCAGTCAAAACAGCCAATTACTGTTTCAACCTTCAAACCTTCAATGATAATTGCGTCCATATTTCTGCTCAGGAGTTTTAAAATCACTTCAATAATCTCCCTAAGTCCCTCTTTATGAAAGAGGGAATTCTACATCTCGAAGTATTTTTATGAGCGTGTAGCTCCTCCCTTTTTCAAAGGGAGGTTGGGAGGAATTCATCTTTTAGAATTAATGCTTCAACAATAAATTCGGGTCAATTGTCTGAATCATCTGTAAGCGCTGATCCGCATAGATATCGGTATATGGCGCAAGGATACGCATGAAACGGTCGAAATACAGCATTTGCTTGAACAGCAAGGCGAAGTCACGCGGGAAGCGAATGCCATGACGTTCACCAACGGCGACCATATCCATCATGACATCATTAAGGTCACTTGGATTGGAACTTAGCAATTCTTGTGGATCTGCCATAATTACACCACTAAATAAACGCTCAAGATCTGCGGCCAATACTTTCGTGTCAATGGCAACTGCAGTCATGCCCATTTTCAGCATGTTTTCTGCCATCAGATCATAATTGGTATTTTGCAGTGCATCCATAAAGGCCATACATGCTGTCCAGACTTCCGGATTCAGCTGACCGACAATACCAAAATCGATAAAACCAACACGGCCATCTTCGAGTAGCATCAGATTACCGGCATGCAAGTCTGCATGGAAACTTTCACACATCATCAGGCTGCCAAACCAAGTATTCATTGCAGTAATCAGCACCTGAGAAGGATCTTTAGCCACTTTCTTCACTACATCAAAATCGGTCAATGACACGCCATACAAACGCTGCATGGTCAGTACACGACGCGTGGAATACTGATGATAGACTTTTGGTGCTGTCGCTGCATGATTATTGGTGACATTCAGATAATTAACGAAGTCATCCAGATTTTTAGCTTCTTCAATAAAGTCAACTTCACGCACCATACGTGTTTTAATTTCTTCAACGATATCTGCCAAAGATGCAAATTTCACTTTTGGCACGGCTTTTTCAAGCAGCTTGGTTGCCCAATGTAGTACGTTCAGATCCGTATAAAGAATGGTTTCTACACCTGGCTTTTGTACCTTAATCACCACATCTTCGCCAGAAACCAGTTTGGCAGCATGTACTTGTGCAATAGATGCTGAAGCCAATGGCGTTTCCTCGATCGAGGCAAAGATTTCATCCAGATTACGGCCTTCAAACTCAGATGCCAGCACCTGCTGTACATAGCTAAATGGCAGGCTTGGGGTTTGATCTAGACAACCCTGAAATTCCTCGACAAATTCACGAGGAAATAAAGAGGGTGTAGAGGCAATAAACTGCCCTAATTTAATATATGTTGAACCTAAGGATTCAAAGGTTTCACGCATCAGTTTAGCATTACTTGGTTTTTCAGTCGCATACTTGATGCCTGCACGTGCAGCAATGACGGCGGTTTCACCGACACGTGCCACAGAACGCAAACCATCCAGGAAGATATTATTTTTCATAATGTCAGCGTAATTTCAAATTTTCTCGAGTGTAACAAATATTCAGGCTGATCTGTTCTATCTTGCCTGACAAATTAGACAATTCGTATCTTTCTCAAATTTGAGAATACGTTGCTGCATACTCTGACCATCCCATAACAGCAGTTTTTGTCGCAATGGCATTTTTCCAAGCCCCAGATAAAGCAAAGCATGATGTGCTTGCAGACTTGCCATGACATTCGGTGTTGTCGCCAGCACACCAGAATCCGCACAGCGCATGGCTGTATCAGTTTGATCTTCTTGCGGGAACAGGCAGTTATAGCAGGCAGAATCACCTTCCACCATAAACAGTTGGCCTTGTAGACCAATCGCAGAGGCGCTGATCAATGCTACATCAAACTGTCGGCAGGTTTGATTCACCAGATAACGGGTTTCAAATTGATCACATCCATCCAAAACCAAATCTTGGTGCTGAATCAGGACTTGTGCATTATCGATAGATATTGCCTGATTATAATATTCAATTTGCACATACGGATTAATCTGTTGCAAACGTTTCGCTAGCGTTTCTGCTTTATAAAAGCCAACATCTTGTGGGGTAAATGCGAGTTGACGCTGCAGATTACTGATCTCAATCGTGTCCGGATCAATCAGGGTAATTTTTCCCACACCTGCACGGGCAAGCAACTCCGCGAGTGCGCAGCCAATTCCCCCACAGCCAATAATACAAATATCGGAAAATTTTAGTTTTTCCTGTGCTTCGATGTCCCAGCCTTCTAACAGGATTTGACGTGCATACAAATGCATTTCCGCATCGGTGAGTTCGAATTCAGTGTTTAAAGCGTCTACCACTATACCGTCCGTGTTCTTTAAAAGATGAATCTATAATTTCAATCCATCTTGTTGATTTAAAATAATGAATAACATTTAATAAAGCATTCAACAAAAATAACTTAGATAAAATGAAATTTAATTTTTCATTAGATGCTGCCTTGATCATTACTGCTTTAACTGCACTACTTTATCTTGTAGCTCAGGTATTTCTTGCAGGTTATATCAGTATATTTGGCGCCGACATTACTGTACTAAATCTTACCGTTCAAGATAAATTGTATTATGGCTTTTTAAAGAGCCTTGTTCATACACTGTATTTTACTTTGGCTTTATTTGTACTTTTTATTGCTGTACCTTCCATCTTTAATAATTTTGGAGGCAATATATGGTTCCATAAAAAATTATAAAATTTAAGGGTCGCTATTCATACGGATACAAAGCATAGACCAGTGATCCATAACAGCTCTTTTAAATTAGAAAATGAAAGACAATTTAATCGTAAGCTTTTTGCCTCCTACTTTATTCTGGTCTTATTGTTAGGCTCAGTAAAATATTTATCTTATATCGAAACTGAAGCAAAGCAACGTGCTCAAAATGATTTAATGAATTACTCAGAAAAATTAAGAAAAGTTCAACTTAAATCTCAAGAAAATCAGGAAGCCTATAAAATTCTCTGTGGTCAAAATCTTTGTGCCGTTCTTATGGTCAATGGAAAACAAAAATCCCTGCACTATATTGACCCCAAAGATATTGCATTCTTCCTAAATTAGGTTTTATATAGGATCGACAGAATTCTTAATCCGGATCTCCTTTTCTGTTTATTTGCTTCAAAAATTCGGTTGATGCTTTCTTAAAGAATGAGTACTTAAACTAGCTAAAAGTCTCTTTTTGAAAAATATAAAATCAGGTATTTATTTTGAAACACTCAAAAACGTCCATTATTTGTAATTACAATGCAATATCAAAATTAACTAATTAATTTAAATTACAATGAGGTTGCAGAATTTATCATTATTTTTAGACCTTGCTTGCTCCAAATCTCTTATTAGCTTCTATCTAAAAAATTTATCGGATAATTTTTACTGTGCTGTAACTAAAACCTGTTTAATGGTAATTCGTGTAGTGCTCTTCTCAATTTAAGTATGTAAATGTACGAGTTCAGTGAGAGTTACAGCATCCTGCTATAAATATGATTAAGCTGCTTAACGTTATCCAAATTTAACCTTTAACAAGAATATGGAGCAGCATATGACAGAACAATATTCAGAACACAATGACCGTGAAAAATTATGGGAACTCATCAAAGATGTACGTTTCACTATGATCAGCCATCAAGCTGAAACTCAAGAAATTCACTCCCAGCCAATGACTATGCTTAATTCAGAAAAAATGCATGAAAGTCAGAATCTGTATTTCATCATGAAAGACACCAATGATATTGTCCAAGCAATTAATGCAGGTCGTCAGCATCTTGGTTTATCCTTTGCCAAACCATCAGATGATATCTATGTCTCTATCAGTGCTCATGGCGAAATCAGTACCGACCGTATCCTGATTGAAGAATTATGGAACCCTTGGGCAGAAAACTGGTTCGAAGGCAAGGATGATCCGAGTGTACGTGTGCTTATTGCCAAAGCAGTCAGCGCAGAGTACTGGAATGTGAAGGACAATAAAGTTACTCATCTATTGAAAGTCTTAAAAGGCAATATTACTGGCAAGCCTGAAGAGCCAGATACTGATCATGCAAAAGTACAATTATAAAAATTAAAGCAAATTTATTTATTATTTAGCCTCTTATCTAAGAGGCTAAATTTTTACATGTTGAGAATATTTTTTCAGTTTATTAGAAGCTCACATTTCGAAAAAAGTTGAATTCCTTTTAATCCATTACACTTATTTTAGGATCAGCATTAAACGGTAACTTAAGGAATTAATATAGCTTAGACTATTTTGCTGCCATCCGGATTGCTCCATCTAAACGAATGACTTCACCATTCAGATAGTTATTTTCAAGAATATGCCCGACTAATTTTGCATACTCAGATGGCTTAGCTAAACGTGGAGGAAACGGTACCATCTGCCCAAGAGAATCCTGTACATTCTGCGGTAAACCTTTCAGCATCGGTGTTTCCATAATTCCCGGAGCAATCGTCATGACACGAATCGAATTTTTAGCGAGTTCACGTGCCAGTGGTAAAGTCATGGCAACTACTGCCCCTTTAGATGCGGAATAAGCAGCCTGTCCAATCTGTCCATCGAATGCAGCTACAGAGGCGGTATTGATGATCACACCACGTTCCTCTTCGCCCTGTTTTAATTCATATTTCGAAATTAGCTCAGCAGCATAGCGCAGCATATTAAAGGTGCCCGTGACATTGATATTCAGCACACGCTGGAACATCGCCAAGTCATGAAATCCATCACGACCAAGTACTTTAGCAGACGGCGCAATACCGGCGCAGTTTACCAATCCATTGAGTTGCCCATGCGTCTGTTCTAATATCTTAAAAAATTCACTGGCAGCTGTTTCATCAGTCACATCTAATTGCTGGAATTGCGCCTGTTCCCCAAGTTCTTGTGCGAGACTCTGCCCAAGTTCAAGATTCATATCGACCAGTACGACTTGAGCGCCCTGCTCCACCAGATAGCGTGATGTTTCGGCACCGAGTCCTGAAGCTCCACCCGTCACTACAAAGACTTTATTTTGAATATTCATAGCTCATCCATGTCATTTTGAATTTTTCTTAGACTAATCTTTGCCCAAATAGGAAGCAAATCAAACTATGACCGCAGCAGTTTAATTATCAATTAAATATATTCTATTAGACTTAAAAACAATTAATATCAGCTTTTTCTATTTAAGTTTTTAATTTTGCAGAACATCTGGTTTTCAAGCTATATCATCAAATAAAATGAGACTCTACGGTCATCCCAATACCTTTGTATTTATCGTTAATTTAGATTATTTTTCACACAATTTGATGCATCTATTTAGTTGCTCATTCCTCTCCCTACTTAAGGTACTCTTATGTTAAACATGACTGATGTTCTTGGCCAAAACCTGGTTCAAAACTTCTCTAATGCTTTATTTCATTCTGCGGACCTTCTTTCTGAACAGCTCAATCAAGGGATTTTGAACGCATCTGATTCAGCTTTGAAAGATGCAGTGGTGACTTTCCTCAATCGTATTGATGTTCTTGACGCAGCGGCGGCACTTGAAATCTCTGCTGAACGTATTGAAAGCCTGAAACAAGGGATTGCACTGAAAGATGAGCAGTTCATTGCAGACACATTGAAAGTGGTAACCCTATGTCTGGCAATGGAAACCAATACACTGGATCAGGTTGAAGTTTCTGACTGTCTACAAGATTATCCAATGTAAAAATATAAATAAAAAAGCGACCTTGAGGGTCGCTTTTTTATAGAGGTTTATCCTGTGCAGAATCAATGCAATGAGATTTAAAAATATTTGCTTATCAAATCCAGCCATAATCTTGTAGAAATTTCAGCTAAGTCTAGAAAAATCACCTTCATTACAATTAAATTAATTATAAACAATAACTTATTAAAATTCACACCTTTATATTTTATTTGTTGATTTGATTATCTGTTTTTCTTTTTTGTCTGTTTATTCATTTACCGCTATTTATGTCGAAAATTTCCTAAATAAATTAGAGCTCCTCATGAAAAAAACTTTAGCAACAACAAAATTAGGCTTAATTACTATTTCTATCTCTCTAGTGAGCGGGTTGACAGTCGCGGCAATTCCAAGCGAATTAAAACTGGATTATGCTTATTATGCGCCTACCAGCTTGGTGGTTAAGGAGCAAAAACTACTGGAAAAAGCACTGCCTAAAACCAAAATTAAATGGGTATTTAGACAAGGCAGTAATCGCTCGCTTGAATATCTGAACAGTGGTAGTACAGATTTTGCTTCAACCGCAGGTTTAGCGGCAGTACTTAGTCGTGCCAATGGCAGCCCAATTAAAACGGTTTATGTTCAAAGCCAGCCTGAATGGACCGCGCTGGTCATTAACAAAGATTCCAATATCAAATCTCTCAAGGATTTAAAAGGCAAGAAAATTGCTGCCACCAAAGGCACCGATCCATTCCTGTTTACGCTACAGGCTTTAGATACCGTCGGCTTAGGTAAACGTGATGTTGAGCTGGTACACCTGCAACACCCAGATGGAAAAATAGCTTTAGAGCGTAAACAGGTCGATGCTTGGGCGGGTCTTGATCCGTTGATGGCTTCTGCGCAGGTGCAGTCGGGTGCGAAATTGCTGTATCGCAATGTCGGCTTTAACTCATATAGTGTACTCAGTATTAAAGAAAACTTCGCCCAGCAAAGTCCTGAAGCCGTTGATGCAGTCATTAAAGTCTATGAACAGGCGCGTAAATGGGCCAAAGCCAATCCGGATAAGCTGGCTGAACTGTTAGCTCGTGAAGCCAAACTGCCAATTGAAGTGGCGAAATTACAGCTAAGCCGTACCAATCTGGATCAAAACATTCCAACAGCAAAACATATTGCTGCATTACAAAAAGCAGGTTCTATTCTGACTGAAGAAGATTTGGTACGTAAAGGCACCAATGTCAATCAGGTCGTAACTCAGCTCTTTGATAGCAAATATGCGCAAAAGGTTGTTAAGAAGTAATGTCTGCACCAAACACTATCTCCGAACAACTTGTGAAGGCAGATCAACCTAAATCTGTTGCCCTTCCCCGTGGTATTCGTCTGCTGAAAGGGACCACCATTCCGGTGATCCTGATCTTGTTATGTGAAATTCTGGTTCGCAATGGTGTAATTGAGCCTTATTTACTGCCTGCACCCAGCAGTTTATGGCAGTCGCTGACCGAACTGGCTGAAGGTGATCTATGGCAGCATCTCTGGGCAAGTAGCTGGCGTGTCTTTTTAGGCTTTGGCATTGGGAGTGGCTTGGGCTTAGTTTTTGCGATCTTAGTCGGGTTAAATCGTCATGCCGAAGACTTCCTGGAACCAACATTTTCTGCAATCAAATCTATTCCGAGTTTGGCCTGGATTCCACTTTTGTTACTATGGTTAGGCATTGATGAAGGCTCCAAGATTACCTTGATTGCAATTGGTGCCTTCTTCCCTACTTATACCAATACCGTTGCTGCCATTCAGGGCGTGGATCGCAAGCTGATTGAAGTGGCCAGAGTCTACCGGCTGAAATATTGGCAACAGATTCATCAGATTGTGTTACCTGCGGCATCACCGGGAATTCTCACAGGTTTAAGAAACAGCTTAAGCTTGTCCTGGATGTTTATGATTGCAGCAGAACTGATTGCAGCGACTCAAGGAATTGGCTATTTACTCAGTGATGGCCGGGAGACCTCTCGACCGGATATTGTAATTATTGCCATTATTCTACTGGCAGTGTTGGGTAAGATTACTGACAGTATTATGAAGTTGTTTGAACATCGTCTGCTGCGCTGGCGCGATGTCATCAAAAAATCCTGAAACTAAAAAAGCGACCTTGAGGGTCGCTTTTTTATTAAAAATAAGATTTGGGAAATCAATGTGGCCACTGAGCCAAGGTCACTCGGTCATTACCGCCATAATCTTTAACAGTACGCACCTGTTTATAACCAGCCTGGGTAAATAGATGACGGACTGCATCCCCCTGATCATAACCATGTTCAAGCACTACCCAACCATTCACAGTCAGGTGTTTTTTGCCTTGAGCGATGATCTGCTCTAAATCAGCCAAACCGTTATTGTCTGCTACTAAAGCACGTTTTGGTTCAGTCGCCAGATCATGCATATGCTCATCGGCTGCATCAATATACGGTGGATTGGAAACAATCACATCAAAGAACTGACGCCCCAATGGTTTGAACCATGAACCCAATACGAACTGTACCTGCAACAAGTCATGCTGTTCAGCATTAAACTTGGCCACCTCTAAAGTCGGTTCATAAATATCCGTTGCAGTCACAGACCACGCTGGACGTTCCGAAGCCAAGGATAAGGCAATCGCGCCAGTACCTGTCCCCAGATCGACCACACGGGCATCTTCAGGCAAGTCCAGCTTAAGTACAGTTTCAACCAGTACTTCTGTATCGGGACGTGGCACCAACGTGTCTTTGGTGACTTTCAGATCCAGTGTCCAGAACGGTTGTGAACCAGTCACATAAGCCAATGGCTCACCCGCAGCAATGCGCGCCAGACCATCAACATAAGCCTGTTCCTGTTCAGGCGTCAGTTCCTGATCCTTTTTCATAACCAGATCAAAAGAATCAATCTTGGTAATGTGTTCCAGCAACCAGGCATTTTCCTGACGTTCATAGCTCTCTGGTTCACCACGCAAAGCCAGTGCTTGTAAAATATTCATTATCCACCATTCTGCTGTGCGAGCATGGCAAGCTGATCGGCCTGATATTCACGGTGCAGGCTATCTAACAGTTCTGTCAAATCACCTTCCATCACGGCATCCAGTTTATATAAAGTCAGGTTAATACGATGATCAGTCATACGACCCTGTGGATAGTTATAAGTCCGGATACGTTCTGAACGGTCACCCGAACCCACCAGGTCACGGCGCATTTCCGACGTTGCCGCATCTGCAGCTGCACGTTTGGCATTTTCCAGACGTGACACCAGAAGCGCCATCGCTTTAGCCTTGTTCTTATGCTGTGAACGCTCATCCTGACATTCCACCACAGTCCCCGTTGGAATATGGGTAATACGTACCGCAGAATCGGTTTTGTTAATGTGCTGACCACCGGCACCTGATGCACGATAGGTATCAATACGCAAATCTGACGGGTTAATGTCAACTGAAGTATCCACATCAACCTCAGGAAGAATCGCGACTGTACATGCTGAAGTATGTACACGGCCTTGGGATTCTGTTGCTGGGACACGTTGTACACGGTGTGCGCCACTTTCGAATTTCAGACGACCATAGACACCTTCACCATTGACCAGGCAGATCACTTCTTTATAACCGCCGTGTTCACCTTCATTTTCGGACAGGATTTCGATACGCCAGCCCTGACTCTCTGCATATTTACTATACATACGGAACAAGTCACCCGAGAAGATCGCTGCTTCGTCACCACCGGTTCCTGCACGGATTTCCAAATAAGCCGAGTTCGCATCATTCGGATCTTTCGGAATCATCAAAATGTTCAGATCTGCTTCCAGCTGTTCGATCAGGGCTTTATTTTCCTTGATCTCTTCCTGAGCCATTTCTTTAAAGTCAGGATCGCTCAGCATGGCTTGAGCAGTCTCGATATCTTCTTCAGCCTGTTTATATTTGGTCCATACTTCAGTAATTTCGGTCAGATCATTGTGCTCGCGGGAAAGCTGGCGAAAGCGTTTATTATCTGAAATGACTTCCGCATCTGCTAATAAGGCAGTGAGTTCTTCGTGACGGTCGGAGAGCTGGTCTAATCGTAAACGTAACGATTCTTTCATTTTTTAAAGTATCTCAAACTAAGGCTATAGCTAAATAAAGGTCTTAGCACAGCGAAATCAAAAATTGTGCCTAGTTTAACGATTCTCAGGCATAAAGAACATCTTTATTCAGTACAAGCTTTCTGCGGCTAAAGCATCCAGATAATTAACTTCCATACGATTAAAATCAACCTAACGCCTCTTTTTTAATCAATTTAATCCGCATTCTTTACTTATTTTACAAACTCGCAAATAAAGCATCTAAATATGGAGATCTTTCTTCACAATGTAATGACGATTTTTTGTTACATTTTCCGCCATCGATACACAATATAATCCGATCACGGATATGGAGTTCCAGCATGAAACTGAGCGCAGTTTTATTAAGTACCGCTTTAGCCGCAGGGTCAATGATGACCGTTAATGCTCATGCCGACAGCACTGCTCGTGTTGCTGCTGCAAGTGCATTAGGTAGTGTGGCTGGTACAGCTTTGGGTAAAAACATGGGGGGCAACACAGGTGCAACAATTGGTGCAGCTCTTGGCGGTGCTGGTGGTGCAGCTGTAGCAAGTAACAAGAAAAACCGTACTGAGTCTGCCATTGGTGGTGCTTTAGGTGGCGGTGCTGGTTATACCGTAGGTAAAAGCATGGGTGGCTCCAACGGTGGTTACATTGGTTCTGCGTTAGGGGCAGCAGGTGGTGCAGCTTTAGGTAATAAAATTGCCAAAGACAAAACAGCAGACCGTCGAGCTGAAAAACGTGCGAAACATTGGAAAAAACGTTACCGTTAATTCAGCTCTTATAGTGTCTCAATCGCATCTTACATTCGACATAAAAAGCACCTTCGGGTGCTTTTTTAATTACTTCTAAATGAGTCCAACTACTTGTAATACGTGAAAAATATTGTTTAGTAATTATGAATAAATTAAGGAGAGAAAAAACACATTTCGTCTACATACTCTCCATGCTGTTTCGCTCTTGCTAGATTAAATTTAACTCATAGACAAATACAGCCATATATATAAAAGGTGTACTCATGAACTACAAATCTCTAATGATCGCGGTTGTTGCTACCTCAGCTATGGGCATGGGTATGACAGCAGCGAATGCGGGTAATACAACGAATACTGCTCTTGCTTCTGCACTTGGTGGCGTAGTTGGTGCTGCAGTAGGTAATAGAGTTGGTGGTACAACTGGCGCAACAATCGGTTCTGCAATCGGTGGTGGTGCAGGTGCAGCCATTTCAGCGAATAAACGTGACCGTAACGGTGCCATTATCGGTGGCGCACTGGGTGGCGGTGCAGGTTATGCCGTAGGTAAAAATATGGGTGGTAACAATGGTGGCTTGATTGGTGCAGCATTGGGTTCTGCGGGTGGTTCTGCTCTTGGCAAGAAAGTAAGTGAAGACCGTCGTTATGATGACCGTTATGACCGCCGTTATAACTCCTCACGTAATTACCGTTATAACGACTACCGCTATAACAACCGTGGCCGTCGTTAAGCGTTCAATACAAAGCTTAATCTCTTTTACAACCTTCCCTCTTTTAAGCATCTTCGGATGCTTATTTTTTTGCCTATACATTTCGTTTACACTTATATCGTTTTTTTTCGATATACAAATTCGGTTGAACATCGTATGCTCTTAGTCATGTCAAATAAAGAGTAATATTATGCGTACGCTTAACGATACTCAGTTCTCCATTCTTGAACTGGTTCCTGTTCGTGACGATAAAACCATTCAATTCTCCCTGCAACATGCTCTGGAACTGGCACAAACCGCAGAAAAGCTGGGTTACCGCCGCATGTGGTTAGCCGAGCATCATAATATGGATGGTATTGCCAGTTCAGCAACTGCTGTCCTGCTTGGCTATTTACTGGCAAATACTAAAACCTTAACTTTAGGCTCAGGTGGCATCATGTTGCCGAATCATGCACCTTTAGTCGTAGCTGAGCAGTTTGGTACTTTAGCGACTTTATATCCTGAGCGTGTTGAACTTGGTCTGGGACGTGCACCCGGCACCGATCAGATGACCATGCGTGCTTTGCGTCGCGGTCGTCAGGAAACTGAAGATCAGTTCCCTCAAGATGTACTAGAGATTTTGCAGTACTTTAAAGATCCGATTCCGGGCCAACGTATTGTAGCTACTCCGGGTCAAAGTACTCATGTTCCGGTTTGGCTGCTTGGTTCTAGCCTGTTTAGTGCTCAGTTGGCAGCGAAACTTGGTCTGCCGTATTCCTTTGCTTCGCATTTTGCCCCACGTATGCTGGGCCAGGCTATTCAGTTATATCGTGAAAACTTTGAACCGTCTGAATACCTGGATCGTCCTTATGTTTCTATGGGCGTACCGACCTGTGTCGCAGATACGGATGAAGAAGCTCAATATCTGGCAACCAGCGCCTACCAGCGTGTACTTTCCCTGATTCGTGGTCAAAGCCTGAAACTGAAAGCACCTATTGATTCAATGGAAGGACTCTGGTCACCACCTGAAAAAATGTCCGTTGATAATTTCTTTGCCATGGCTCAGGTCGGTTCCAAGGAAACAGTCAAGGCCGGACTGGAAGCACTTTTAGCCAAATATGATGTAGATGAGTTTATTTTTACTTGTGACATCTATGATACTGACAAACGCCTATATAACTTCGATTTGTTAATGCAGGCTAAGCAGGGCTTATAAAATTTCCCTTTCATAAATTTTTTCAAAAAACCGCTGCCAGTCAGCGGTTTCTTTTTAGGAGGTAATCCATTGATTTATTAAATGCAATCTGCATTCAAATAAAAAAACTAACAATTATACGTTCAGGATAAAAACATCAATCATTAGACCTCTTTCATAAATCATTTTTTGCTCAGTTCCAAGTTGTAGATTCCAGCGATTAAATTGAATCTCAAACCAAGCCTTTTACCTCTATTTCGATAACGTTCAGCAAGGATTTTGAAGGTTTTCAGGCTGCCAAATACATGCTCAATTCCGATTCTTCTTTTATTGATTTCTTGATTATAGATTTTCAATTCAGGATCCAATTTACAGTGTCTTTTGGCTTTTAATGGCAACAGGCTATTCGGATACAACACATAAATCCCCTGATAGCCTTTATCTGCAAGGATAAAAGCCCCAAAAGGAATCTGGTTTAAATTACGTTTGAACAACTCGAAATCATGCACTGCACCGCGACTGGTACATAAACTCAGAATTTGCTGAGTTTTGTAGTGAATCATGGCCTGTACTTTAAAGGTATGGGTCTTTTTCTTG
>NZ_JBQEOL010000014.1:0-92076 GCF_052044895.1 Acinetobacter sp. 22323 | reverse complement strand
GGCAGAGTAAAACTTGAAGTGCGACATAAACCACCTAATTAATTTAAAGGGTTTATGGAGTATATAAAATTGTCATACCATCATCTTAACTTTGAAGATCGTACTGCATTAATGCTTGAGTCAAGAAAAGAAGGCTTTTCAGCCAGAAAATTTGCTGAACTCATTAAAAGACATCCTAGTACGATCTATCGTGAGCTTAAAAGAAATAGCATCAATGACGTTTATCAAGCTCGATATGCTTCTGATAACACCTTCGCTAGACGTAGACGTGGTCACAGAAAACTCAAAATCGATTCAATCCTCTGGAAATTTATTGTTGAAGCGATCCGTTGTTTATGGTCTCCTCAGCAAATAGCAAAGCGTTTAAAGACATTTCCTGATTTGGATCAAACAATGAATGTAAGCCATACAACGATTTATTCAACGATACGAGCATTACCAAAGGGTGAGTTGAAAAAAGACTTATTATCCTGTCTGCGTCATGAAAATAAAAAGCGAAAAGCTAACGGTGAACCTAAAAAAGATTCTATATTACAGGATATTAAAACTATTCATGAGCGCCCAGCCGAAGTTCAAGAAAGAAAAATACCGGGTCATTGGGAAGCTGATTTAATTAAAGGTAAAGACAATAAAAGTTCGATAGCAACACTTATTGAACGAAATACACGGCTCTGTATCTTGGCAACATTACCTGATGCAAAGGCAGAATCAGTGCGCAAGGCTTTAACTGAAGCTCTGAAATATTTACCTGCAGAACTGCGTAAAACGTTGACCTATGACCGTGGACGCGAGATGTCAGAACATAAAATACTCGAAGAAGATTTAGGCATAGATGTATATTTCTGTGACCCACATTCACCTTGGCAAAAAGGCACATGCGAAAATATGAATGGTTTAATTAGGCAATATTTACCTAAAGGGATTGATTTAAATCAGGCAGATCAGCATTATTTAAATCAAGTTGCCATGTCACTGAATACTCGTCCTAGAAAGGCGTTAGATTGGCTTACACCATTAGAGAAATTTGCTCAGCTTGTTGATTATCATATGGCTTTTGAAACTGTCGCACCTCATGTTTGAATTCGCCTTGCCATAATTCTTCATGAATTTCTTGCCAATTATTCAAATCAATTTCCTGCTTAAGTTATATTTTGCTGTTTTTATTAAATTTATAAATATTTTCTTGAATTGCATGAATTAATTTATCACTTTCTCTGTTTACATATAAGAAAGATCTGCCATTTTTTAGGTCTACAACAAAATAAAAAAATAATCAGGGAAAATTCTAATATAAAAATCTAGACTATATTTTTAAATTTTGAATGAAGCTTGACATACTTTAAAAGTTAAATTGCTGATAAATAATTTTTCAGTGTTAAAATAACTTTTTCTGAAATCCTAAGATAATCTTTCTATTCTTACTCTAATTTGATCTTTATGCTCTAGCAGATAACTATCTGTCGCTTGAACATTTGTTCTATGCAATATCAAGTAAAATTCTAATTGACGATTAGAGTCTGATATCGGAAATTGATTGGATTCTTCCTGCGTAATCGATTGATATTTTTAAGGATTTAATTAATTGGAAAGGATCCTAAATAATGCTCTCGACGTGGACTAAGCTGTGCTTTTACAATCAATTCAGGATTCTGTTCCAAGTGACGATTTCTCCTTCCTAAGGAATATGTGCTTGGTCTTTTGATGAGCAGGCTGTAAGTGAGACAAGGCAGCCGGCTAAGATAAAGCATCTCTTTATTTGCATTGTTTTTCTCTCTAAGCTTTATTCCTGGAAGGACTATTTAAGGTTCGTTTATAAAAAAGACACAGATCTGTGCCAAGTTTTATTTCTTTGAGGATTTAAGCGATTAACAAAGCAATATCAATTACAGCTAAACGACTAATTCATTATAAAAATAAAAATCTTTGAGGTAAGATTAAATCCAACATGATTAGACGTATCTAGACTTTATAGATACCCCAGATAAGGATCAAAGCATGCAACAAGAAGTCATCATTGTCGGTGGTGGGATGGTGGGTTTAAGCCTCGCACTGATGCTGGCGAAAACCGGGATTGCGGTCAAACTGTTAGAAGCAATCCAATACCCAGATTATGATGATATCAATCTTGCTCCCTATCACTCCAGTTTTGATGTCCGTAACAGCGCTTTATCACGCCGTAGTGTACAGATTTATCAGGAGCTGGATCTGTGGGATGCTTTGCAGGAACATGCCACGCCGATTCTGGAAGTGAATATTACCGAACAGGGTAGTTTTGGTAAGGCACGTCTGATCGCTGAACAGGAAAAAGTCGAAAGCTTTGGTCAGGTGATTGAAAATGCCTGGCTCGGTCGTGTACTGCTGACACAAGTCAAAAAAGAGCCACTCATTGAACTGATCGATGGCGTGCAGGTGACTTCTCTCATCCAGGATAAAGACTTTGCTTATATTGAAGCACAGCGTGGCGAGACTGCTTTAAAACTGCAATCCAAACTGGTAATTGCTGCGGATGGTCGCGATTCTTTCTGTCGTAAGGCACTGGGTATTGGCGCATCGGTACACGACTATGATCAGGTTGCGATTGTCACAACCGTACAAACATCAAAACCGCATCAACATGTCGGTTTTGAACGTTTTAGTCCTTTAGGACCTTTGGCTTTGCTACCTCTTCCAGGCGAATACCGTCGTTCCGTGGTATGGCCAGTTCCTAAAGGTACCGAGCATGAATGGCTGGGTGATGAAAATGATCAGCACTTCCTGCACGCCTTACAACAGACTTATGGTGATCGTGCCGGAAAATTCCAGAAAACTGGTAAGCGTTTCAGTTTCCCATTATCGCAAGTCCTGGCAGAAAAGCAGGCAGTTGGTCGTGTGGTGTTAATGGGGAATGCAGCGCATACGATTCATCCAGTTGCAGGCCAGGGCTTTAACCTGTGTATGCGTGATGCTTATGTATTGAACCGTTATCTGGCAGAACAGCTGGAACAGAGGGCTGATCTGGGCGATGCTCAAATGCTGCAAGATTATGAAAAATCACGCCTGAAAGATCAGCAACGTGTGATCAAGTTCTGTGATTCAGTCGTACGTGGTTTTAGCAACCAGAATCCATTCCTGAAACTGATCCGTAATACCGGACTGGTGGCTTTTGAAAATATTCCAGGCATCAAGCCACTTGTAGCCAACTATGCAATGGGACTCAAAGCATGACAGAACAAACTCAGGTATTAGATGCTGTCATCGTAGGTGGCGGGCTGGTTGGTGGTTTAACGGCATTATTACTTGCTCAAGATGGCGTACAGACCACCGTGCTGGATGCTGCACCGATTTTAGATACTGAAAAGACACTAAGTGTTGCCAATCCACGCGTATTGGCACTCAGCCAGGCCACTATTCATTTGCTAAAAACAGTAGGGGTTTGGGAAAAACTTGCACGTCAGCAGCCATATACAGGTATGCAGGTCTGGAATAAAAATGGTTATGGTGAAATCAATTTTGGCCAGCCTTCCAAGAAAACACCAAAAGTCGAGCAGGCGCTTGGTTCTATGGTTGAGCCAAGTATTCTGAACCTGGCCATTCAGCAAAAAATGCTGCAAGAACTGAAAGATTACCGCACACAGGTCAAAGTTAGCCGGGTAGAACGCGGGGTGGGAGTCTGGATTGTACACCTTGCCGATGGTACCCAGCTCAAAACCAGATTGCTGATCGGTGCAGATGGTGCCAATTCCTTTGTCCGTGAACAGGCCTTTATTGACATTGATGTCCTGGACTATAAACAGGCCGGTATCAGCTGTGCCATTAAGACCGCACAACCCCATCAGCATGTTGCACGCCAGATTTTCCTGGAAACTGGTCCATTGGCTTACTTACCGATGGCAAGCTTAAAAGCTGAAGAACAGGGGCATTGGCAATCGATCGTCTGGACTTTACCGGATGATTATGCTGAAGAATATGCAGCTTTGTCAGATCAGGAATTTATCCAATTACTCACTCGCGAAAGTCATCACATGCTTGGTGAGGTGCTCGAAGCAAGCCCACGCGCAACTTTCCCGCTTAAAGCACGTGCGGCTCAGCAATATGTGCAAGATGGACTGGCCCTGATCGGTGATGCTGCCCATGTGATTCATCCACTCGCGGGACAAGGTGTCAATATTGGCTGTCTGGATGCGGCAGTGTTATGTGATGTGTTACTGCATGATAAAACGCGTGGCGTCTGGGCACATGAGCAAACCTTACAGCGCTATGAACATCTGCGTAAGGGGCAAAATGATGCCATGATGCACAGCATGTCTGCGATTGGCTGGATGGAAACCACTCAACTTTTCCCTGTGGTTTGGGCACGTAATTTGGGCCTGAAACAGGTTGAACAGATGCCTGTATTAAAAGATGCTTTTATGACGCAGGCCAATGGCTTGGGACTGCTCAAAGATACCCGCTACGCCATCTGATCTAGAATTGTTATTTTTTAAACAATCATATGTAAAAAGAAACGAATTTGTTTAAAAAAGATACGATTTTTTAATATTTGGTACTAGGCGAAATACAAAGAGATTGCTAAATTTCAGGTAATTTACAACCTAGTTTAAATGCACATGTGATGGTCATTTGTGGGGGAGATGAAAATGACAGATATGAATGAATATGATGAAGCTGAAGATGCTGTCGTTGATGATGATGAAGCGAAAGCAGCAGAGAAAGGCGCTGCTGAAGGCGATGAAGTTGTTAGTGATACAGACGTTCTCGAAGCTGAAACATTGACTGTGACAGCGAAGCTAAAAAAGCGTCAGGCACTTGAAGATGAGGTGGCTGCGTTCCTGGCTCGCGGTGGTCGAATTACTGAAGTGCCGGCAGACGATTCAGTACGCGAATAAGTCGTCTACCTCCTGAATATAAAAAAACACCACAGATTACAGTGGTGTTTTTTTATGTCTATCTTTCTCTGGAAAAAGCGATTTAGTCATTGGCACCCGTTAACTCAAGTGCGCGTTGGTAAGCCACTTTCTTTTTGATGCCGGTCAGGTCGGCTGCCAGCTGAGAAGCTGCTTTCACGGAAAGATCCTGTAATAAACGGAGTAACAGTTTGTCGAGTTTTTCCTGATCCATATCTTTTTCGACAGTCGCTCCACCCACTACCAGTACGATTTCACCTTTTTGCTGGTTAGCGTCCTTGACAATAAACTTAATCAATTCGCCTAGGGTCATCTTTCGGATAGTTTCAAACGTTTTGGTAATTTCACGGGCAAAACCAACCGGACGATCAGCACCAAACACATTCGCCATATCTTTCACACATTCCAGAATCCGGTGCGGTGCCTCATAGAAAATCATGGTCTGGGTTTCATCTTTGAGTTTTTCCAGATTGAGCAGACGCTGGCTTTGTTTTGATGGCAGGAAGCCTTCAAAGCTGAAACGGTCACTCGGTAAACCTACTGCGCTTAAAGCAGCAATTGCAGCACAGGCACCAGGCACAGGAATCACACGAATATTGTGTTCCTGTGCAGCACGCACGAATTTAAAGCCTGGATCACTAATCAATGGTGTACCCGCATCACTGATCAGTGCCATGTTTTCGCCATTGAGCAAACGTTGAATAAGCTGATCTATCTTGTTGCTTTCATTATGGTCGTGGCAGGCTGTCAGTGGAGTGGAAATATTAAAATGCTTGAGCAATTGCATAGAAGTTCGTGTATCCTCAGCAGCAATAAGACTCACCGACTTCAACACCTCAATTGCACGATAACTAATATCATCTAAGTGCCCGATTGGAGTCGCAACAACAAATAACTGAGCACTCATAGGTTTCTCCATGTGGAATAAACAGAATTATAAAAAACGGAAGAATATTAAAAAAATATTGGGTTTGAGCTTATTGGGCTGCATCGGCAGCGTGCAAGCGGAAATTCTGGTCATTCTACCCGAATCTGGTCCTTTGGCGCGAGCTGCATCGAATATCAAACAGGGATTCATGAGTGCCTATATGGCATCAGGGCAAAAAGTGCCGATTAAATGGGTGAATTCTGATCAGAAAAAAATGTCACAATTACTGAAACAGCATGTCAATAAAAAGACGCAGCTCATCGTGGGGCCACTGGCACGTCAGGATATTGAAGCACTGGTTCAGGCCCAGCCAAAAGTCAAAACCCTGAGTCTGAATGACAGCATGAGCAGTTCACCTCAGCTCTGGCAGTTCAGTCTGTCTAAACGTGAAGATGCAATTGCTTTACAGAAGGTACTGACTAAGGATCGAATTCGGTATTTACAGGTACTACGTCAGCCCGGAAGTGAGACCGAGCATGAACTGATGTTGATGTCTTTGCTCAGTGTAGGGGATCTGCAAGTCGATATTATCGATATTGCACCAAAATCTTTGTCCTCTAAACAGGGTTTATTACTCGTGGGCAATCCGGAGTGGTTGGCCGCAATGCAAAACCTGCCGAAAAAACGGCTTTATACCGTATCCAATGCGATTGACCAGCATATAACTTTGCCTAAAGGTATTAAATTTTGTGACGTACCTGCACTGTATACTCATGCCTGGCCAGATGTATTGAATGCCTATCAGCAGGCGCCGGTGCAGATGTCCTATCAGCGGTTAATCGCCTTTGGTGGAGATGCCTGGCAGATCAGTCAGCTGTATTTAAATGACCAGAAAGCCGAACAGCTACAATTTCAGGGACGTACCGGACATATTCAGGTCAATGCGCAGGGACTGCGACGTATGCCCGCCTGCTTTGAATATACCAGCAAGGGCGTCAAGCTGATTTAACTATTATGCGTATCAGTCAGCAATTGGGAAAATGGGCAGAACAGCAAGCGCTTGCCTTGTTGGAGCATCATGGCTTTCAGTTGGTCCAAGCCAATTATCACAGCCGTTATGGTGAAATTGATTTAATCGTGCAACGTAATCAAGAGCTGGTTTTTGTTGAAGTAAAAGCACGGGCAAGTACAGATTATGCCAATGCACTCGAGTCAATTTCCCTTAGCAAGCAGCGGAAAATGATGAAAACTGCTCTTCATTTCCTGCAAAATCATGAAGAATTTCAGCATTTTTTCTGTCGTTTTGATGTGATTTGTTTTGATTTTAATCAACATTTTGCAAAAACCATACAGCATGATTTTTGCAATTACCTTTATGATTCGCAATGGATTGAAAATGCTTTTACTTTTGATCAAGAGTTTATTAATCTTTGAACAACACAGGCTTTTCTTTGTGCGGTTTTCTGTACAGAGATTATGGTAATGTTCAAGGAAAATAAAAGTTGATCAAGATTGCGCGACAGAATTTATTAAATTGAACAAAGACGTATTAAACAATAAGGAGTCTTGCTGAGTGGTTAAACGTATTGTAATAACAATGTTATGTGTCGCAAGTTTATCGGGCTGTGCCAGCTTTATTTCAGGTGGTACAGGCACGGCTCCTGTCGGTACGGATCAAGGGGCGCGTACCCTTGGACAGGTTTTTATCGATTCTTCAATTGTGCGTACTGCAAAAATTAATCTTTATAAACTTGATTCACGATTCAAACAGTCGCGAGTCAATATTGAGAGTTTTCATGGTCATGTATTATTGACTGGTCAGGTGCCAGATGCGCATCTGAAACAACTGGCTGAAGACAATGTCAAAGCCATGAGTGATGTGAAAGCCGTACATAACTTTATTACTATCGGTAACCAGATCAGTTATGGCACCATCATGCAGGATACCGCAGCAACGGCAAATACCCGTGGCCTGATCATGAAAGCGCCTGTAGTTGCAGACAGTAAGGTACATGTGCATACCGAAGATGGCGTGTTATATGTGATGGGCCGTCTAAACAATGCTGAAATTGCTGATCTCAATCAGGTGCTGGCGCAAGTCGGTAATGTCACTAAAATTGTGACCCTGATTGATAATGTAGAAACGCTCAGCAATTCAACCAGCCAAAACTTTGCGACCACAGCTTCATCAAGTGCCTTGGTGCAAACTCCAGTTGCGATTGATCCTGATACAGTTGAACCAAATTATGCACAATAAGGTGCACTCTTTTAAAGCCAAGCTGTCGAGTCATCTGAACGTTGCAAGACAAATCTACCGGGATTTTCGCTTATATGATCTCGGTAGCTATGCGCTGAACCGTTTTACTCCCAAAGCAGGTTATAGCGCTGAACGGCATTTGGCCTATGGCCTTAAAGCGCGGCAGCGTTTTGATCTGTATCGTAGTGCACAGCCTTTGGCACATCGCCCCTTGATTGTCTTTGTCCATGGTGGTGCCTGGCTACATGGGGATAAGAAAGAATATCAGTTTATTGGTGAGGCTTTTGCCCGTGAAGGCTATGACGTGGTGGTTCCAAATTACCATCTGGCGCCAGAACATATCTTCCCGCAATCTGTGGATGACTTGCATCTGCTTTTGGATCATCTGCACACTGCGGCAGCAAAGCTGCAGATTTCATCAGAGAATATTGTATTGATGGGACATTCTGCCGGTGCGTTTAATGTGATGTCAGCGGTGTACTATCCGCAGCAGCATACAGCAGAGCGGCTGGCGAATATCCGCGCTATCATTGGTTTAGCGGGGCCTTATCATTTTGACTATAAGGATGATCCGATCTGTGCTAATGCCTTTGATCAGGCAGTGCCTTATCAGCAGGTGATGCCACTGTACTTTGTACAACCTCAGCCTTTGAAGCATTATCTGTTTATTGCTGAAAAAGACGATATCGTGGGACATTTCAATAGTCATGATCTGGATCGGGTATTAAAGCAACATGGTAACCATAGTCATGTGATCAGTATTCCAAAGCTCGGACACATTACTATTGTTGGATCACTTTCCAGCCTGTTTAGCCGCTTCTTTGTAACCAAGTCTAGAGTACTGTGGGCACTAGAAGATGCATTTAAATAATTCATTCTATTGAATGTAAAAAGCCCGGATTTAATACCGGGCTTTTTGTTTATAAATTGGCTTACAACCAGGCTTGAGTATCATCAGCCACGGGCGTGCCTTGCGTGATATGCATAATCATAGAATGTGCAATGCTGCCTTTGAATGGAATTTCTGGCAGGGCATCCAGCTTAAAGAATTGTGCATCACTGATTTCTTCTTCCTGCAGTTTGATCTCGCCAGAAGCGTATTCTGCTTTAAAGGCAATCATCAGATTACTTGGGAAGGGCCAAGGCTGGCTGGCCAGATATTGAATATTTTTGACTTTAATTCCGACTTCTTCTTCCGTTTCACGACGGACTGCTTCTTCCAAAGTTTCACCGACTTCGACAAAACCGGCAATCAGTCCATACATCTGGCTGGTTTTATTTCGGGCATTTTTAGCCAGCAAGATTTCATCTTCACCACGGGTAATCACGGTAATCACACAAGGTTGTACGCGTGGATATTGGCGGTAATGGCAAGCGGGGCAGACCATAGCATATTCTACGGCATGGGCTTCGGTCGGTATACCACAATGACTACAGAAACGATGATTGCGACGCCATTCCAGTAGCTGTACAGCGCGACTGGCCTGTTCAAACTGGCGAACATTCCAATATTGCAGTAACTGACGGATTGGAACGAGTTGCAGACCTAGAGGAATCGGTTCCTCAGGGAGGAGGTCACGGGCAATCACCTGATCACCCGTACCGAGCTGTATGTCACTTGCTAGCGCTTCCACTTGGGGAAGCTGGAGATTTTCATCGACTAAAAGTTGCTGTTGTTGAAAGATATACGCAAGTGACAATTTAGACATTAGGCTACAGTTTTCAGTTTTTGACTACTGTCCAATGCTACCTTAAACATTGACTGTAATACAGGCTGTTTGCTCTTTAAATTGTCAATGAGCATATCCGCGCTGGCGAGTGGATCAAGCACGCGATTGACGTCATCGGTACTGAGTGCAGTAGCAGATTCAATCCGGCTTTGAATAAAGTCAGCCGTTGTGCTTAGTGCGGCCTGACCATTTTCAGCGTTCAGGAACAGCATTGCACCCGCAATTTCACGGATCTGGTTTGGCAAGCTTTCTAATGTTTGCAGGTTCTGGTCCTGCAAGTAATTCATTAGGGTGTGGCTTGCAAGTTCGATCAGCGCTTTGGTCTCGCTCAGTAAAGCAGCATGTGCTTCATCCAGACGATCCAGTGAAATATTCATGTTATTTACACGGAGCTGTAAACGGCTAGAGGTGTGATGACGTTCTAGTATCCCAATCGAGTTCATAGCAGACAAAATCACATTCATAAGCTGCTGGGCAAAACCTTCATCTTTCAACACTTCAGCTTGACTGAGTGAAGCAGCCTGACGAGTAAGATCATTAGAAGCTTCATTCAGGTTCAAAACCTTGAAGATGTTTGCCATGCTATTCAGCTGAACCTGCAATTCCTGAGTCTTTTCAGGGGTCATGTTGTGATAGTTGTATTCGATGTCATTACGGATCTGTGCCATTTCTGCTGTTACCAGATCACTGATGGTATGCATGGTTTCAAAATCAGGACCATATAAATGACGGCTGAAGACCTGTAATTGAGTATCGGTCAATGAATCTTCACCGATATTCAGCTTGCTACGGATATGATGAGCAATGTCATCTTCCTGGCTGATACATAAGCTCAGTATATTCGCCAGGTCAGCAATGTTCGCCTTGAAACGGTCTGGTGCATTGAAATACTGTGCCATATTACGCTCAACACTGATCAGGGTGCGTAAACGTGGCTCGTTGATCAGGAGCTTATCGATATGATTGAACGCCACATAGACCAGATTCCAGTACTGTTTGCTTGGGTGCTGCTCAGAAAGACCTGCCAGATAAGTCCCCACCAGTTTGATCGCTTGTAAGTCCAGATCGCTTTCTTCCTGCTTAAGCAGTTTATTCAGCGATAGCTTGTACAGGCGATGCACATAAGCAGACTTCTCCAGTCCAGGTGCTTGCGGCAGATCAAAATCAGGTGTGATCAGGTCGAGCAGGGACTCAATCTGATGGCCTTCAGTAGTCAGTGGCTTGCCCAGCGCAAGTTCCAGCCGGTTTAAAGTATCCAGCAAAAATTGTGGAATTTTGACTTCACGCAAGCAAATGAATTCGATATAGCGCTTCAGCATGGTCGTCCCTTCACTGAGGGCGATCACTTCTGCCGTGTTCACGTTGGCAGGATTCCCCATGATCTTGCGCATAAGCTCAGCAGAATATTGAGTAACTTTGGCCAGGCTTGGCATATCGATCAGTGCAAGAACTTGGGCACACTGTTCGAACTGGTTGAGCGCATCATCAATCCCAAAAGGCAAGGTCTGATCTTCTACCAGTGTGCTGACTGCTGATTCAACCAATTTGATCGAATTATCAACCTCATTTTTTATTATCAGTAAAGCCGTAGGGTCAAAATGTATAGAGGTTTGGTAAGACATTGATCTGCACCTTTCCTGAAGTTTTATCTAATAGTTGAGGCCTGCTGCAACTGGCAGGACATCTTTGTATTTACTATAACTGAACTGTTATTTTTTTTAACATAAATTGTTAACTGAATAATGGATTTTATTTTGCGAAAAGGCAAGGCGCTCCATGTTTTTCTTCATATTGTTTGACCCAGTTCTCATGTTCGCTCAATTCTTCATCAGATGGCAAAATTACCGGTAGATCAATTTCAATTTTCACACTGCCTGAGCTGGCATTTTGTTCTTCACTATGTGACAGGGCATCCATATCAAAAGAAACCTGACCACCGGTCATCGCCAGGTAAACATCGGACAGAATTTCTGCATCGAGTAATGCGCCGTGGAAAGTACGGTCACGCTGCGGAATCTCATAACGACGTACCAGGGCATCAAGAGAGTTTTTCTGGCCCGGATGGCGTGACTTGGCCATCGCCAGGGTATCCGTGACTTCACAGACTTCTGACAGGGTTTGAAAACCAGCACGCTTGAATTCCATATCCAGGAAGTTCATATCGAAGGTCGCGTTATGCGCGATGATTTCTGCACCTTTCAAGTAATCGAACAGAACTTGAGAAATATCCTCAAATAAAGGCTTGTCTTGCAGGAACTCATCAGTAATGCCGTGGACATTAACTGAATCGCCTACCGGTTTTTTCGGATTGATATAAATATGAATCGAGCTGCCGGTGAGTTTACGATTCACCATTTCAATCGCGCCGACCTCGATAATCCGGTCACCATCCTGATAATAGAAACCGGTGGTCTCTGTATCGAGAATCAGCTGACGAGGACCAGATATATTTAATGTGGCTGGAGTAATCACAATCTGCGGGTGCAATTGAGTCTCTACTAGCGCTTGTTCAGCAGCGACAGGCTGATTGTTTAAGTGAGTTTCCATGGTCACTTCAGTTACATCTGCCATGAGTTCATCCATTTCTTCAGCTTCAGCCAGTTCCAGGCCAAAAGGATCATCCAGTAACCAGTCTTTTTCAGGCTTTTTTATATCTTGTGTTTTTATCTCAACGCTTGCTGCAAAATGAATTGCTGGAACATGACGGGATTTTTCGCCATTTTTTAAGGCGAGATCCGCACCCAGATTAGCCAGCTGATCGGCCATTTCATTACCCTCATGGCCAGCATGTCCTTTGATCCAGTGCCAGTCAATCTGACGGCCCTGGCAAACTGCATCCAGCTGTTTCCATAAGTCAGGGTTTTTGACATCTTTCCAGTTTTTACGTTTCCAGCCTTCGATCCATTCAGTGATACCTTTTTTGACATAATTGGAATCGGTCCAGATCACCAGCTTGGCATCTTTGGGACAGACAGAAATCCCTTCTATGGCAGCCATCAGTTCCATACGGTTATTGGTGGTCTGAAGCTCGCCGCCATAAATTTTATGCTCATCTGAACCGTTCTGAATATAGGCACCCCAACCACCTACAGCGATTTCCTTACCATTGCCGCGGCATGCGCCATCCACATACAGTGTGATTGTTTGAGACATAAACCAAATCCGATCAAAAAAGAACAAGCTGAGCGGGATATTGTATAACGCAAATACGTTTGAATAATCCATATCTCCGCGATTTTTTAATTTCTTGTAACATTTAACGTCAAATCGCGGTAAATTATTAGCTTGTGTCGTCGACATGCTTAATTAAAATGGCATATCTAAAAAATAAATTTTATACAAGTTGTTTGGATTTCTTTATGTATAAACCAACCGCATTCATGTGGCAGCCATCGTTACCTTCATTTTTAAAAGTCTCAGTTCTCGGCACTGCGCTTGCATCCTTAGGTTTAACGGGTTGTTCGACGACACAAAGCGCGGCAGGGTCCAAGCATAAACAAACAAGTTCGAATTATTTAGGCGCCGATAGTCTAGATAGTCTGGAAGATCTTTTATCCGCGACTGATATGCGTGCGGTAGAAGGCGACCGACTGTTGGTACTGAAACACGGTGATGTGTGGAAGCGCATGACTGTCGGTTTCAAGATGAATCTGGATGTCTGGAATCCGCGTATTGATGCCCAGCGTGGCTGGTTCGCATCACGTCAGCCATATTTAGAGCGTTTAAGTGCGCGTGCTTCACGTTATTTATATTACACAGTAAAAGAAGCTGAACGCCGTGGTATGCCGACTGAGCTGGCATTGCTTCCAGTGATTGAAAGTTCATACGACCCGGCAGCAACCAGTAGTGCGGCTGCAGCGGGTCTGTGGCAGTTTATTCCAAGTACCGGCCGTATTTATGGTTTAAAACAGACCTCGATGTATGACGGCCGCCGTGATGTGGTGGAGTCAACTCGCGCTGCCTATGAGTTTTTGGGTGCATTATATAATCAGTTCGGTTCATGGGAACTGGCTTTAGCATCCTATAATGCCGGTCCAGGCCGTATTCAGCAGGCGATTAACCGTAATAAGGCTGCTGGTTTGCCAACTGATTACTGGTCACTGAAGTTGCCGCAGGAAACCATGAACTATGTTCCTCGTTTCATGGCAGTGGCACAGATTGTAAAAAGTCCAGCCAAATATGGCGTGAGTCTGCCGCCTATTGCCAACCGTCCGCACTTTCGTGAAGTCAGTGTTGGGGCAGCCAGCCTGAATGAAATTGCTGCGATTACCGGTTTAAGTCGGGCTGAATTGTATCAGTTGAACCCAGGGCATCGTGGAGACAGGATTGATCCGGACAGTCCGCGCCGTATTCTGATTCCAGCTGACCTGAGTCCATCCATTGATGAAAAACTGAAAAAGCTTCAATCCTCTTCTTCAGGTTTATGGGCAAGCTCTACCAGCAGTTTACCGAAGAATAATCAGACGATTACGCCAGTAAAAACCACGCCACCTGAGCTGAATAGCAAAACAATCACGCCAGCTAAACAGACACCGCCTGCAATCACGGCCTCAACCACGACAACCGTTAAACCTGCAACACCTGTAGCCACTACTGCAAGCAAAGCGACGTCCACAGTCGCGACCACAGCGATTGTTACTGCCGCTGCAACACCAGCAGCTACAAGTACAGCCAAACCCAACCTGACTGCCCAAAGCAAGACTAGGGTCAGCACACCAAGAGGTTCTTCAGCTTTGGCTGATTTTGCTGCGAAGAGTGAATTACCTATTCCAAGTGCACCGCGTATTCCAGTTGCAGTGACGCCGGTAACACCTGTGCAACCGATTCAGGTTGAACCGCCAATTTCTGCAAAGGAACGTGAACAGATTCAGGCAGCGGTTGTGGCAGAGGAAATTCCAAAGTCTGTAGATGAAATCCTGAAACCGGTAGCGACAGCCGCAGAACAGGCAGAAGTGGTGGAGGAGCTGAAAGCACTGGCACCTGCGGGTACTGAAATTGTCGATCCTTATGATGGCAAGATTAAGCTGACCGCGATTCAGACCAGCCTTTCTGTAGCAGAACAGCAGGGTAAAGAACTGACCAAAGGTTTCTCGTATCCAAAAGGCGTAGCGGAAAGTACCAAGGCAGATTCAGTCGAAGCGAAATTGAACCAAGGCAAGAATTACGTTAAAACAGATTCGGAAGTTGTGGTTGTTGCACCAAAAGGCAAGCGCAGTACCTATACGGTTTTACCGGGTGACAACCTGGCTTTGATTGCTGCTAAAAATGGAGTGAACTGGCGGGATGTGGCGAAATGGAACCAGATTGATCCAAATGCCACTTTATATGTCGGTACCACGATCTATCTTTATGATGCCAAACCTGTTCAAGAAGCATCAAAACCTGCCGGAAAACCAGAAAGCTATGTGGTACAAGCCAATGATTCACTCACCGGTGTAGCCAGCCAGTTTGGTTTAACGGTAAAACAGCTGGCTGACTATAATGGTTTGAGCACGACCAGCGGTCTATTTGTCGGTCAAAAACTATCCTTAAAAGAAACTGCTGCTTCTAAAGCGAAAGTTGAAGAAACGAAAAAAGCGGAAAGAAGTAAAGTTCAGACTAAGACTTATACCGTTCAGCGCGGCGAATATCTAAAACTGATTGCAGACCGTTATGCACTTTCGAATGCGGAACTGGCTGCGTTGACGCCAGGTTTGACTTCAGGCAGCAGCCTGATGGCTGGTCAAAAAATCAATGTACCTTTGAATGAAGCTGAATCTGCAAGCTCAGGCAAGAAAATTGAGCAGAAGTTTGAAAATATTAAAGTGGACCAGACTGCAACTGAAAACTATCAGGTAAAACGTGGTGAGACGCTGTATAGCATTGCCAATCAGTCCAAACTCAGTGTGGCTGAACTGGCAGCCTTAAATGGCTTTGCTGCCAATAGCGGTTTACGTATTGGTCAAACCATTAAGATTCCTGCGGGCAGCACTGTGCCAGAGAATTATACTGTGCAGTCGGGTGATACCCTGACAGGAATTGCGGCCAAGTATAATCTGAGCATGGATCATCTGGCGAATCTGAACGGTTTATCCCGTAATGCTGGCCTGCGAGTAGGACAACGTCTGAAATTGACCGGAGATGCAGAAGCAGCTCGTGAAACTGTGACTGAGCAGGCGGTGAAAGGTGTGAAGTCAGACACCCACATAGTGAAATCAGGTGAAACCCTCAGTTCAATTGCACACGAGTACAAGTTACAACTGAAATATCTGGCTGAGCTGAATGATTTGTCTGTATCGAGTCCATTACGTGTCGGACAGCGTCTGAAGATTGACGGTGATCTGCCAGAAACTAAAAAGGTAGATGAGATCAAAGCAGTAACCACGACTGTTTCATCTAAGGCCACAGAAAGCTATACAGTGAAGTCAGGCGAATCACTTAACGCGATTGCCAGTCGTCTGGGAATTACCACCACAGAACTTGCCAGTTTAAATAATCTGCGTGCTAATGCGGGCTTGCGTGTGGGCCAAAGTCTGCAAGTCCCTAAACGTATTACAGAATATAAAATCAAGCGTGGCGATACATTGATCGGTTTAGCCTCACGTTATGGCATGGACAGTAGTACACTGGCAGAAATGAATGACCTGAAACCGAATACTCAACTGCGTATCGGGGATGTGATCAAGGTTCCAAATCTCTAAAGCCGAAATGATACAGGGAGTATCTGAATGCCGTTTGCTGCTGCAAAGCGCCTGATTTATATCTGTGGAATTTCGGTCATTACTCAGGGGGCTTGGGCTGCACTGCAGACCACTCCTTATATCGCCATTCATAGTCAGCCCAAATATGCCGGGCTGACACATTTACCCTATGCCAATCCTGCAGCGCCCAAAGGTGGTTATCTCAGCCAGTCTGCCAATGGTACCTTTGATAACCTGAATGCCATGAACGGCAAAGGTACAGCAGCAGATGGCGTGGAATACCTGTTTGATACGCTCATGGTCAGTTCCCTGGATGAGCCGGGCGTGATGTATCCCTTGCTGGCTGAAAAAGTCACCTATGATCCAAAAAAAACTGCCTATGTGATTTATCATCTGAATCCCAAAGCACGTTTTAGTGATGGTACGCCAGTCACTGCAGAAGATATAAAATTCAGTTTTGATACGTACACAAGCAAAGGTAATCCAGGCTTGCAGATGTATCTGTCAGATCTGGATAAAACCGAGGTACTATCCAGGTACCAGGTCAAGATGAGCTTTAAGTCAAATAATAATTCGGAAATGCCGCTGATCCTGGCACAGATGCCTATCTATTCTAAGAAAAACTGGCAAGGCAAAGACTTTGGCCGCATCACCATGCAGCCAATTTTGGGTTCAGGTCCCTATCTGATTGAAAGCATTGATGCAGGGCGCAGCATTAGCTATAAACGCAATCCGAATTACTGGGCAAAAGATCTACCCATTAACCGGGGTAAATATAACTTTGATCGCCTGAAGTTTGTTTATTACCGCAATATGGATGTTGGTTTTGAGGGTTTTAAGTCTGGTCAATATACCGTGCATCAGGAATACACCGCACGTAAATGGGTAACGGAATACAATTTTTCAGCCATCAAGGACAAGATGGTGGTGAAATACAACTTCAACCATGAAAACCCGATTCCGACACAAAGCTTTGTATTCAATACCCGTCGTGCACCAATGCAGGATATCCGCTTTCGTCAAGCCTTAACTTATGCCTATGATTTTGAGTGGCAGAACAAGGCGCTGTTTTATGGTCAATACCACCGTTTACAAAGTTATTTTGCTAATAGTGAGCTGGAAGCGAAGGGCATGCCTTCAGCTGAAGAACTGGCGATTTTAAAGCCTTATCTGGCTAAGTTAGATCCGATTCAGCGTGTTGGTGTGCTGAAAGACTGGAAATATCCAGTTTCGGATGCTTCGGGCTTTAATCGCAAGAATTTACTGGTCGCGCGGGAATTGTTACTCGAGGCGGGTTACCGTTATCACAATGCGCAACTAACTGATCCAAAAGGTAAGCCGATTCGACTTGAGTTTCTGATTCATCAGGATGGTTTGCAACGTACCTTAATGCCTTTTATACGTAATCTGAAGCGACTGGGGATCACGGTGAATATCCGTCATGTTGATGTGCCTCAGTACATTGAACGTATGCGCAGTAAAGATTTTGATATGACGACCAATGTCTTGCCACAGTCTCTCAACCCGGGCAATGAGCAGGCACAGTTCTGGAGTAGTGCGTCAGCAGATCAGCCGGGTAATTACAATTATGCGGGTATCAAAAATGCTGTGATTGATGATGCTATTACTAAGGTGATTCAGGCACCGGATCGCCAGCAATTGGTGATTCGTACCAAAGTATTGGATCGTCTGCTGCGTGCTGGCTACTATCAGATTCCGACCTATGGGAAAGGCGGCAACTGGTATGCTTACTGGAATATGTATGAGCAGCCAAAGATTAAGCCAAAACTTGCTGTTGGATTCGACTTCTGGTGGAGTAATCCACAAAAAGCTGCACAAGTGAGCCAATATTTACGTCGTCAAAAATAATAAGGAATATCACTGACAATGGGAACCTACATACTTAAGCGGCTCTTGCTGATTATCCCGACTTTATTTTTGATTCTGCTGATTAATTTCATTGTCATTCAGATTGCGCCGGGTGGACCGGTCGAACAGGCCATTCAACAGGCAGAAACTTTTCAGGGCATGGGCGGAACCACAGGTGCAGAAACTGCACAGTCCAAAAGCAGCTATCAGGGTGCCAAAGGCCTGAGTGACGAGATGGTGGAAAAAATCAAGGCCCAATATGGTTTTGATCAGCCCGCTCATATCCGTTTTTGGGAAATGCTGAAAAGCTATGTGCAACTAGATTTCGGCATCAGTTTCTTTAAAGATAAACCTGTAACTACATTATTATTGGAAAAATTACCAGTTTCTCTGTCATTGGGACTGTGGAGCACTTTGCTGATTTATCTGGTCTCGATTCCACTTGGGATTCGAAAGGCGCGTCAGCATGGCAGCCTGTTTGATAAATCCACTTCGATGCTGCTCGCCGTGGGTTATGCCATTCCGGCTTTTGTCTTTGCCATTTTACTCATCGTATTTTTTGCGGGTGGTTCCTATTTCCAATGGTTCCCACTGCAAGGGTTGGTGTCGGAAAACTTTGCTGAATTGTCCTGGTTCGGAAAAATTAAGGATTACTTCTGGCATATGACCTTGCCATTGCTGGCGATGGTAATTGGTGGTTTTGCCGGGCTGACTTACTTAACCAAATATTCTTTTATGGAAGAGCTGAGCAAACAGTATGTACTGGCAGCACGTGCCAAGGGCTTAAATGAATCGCGTGTGCTATATGGACACGTCTTCCGAAATGCCATGCTGATTGTCATCGCGGGTCTGCCGGAAGCACTGGTCGGGATCTTCTTTGTCGGTAACCTGTTTATTGAAATTATCTTTAACTTAGATGGATTAGGTCTGCTTGGCTTTGAAGCGATTGTACAGCGTGATTATCCGGTGATTTTTGGGACCTTGTTTATCTTTACTTTGCTTGGGCTGATTCTGCGTTTGATCAGTGATGTGATGTATCAGGTGATCGACCCGCGAATTAACTTTGACTCGCGAGGTGCCAAATAATGTCACCGATCATGCGAGCGCGCTTGCAGCGTTTTAAGGAAAATAAACTCGGCTTCAGCTGCTTTATTATCTTTATCATTATTTTCATTTTGTCCTTAGGTTCAGAACTGATTGCTAACGATAAACCGTTGCTGGTGAGATATGACAGTTCACTATATGTGCCGGCATTTAAGACGTATCCGGAAACCACATTTGGTGGTGTGTTTGAAACTGAAGCAGATTATAAAGATCCTGTCGTTCAGCAGTTAATCAATGCCAAGGGCTGGGCATTGTGGCCACTGATTGAATATTCCTACCAGACGCCAAACCTGGAACTGGCAGTGCCCGTGCCGTCTGAACCCACGTCACGAAACTGGTTAGGGACTGATGACCAAGGTCGTGATGTGTTGGCGCGAATCCTTTACGGTCTACGAATATCATTGCTTTTCGGCTTCGCCCTGACCATCGCATCTGCAGTCATCGGCATTATAATCGGTGCGATTCAGGGCTATTATGGTGGCTGGATTGATTTGGTAGGGCAACGCGTTCTGGAAGTCTGGGGTGGCTTGCCGATGCTGTTTATGGTGATGATTCTGGTCAGCATGTTTACCCCAAATGTGTATTGGCTATTCCTGATCATGCTGCTGTTCGGCTGGACTACCCTGGTTGGTCTGGTGCGGGCTGAATTTTTACGGGCACGTAATTTTGACTATGTGCGTGCCGCACGTAGCCTTGGTGTTTCTGATCGTGCGATTATCTTCCGGCATATTTTACCCAATGCCATGAGTTCGAGTCTGTCACAGCTACCATTTATGCTGACGGCTAATATTACCGCACTGACAGCACTGGATTTTCTTGGCTATGGATTGCCACCTGATGCAGCTTCACTGGGTGAATTGCTGCTACAAGGCAAAAACAATCTGAATGCGCCGTGGTTGGCTTTATCCGGCTTCTTTACGCTGGCCATAGTTCTATCTTTACTGATCTATATTGGGGAGGCGACGCGTGATGCATTCGATCCAAGACGTCAATAACGCAACACCGCTTCTACAGGTCGAAAATCTGCAGATCAGCAGTCTAGATCAGGTACTGGTACAACAGCTAAGTTTTGAACTGTCTGCCGGGCAGACCTTGGCGATTGTCGGTGAAAGTGGTTCAGGTAAATCGATTAGTAGTCTGGCAATCTTGGGTTTGTTGCCAAGAAATTTAAAGGTACAAGGCCGGGCGGTATTAGATGGTCAGAATTTACTGACGCTTTCTCAGCCCCAATTACGTCAGATTCGCGGCAAGAAGATTGCCATGATCTTTCAGGAGCCGATGACGGCACTAAATCCCTTACATCGGGTAGAAAAGATCATTGGCGAAACCTTGTTGTTGCAGGGCTGGTCTAAAGCCAAGGCACGAGAACGGGTGCTGGAGTTACTGAAGGATGTTGGTATTCCTGAACCTGAGGACAAACTGAGGCGTTATCCGCATGAATTATCTGGTGGCCAGCGTCAGCGCGTGATGATTGCCATGGCATTGGCACTGGATCCTGATATCCTGATTGCAGATGAGCCAACTACAGCACTCGATGTCACCTTGCAAGCCCAGATTTTACATTTGCTGAAATCTTTACAGGAGAGTCGGCAGATGGCGATGATTCTGATCAGTCATGACCTGAATCTGGTGAGACGCTATGCTGATCAGGTGATTGTCATGAACAAGGGCTGCATTGAAGAACAAGGTGAAGTACAACAGATCTTTAATTTACCCCAATCAACTTATACCCAAGACTTGCTCAATCATGATTTTGGTCAGGCACTGCCTTTAGAGCAAACTGAAACCTTGCTCGAACTTAAGCAGGTAGAAGTCAAATTTCCCATTAAACAGGGTCTACTGAATCGCATTAAGGACTATGTCACTGCTGTCGAACCGCTTGATTTAAGCATGCTGCAGGGGCAATCGATTGGAGTGGTGGGCGAAAGTGGTTCAGGTAAAAGCTCACTTGCTTTGGCCATAGCACGATTGATTGAAAGCCACGGTCAAATCCTTTTGGAAAATCAAGATTTGAATCAATTGTCTGAAAAAGCCTTACGACCATTACGTAGTAATTTTCAGATCGTCTTCCAGGATCCATTTAGCAGTCTGAATCCGCGTATGACCATCGAACAGATCATTGGTGAAGGGTTGGGCTTGAAAGCGACGACCAATGAGCAAATCCGTAGTCGTGTCGAGGAAGCTTTAGCGCGGGTAGAGCTGCCGGCATCTTTTAAAGACCGCTATCCACATGAGCTTTCTGGGGGGCAGCGTCAACGTGTATCATTGGCAAGAGCATTGATTTTAGAACCAAAACTTTTAATTCTGGATGAGCCGACTTCAGCACTGGACCGTACTACACAACGCGCAATTGTGAAACTGTTACGTCGTATTCAGCAAGAAGAAGGGATTAGCTACCTGTTTATCAGTCATGATTTACAAGTGGTACGAGCACTCTGCCAGAAGGTTTTGGTACTGCATCACGCACAAGTTATGGAGGTTCAGGAAACTGAACAATTATTCTTGCACCCACAAACTGACTATACCCGCCAGTTAATTGCAGCCAGCCAATATTAAAACTACAAATCTTTTTAAATGAAATTGACATGGGTCATTGTCAATTTCTTGCTGACAGGGTATAACACCGACAGAATAAAAGCATAATGTTTAGGAAAAAAGTATGACACAACTGGCAGATTCAATTCAGATTCGTAATACCATCTTTAAAAACCGTATCATCAAGGGAGCTATGAGCGAGGCACTCGCTAATGATGCTGGTCAGCCGAATGACTCACATTTGAAACTCTACGAAGCTTGGGCTAAAGGCGGGCTAGGCTGTGCGATTACGGGTAATGTCATGGTGGATTTTCGTGCCAAGAATGAACCGGGTGTTGTAGTCGCTGAAACAGAACGTGACCTGAATAAACTTAAGGCTTGGGCAGAAGTTGGCAAACGTCATGGTATGGTGCAACTGGTGCAGTTGTCACATCCGGGGCGTCAGTGTCCAAAAGGTTTGAATCGGGAAACTGTAGCACCATCGGCAGTGCCATTTAGTCCGGCACTGGCTGTCAGTTTTGGTACCCCACGTGAACTGCGCGAAGATGAAATTCTGGATATTATCCAGCGTTTTGCAACTTCTGCTGCAATTTGTGAAAAAGCAGGATTTGAAGGTGTACAGCTTCATGGTGCGCATGGCTATCTGATCAGTCAGTTCTTATCGCCATTGACCAATAAACGTCAGGATCAGTGGGGTGGCAGTATTGAAAACCGTACCCGTTTCTTATTAGAAATCTATAAGGCAGTTCGTGCTGCAACTTCAGAAAATTTCATTATTTCTGTTAAACTGAATTCGGCTGACTTCCAGCGTGGTGGTATCACCGAAGAAGATGTGATCTATGTCTTTAAAGCTATTGATGCAGTAGGCATTGACCTGATTGAGGTGTCCGGCGGTAGCTATGAAGCACCAGCAATGGCAGGCGTTAAAGCGGATAAACGTAAAGCTTCCACGATTGCCCGTGAAGCCTATTTCCTGGATTTTGCTGAAAAAATCCGTCAGGAAGTGAGCTGCCATATTATAGTAACTGGCGGTTTTAGAACTGCTGCTGGTATGAATGCCACACTTGAGAGTGGTGCCTGTGATTTTGTGGGTATTGCCCGTCCGTTTGCAGTAGAAACTGATCTGGGGCAGAAGCTGGTAGCAGGGCAGGATGTACGCTATGCGGTAGAGAAGATTAAAACCGGTATTCCAATGATTGATAAAATGGCAATTATGGAAATCATCTGGTATGCCGCGCAGTTTAAACAGATTGCTCAAGGCAAACAGCCGAATCCAAAACTTTCACCATTAAAAGTTTTCCTGCATTATCTAAAAGGCAATGTCACTGCTGTAATTAAAGGACAGATTAATTCACGTAAATCTGCATAACCTGATCTACATTTAAAAAGGCACCGTAAGGTGCCTTTTTAAATGCAACAGATTTAGCTGAATTGCACCGCTTGGGTCTGGAAAGGAAACAGGATTTTAGAGACCTGTTGTGTCGCCCAAAGTCCAAGCTGCTGATAATGACAATGTGGTGCTACATAAGGCGTGAGAATCTCCAGTTTTTCCTCATTATTGTCACAACGCTTCAGATGCAAGCGAAGTTCTTCCAGCTTATGTTGCTCTTGCCGACTGATTATCGGCGTTTGCGTCCGTAGTTGATGTGAAGAAAGCCGTCGAGCCAGTTCTGGACCTTGAATCCAGTCACGAATTATCTGTTTCTCTGTGGCATTAAATACGCCAAACATCTTGCCATCTGGATCATCAATCAGTTTCCAGAAACGGCTTTGCTCTACAGACAGTCCACGTTGAATCCAGCCTTTATCCATCATGACCTGTAGAAAATCCTGAATCTGTTCAGGTTGTGACAACCACTCATTGATGGTCTTACCACTAAACTGACATTTCTGGTTATGAATGTACTGACCAATTAAAGCTTTCTGCTGAAACAGTTTCAACACCTGGGCATCGAGATCCAACTCACGCACGATCTGAGTAGAACTCTTGCCTACATCATTCAGCAAGTAACCCTGTTTGACCATTTCCAGATAGCGCTCTGGGTGTTCTGCAGAACGGTATAGATCCAGGAAAGCTTGCAGGGATTTTTGCGCATGGCCATTATGCGCATTATCAATCGTGATGTGCACATTAAAGTAATGCGGATTGATACCGAGTTCAGCCAGTTCATAATTGGTAATCAATAAATGTAGCGGTAGTTGTTCATAGCCCAGATTAAAGCCAATCACCAGCGGTAAATATTCAGCTGGCGCATACGCCAAAGCCAACTGGACAGCTGCCTGTTCATAATAGCGGTCATCGAGTTGTTCGCTATAGGCAGTGAGTTCATAGTTATTTAGCAGATCCTGATACATGGTGACATGGTTGGTTTGTGGATGACCCAGCCCCAGCTCTTCCAGATAAATATGAATCAGGTCTTTAAGCGCAGGTTGATCCGCATGTTCCAGAGTAGAGTATAACCATGAGCCATCGACCATTTTTGTAGGTGCCACCCGGTAGAGAAATTCAAATGCATGCGATACCGTAGCAAAGTATTCACGTTGTCCGCCTTGTTTGCGACGGCTGAGATAATCCTGAAATATTCCACAAATTTTATGATGTTCTTCTAAAAAATGCGTAGCAGCATGTTCGGGTTGGTCGAGCCAGCTGATGGAACCCAGATCGATGTGCTGGATTAACTGACTGAGGTATTGTTCTGCCGAATCTGTTTTTGTTTTTTTAGAGATCTGCTCATCCAGAAAAAAATCCACCCAATCTTTGAAGCTTTTAGTTGGTTCTTGAACAAGATTTTCAAATGGGGGTGCAGTTAAACAAAACTCCGTACTCGTGAACATAATCTTATCCTTGCATATTGGCTCCTAACTTACCTTAGCCTTATGTGAAAGATCAGATGTTTGGTTTTTGTTCGATTTTATGGCGGAAAATACAAGGACTTTGCAAAAGTGCGTAAATTTTTAGAGGTTTATTATTTTGAATATATGGTAAAAATAAATCAAATTGAAGGCAATAAAAAAGCCCAGGTCACAATGCCTGAGCTTTTTTATGAGAAGATCATTTTAAGATAATCATCTCGAATATGGCGTCCCTACGGGGATTCGAACCCCGGTTACCGCCGTGAAAGGGCGATGTCCTAGGCCTCTAGACGATAGGGACAGTACAGAAGATAGATTTTAAAACCTTTACTTTCAGTTTGAAGTAATGGCGTCCCTACGGGGATTCGAACCCCGGTTACCGCCGTGAAAGGGCGATGTCCTAGGCCTCTAGACGATAGGGACTTAATAAAATATTACTTCTGAAATTGGCGTCCCTACGGGGATTCGAACCCCGGTTACCGCCGTGAAAGGGCGATGTCCTAGGCCTCTAGACGATAGGGACGTTTCAGAGGTGGGCGTATAATAGGGTGAAAAAAGGGGGGTGTCAAACGCATTTCTGCACTTTTTCTAGTTTTTTGAACCGAGTGCATAAAATTAAAACAATCTTAAGAAAATACTTGAAAAATACATGGTTTAAGCTGGATTTTTAAGCAATTCTAGAATTGTTTCTACCACCTGCGGATGGAGTAAATAACCAGTAATATCATGCGGGCGGTGAATATGTGTACGAATGCCGTGGTTAATAATTGCAGGTTGAAACTCAAATGGCGGTTGTGTAAGAGGAAAAGCGGTGAGGAAATCATCAGTTGAATAGAAATTTATCCAGTCGCCTGTAATTGCAGCAGGTCGTACAATCGGTTGTGGTAAATGTGACTGGATCACCTGGAATGCTAATGGCGATCCTAAAGTAATAAAACGCTGTACATTCAGTTCAGGGTGCTGGATAAGATGATTATAGGCAATCACACTTCCTAAAGAATGAGCAATGACAATGCAGGGTTTGCGACCACTCAGTTGTCGGGCAATCCGTTCATGTACTTCTCTCATGAAATCAGGGTTATCGAGATAAAGATAAGTTTCAATCAGAAATCTCTGCAATAGAGTGCGATGCAGAGTGGGAAAATAATTGAGTAATAAGGCAAAATCCCGAAGCGCCACATTCTTGCCGAGGGCGGTAAAATAATTGAATTTCTGTCTGAAATCCATGGTATCACTTGGGCTGGGTTGGGCGAAATCGGTAATTGTGGGCCTACGCCAACCAGGACGTGGAACTGGTGCAGGAAGCTGGGGCTGAACAGGCTGACGGAACCGAAAGCTGGGCCATTGCTGTGGCATCAGGGTGCCAGCATTGAGGATGTTGCGGACGTTATAGCGAGAAAGCAAGTCCCCATAAAATGGAATGTGAATGTGACGTCGTAAATAACTGAATCTGGCATCGTGATGATGTTTGCGAATACCTTTTTGAAGTATATGTAGCCAGCGCTGACGGATCGATGCAGCGCTATGATGTTGCTGATTCATTCCATGAATAAAAATAACTTTCATCGATACCTCACGGAGGTCGATCTATATATTCACAGTATAGAGAAAATTGCGGCAAGCCAAGCTGTACTTTTTGTGGTGTTCATGTGTAAATTACTTTGATAAAACAATTATTAACAGACAGTTGTATATTTATAAAAAAGTAGAAAAAGCAGTAAATTGATAGATACGGATCAAGGATTTTACTACATAGAAAAAAGATAGGAATAAAACGGTAAAAGTTAAATCCCGCTGTTTAAGTAAATCCTAAAGTAATTCCAGCAGCGCTTTGATGACGTCGGAATGTTGGATATAACCATCAATATCATGCGGATGATAGATGGAGGTACGAATTTTCTGATTAATAATCGCCGGCTGAAACTGGAAGGGTGGTTCTGATAAGGGAAAGGCAGTCAGAAAGTCATCGCTACAATAAAAATTGATCCAGTCACCACGAATGGCCTCGGGTCGGGTCATCGGTTGCGGTAAATGTTCCTGTATCACACGAAAGGCCATGGGCGATCCCAGCGTAATAAAGCGCTGCACATTTAATTCCGGATGTAAAAGCAGATAATGATAGGCAATCACGCTGCCTAAGGAGTGTGCGATCAAGATACAAGGTTTATTGTCATGTAGTCGCTGACCAATACGCTGATGAACTTGCTGCATGAATCTGGCATTGGCCAGATAGGAATATGTTTCAATCAGAAATTTTTTGATGAGCGTATCATGCAGATGGGGAAAATAATTGAGCAAGACCATAAAATCCCGTAAGGCTGTATTTCGGCTTAAGGTAGTAATAAATTTCAGCTTCTGGTTAAAAGTCAGAGCATCCTCAATATTTAATTCGGGAATCTTGCAAGTTTCAGCTAAATACTGATGAAAATGTGGCGGCGACGGTTGGGATTTAAGTGGGTGGCGCAAGGGAAAATGTGGCCACTCTTGTGGCATTAAGGTACTGGCGTTCAATACATTATGTAAATGATGCCTTAACAGTAAATCTCCATAAAAAGGGATACGAACATGACGTTTGATATAGGCAAAACAGGCCTGTCGATGCGACTGTTTCAGACCATGTTTAAGCAGACTTAGCCAACGTTGCTTTAATGAAGCAGAACTAAAATTCTGCTTGTTCATCCCATGGATATAAATAATTTTCATCGACACACCGCTGTGGCTGCCTGACACATATTCAGTATAGATAAAAAAAGAGCAGCCGGAGCTGCTCTTTTGTTAGCGCTAAGATTTAAGCTTTATTGTGATAAAACTTATAATAGCTGGCATAGCAAAGTCCAATAAACACCAGACAGCCAAAGAAGCTGATCCGCATTGTTGGATCAAATACCATACTGATACAGGTAATCAGACAGAACAGGAAACCCAGAATCGGCACAATCGGGAACAACGGTGCAGCGAAAGCAAGATCTTTAGCTGTCTTCCCTTGTTTGTACCATTCACGGCGGAAGTTGAACATACTCAGACAGATACTCATCCAGACCACCACCATGGTAAAGGCTGCAATACCCAACAGGTTAGTGAAAATGGTTTCTGGTGCAAACTGTTCAGACAACAGACCTGGCATACCACCAATCATGGTTACGATTACCGCAATGTAAGGAATACCGCGTGCATTCACTCTTGAGAACATGGCTGGTAATTGTTTGCTATAAGACAATGACCACATCATACGGGAAGCAGCAAATAAACCTGAGTTTGCAGCAGACAACAGTGCGGTGATAATTACAAAGCGAATAACGTCTTCAGCGTATGGAATACCAATGTGCTCGAATACGGTCACGAATGGGCTACTACTTACACCTTCAGCAGCAAGACCTGCTTCTTGATGTGGTAATAGACACGTCACCACGACAATCGTACCTACAAAGAAAATCAATAGGCGGAAAATTGCGGTATTGATGGCTTTCGGTACGTTTTTGGCAGGATCTTTGGTTTCACCAGCGGCCACACCAATCAGTTCTGTACCTGAGAAGGCAAAGTTGACAATCAGCATTGTTGTGAAGATGGGGAACAGGCCTTCAGGGAACCAACCCTGAGCTGTCAGATTGCTAAACAGCGGGGCAGTTTCCTGACCTGCATAACCCAATACACCAAATATGGCCAATAATCCCAGCAGGATAAAGGCAATAACAGTGACAACTTTAATGAGGGCCAGCCAGAATTCGGATTCTGCAAACCAGCGGGTCGAAATCATATTCAGTGTAAACACAAGCGCACCAAAGACCAGTGTCCACATCCACATGGAGCTGTCCGGGAACCATTCCTGCATCAATAAAGCTGCAGCGGTAAATTCGGTTCCCAGTGTCACTGACCAAGTCAGCCAGTATAACCAGGTAATGGTATAACCTGTGCCCGGTCCAATATAACGTTTGGCATAAGCACCAAATGAACCAGATTCAGGCATATGTACGGCAAGTTCACCCAGACATAGCATAACCATGTAAGCGATGATACCGCCGAGGAGATAAGCAAGAATGGCACCTACAGGCCCCGTTTGTGCAATGACTTCACCCGACCCTAAAAATAGGCCGGTCCCGATTGCGCCACCAAGCGAAATCATGACCAGATGTCGAGTACTCATAGCGCGTTTTAAAGGCGCAGAATTGCCCTGATGCGTAGCATCATTCGGAGATGAGTGCATAGGAAATAAGAAATACTTCAAAGGAATGAAGCGAGCTATTGTAGTCAAAAACTACAAATCTGCAATCAAATAATAGTAATTTTGAATAAGTGCTGATCGTATGAGATCAATAGATGGCGTCCCTACGGGGATTCGAACCCCGGTTACCGCCGTGAAAGGGCGATGTCCTAGGCCTCTAGACGATAGGGACGTTGCGAGGTGATGGCTATGTTAAGGACTAAGCTAAGCTTTGTCAAAAGGCTTTTTGCTAAAAATGAATTAACAGATTAAACATTAAACAAGAACAAAGGATTAAAGTGATTTCTGAGTTCAAACTAGCGTATCCATCAGTTTGTAGCATCAGAAATCGACATTGAGACCTCAAATTCCCGTCACTTTACAGGAGTTTAAGTCGTGTGGATTTAATGGTCAGGTGTTTGGGATTCGGCCGGTTGACTGGCTGGAACCGTTTGTTCCGCAGGTGCTTCGGTTTTATCTTCACGGTTGACGATATATAGATACAGCATGGAAGGCGCTAAAATCATTAAAACCAGTAAGATCTTTTTTAACATGGCACAAATGCAAGAGATGAAATTGCAGTAATTATAGCCTAAGCAAATTAAAAAGAGCACCTGAGTGCTCTTGTCCATGAGTTAGAATTTAAAAGTGATATCTGCGATAAATTGGCGGCCAATTTCAGAGTACAGTTTGCTTCCACTCACATATAAATTATTGCGGTTAGTAATATTATTTACCGTTAAGCCAAAAATCGCTGAATAATCTTTTGAAACTTTCCAATCATATGTGGTGCGCACATCCCATGTAAAACGAGGTTTTACATCTTGTAGCGTATAAGTATCGATTTTAACGCCATCATACACCACTTTGTCAGCAGAGCTCGCTTCTAGCACTTGCTCATAGGTGTCTTTATAGCTAAAGAAGTTGGAAATTTTTAAAGGAAGAGAATCAAAGCCAATATTCCACATGACACGTGCAGTAATCGGTTGGTTATAGTTTGATGCAGGGCGGTCACCATAAGGCATAATTTTGCCATCAAAGGAAATCAGCTCCTGAAGGTCTTCTTCGGTAAAGTTTTCCGTATAATCTGGTGCGCTACGGTACACATCCGAGTAATTGACCGCTAAGCCTAAATCATGTTGAGTGCCTTTAAATTTAAGTGGCTCAATCGTATTAAGTTCTAGCGTTACGGTATCATTTTCGCCATAACCGCTGTTATCAAACTCATAAGAATAAGTAAAATAGTCGTTTGGAATATCAGTTCTATTACGGGTGATTTCATCATCATACTGACGATTCACCCATTTTAAGCTGAGATTGGTGTTTTTAAATTGGCTATTAAACCCAAGGACAAATTCATCTGCAAATGGGGTTTTAAGATCCTTGCGGCGTGTATCATTGGCTGAAACTTTTACTTCTTCAACCCATTCAGAATTTTGATCAGCACGGCTGATGTCAAAATCTAATGAGGTCAGATGTTGACGCAAGTCCGTCATATACGTTGGGGCATTATAGTAGCGGTTCCAACCTGAAGTCAGGGTTAATAATTTATTGGAAAAAGGCTGATAACTAATGCTGCTACGTGGTGCAAAGTTAAGATTATTATTTGATTCATCATAATCAGCACGCACACCTAAACGGGCATTGAGGTTGTTCCAGCGAATATTATCTTCTAGATACAAGGCTGCTTGATGATATTGACCAGCAAAGCTACCTGCTTTGTATACATTACCCTTTTTAAAGTATTGGCCATCAAAGACCGTAGGGACTTTATTGTTCAGGAATACAGCTGTGGTATTTTCATCGCAGAGGGGATCATTGGTTTGACATTGTTGACCTTTAAGATCAAACAAGTTTTGAGTTTTCCCTGAGGTTACGCCATAGAAAGTTGAAAAATCTTTGGTACGTTCCCATTGTACATCATCATAATGATAGGCAAAACCGGCGCTGATTTGATGGTCGGTGTCTGCAAATTTAAAGTTATTAAATAGCGCATTTAACCCATAACTCACAGAAGATTGTTTTAAATCAATATCTGCAGAGGTTGCACCTTCCCATACTTTTTCAGTATTCGCCCAGTCTTTGCTCCCTGTTGCATATATCCAGTTCACACCGCGATCAGATGATGATTCACGTGCATTGTCAATTTGCTGGTAATTGAGCTGGTGTATTAATTGTCCCCAATCTTGTTTTTGTTGCATCTCTGCGAAAATTAAAGCTGATTGATTATTAGTGCTGCTGTGAGAGTTACGACGTTTGTCTGCGTAAGTATTGTCTTCCAAATCACCTAAAGCGAAACCGAATTTCATACTGGTGTCTGCATTTGGATCGACATACAAGGTTCCGCCGACATTGGTGTTACGTTTTTCTTGATCAATTTGTTTTGGTGCAGGTAAGCCACTTTCAACAGGAATTGCTGATGATGTGGTTCCGTTAATTAGACCACTCAATTCAGTTTTATAAGTGATAAATCCGCTCTAAATATTTAAATTATGCTGCCATTACTTTTAGTAAATGTTGATCATAAAATTCATTTGGTGTTGCCTTATTCAAACTTGAATGAGGACGTATCATGTTATAAAAATCCAAATATTCAGCAATTGATTGTTTCGCTTGTTTAACCGTATCGTAAGCCTTCAAATAGACTTCCTCATGCTTCACGCTGCGCCATAAACGCTCAATCATCACATTATCCATCCATCGTCCTTTCCCATCCATACTGATACGGATATTTCGCAATTTTAACTCATTCAAAAATGCCTCGCTTGTGAATTGACTGCCTTGGTCTGTATTAAATACCTCTGGACAACCATATTTCACAATTGCTTCTTGCAACGCATCTATGCAAAAGTCTGTTTCCATACTGATTGATACACGATGAGCCAGTACTTTACGACTATGCCAATCTATAACTGCACACAGATAGACAAAGCCTTTAGCCATAGGAATGTACGTGATATCTGTACACCAGACTTGATTAGAGTGATCGATGACCATGTTTTTCAACAGATATGGGAAAATACGGTGTGCAAGATTAGGCTTACTGGTATTGGGTTTTGGATACAAGGCATGTATTCCCATCAAGCGCATTAAACGTCGGACTTTACGCCGACCTATTTGATGCCCTTGACGCTGTAGCATATCTCGTATCATTCGACTGCCCATAAATGGGTAGTCGAGATGAATTTCATCGATTAGACGCATCCAACTCAAATCAGTTGATGAAATCTCTTTGGGCTTGTAATACAACGTACTGCGATTGATCTGAATCAATTGCGATTGTTGTCGTACCGAAAGTTGATGGGTCTTATCGATCATTTTTTGCCGCTCAGCTGCCCTATTTTTCTGAGCGCACCTTCTAAAAAATCAATTTGCAATGCCTGATGTCCTATCTTGGCATGTAAAGCTTTGAGGTCAATCTCAGGTTCTTGTTGTGCTGTTGGTCGTGAAAAAATATTGACTGATTGCTCAAGCAGTTGATTTTTCCAATCGATGATTTGGTTTTGATGTAAATCGAATTGAGTAGAAAGTTCAGCGAGTGTGTGGTCGCCTTTAATTGCTGCGAGAGCAACTTTAACTTTAAACTCTGCTGAATGATTACGACGTTTTCTTCGTGTCATGGTTGACTCCAAAAACAAGCATTTCCCATGCTTATTGGGGAGTAGATTATCACTTATAGGCATGGTCTAAAATCCTAGACCCACATCACTGATTTACGTTGTGAAGCATAGAGATCGAAGCCATAAACCTCTGAAAGCTTAGCAAAAATATTGGCACTAACACCTTGGCGAACATACTCTTTTTGGTTTGACTGGGTTGATGCACCTTCAAAGAGTCCTTTGTCTGCATCAGTTTTTAAGTGGTAGTGGTTCCAGTCACTTTCTGTATAGTCATAAGTGATGCTACCATGGACTTTGCCAATTTCAGATTTAGGCGCACAGGTTTCTGCCTGAACCACACCACCGGTGAAGCCACCGTGTTTTGCACTAATGTTGCTGTCTAATACTTCTAAATTACACAATAAATCGGTGTTGATTGCCACACCTTGTGAACCGCCAGACACTGCACCGTAGTTGGTTGTTCCTGAACCAGCAGGGTCGAGGTTATTGCTGTTGCTGACGCCATTGACCACAAATTTATTATTAAATGATTGTGCACCATGAATCGAAATTTCAGCCGGTTTTAAATCAGCTTGTGAGCTGGCTGCCATATGTTCATTGCTAAACTGCACATTCGGATTTACTTTTAAAAAGTCAGTGATATTTTTAGAGCTATTCGGCGTCTTTTCTAAGTCTTCTTTTGAATAAATGGCTTTTCCAACTTCATTTTCTTGCTGAGCTTCAATAATAATCGTGTTGAACTTAACCGTAGCTTCATTAAGGATGGATTCTTGATAATTTGATTCTTCTGCGAAGCTAGAGGTTGATAATGTGGTTAGAGCTGCAATAGAAAGTGTTGAATAAGCAAAACGCATGAGAAGGGTTGAATCTGTAAAAGATAATGAAATTGATTATCATTAACTTTGGTATAATAATCAATAATAATGAGAATTATTTGCATTAATGGGTTTTTTGGGTGTGCAGAATTTAATCGACTTAAATAGCTGAATAATAAAAAATAAAAAGACAGAGGAAAATAGATGGCGTCCCTACGGGGATTCGAACCCCGGTTACCGCCGTGAAAGGGCGATGTCCTAGGCCTCTAGACGATAGGGACGTTTAGAAGATGGCGGTATCTTATTGATCCGCCACCAAAGTGTCAAGCAGGTGTGGGGTGAGTTTGTTTAAAATATAGCAAAACAGTTCAGCTGTCTTCTGCGTGTCGTATAACGCAGAATGGGCTTCTTTGCCATCAAACTCGATACCGGCCTGAATACAGGATTTTGCCAGTACGGTTTGACCAAACATCACCGCACTCAAAGTCACTGTGTCGAAGACAGAAAAACTATGAAATGGGTTCTGGTTTTTGGTTCCTGTACGGGCAATAGCCGCCTGTACAAAGCCTAAATCGAAATGCGCGTTATGACCGACCAGAACGGCATGGGTACAGTTTTGCTGGCGGCGTACTTCATTTACAGATTTAAAAATGCGTTTAAGCGCAGTTTTCTCATCTTCGGCCATTGCAATACGCATCGGATTAGAGGGATCGATCCCAATAAAGTCCAGCGAACGGCGGTCAAGGTTTGCCCCTTCAAATGGATTGATATGTGCATGGTGAGCAGGGCCCGGCACAAATTCACCTTTCTCATTAAAAATAATAGGAATGGCAGCGATTTCCAGCAAGGCATCAGTTTGTGCATTAAAGCCCGCTGTCTCTACATCGACAACAACAGGCAGGAATCCACGGAAACGTTGACCAATGACTGGGAGAGTTTCATTTGTCACACTTTTCTCCATTGAATGGTTTTACCCGCATATAACGGAATAATCTGTTCACCATCCAAATAGTCCAGACTCTCAGGAATCACTTGATCTTGTTTTACCAGGGTAATGGTATTGGTATTACGAGGAAGGCCATAGAAGTCAGCACCAAAGTGGCTCGCAAAACCTTCCAGACGGTCAATTTTGCCGACCTGATCAAATGCCTGAGCATAAAGTTCAATTGCAGTGGGCGCACTATAACATCCTGCGCAACCACATGCATTTTCTTTGGCATTTTTTGAGTGCGGCGCACTATCTGTGCCCAAGAAGAATTTAGGATTACCGCTGGTCGCGACTTCCAGCAGAGTTTGCTGATGCGTCTGGCGTTTTAAAATCGGCAGGCAGTAGAAATGCGGCTTGATGCCACCCACTAGCATGTCATTACGGTTAAACAGTAAATGTTGTGGCGTGATCGTTGCAGCCACATTACGGTCCTGTTCCAGGACAAAGTTTGCCGCTTCACTGGTGGTAATATGTTCAAGTACCAGCTTCAGTTTCGGGAACTGCTTTAATAATGGAGAAAGTACTTCGTCCAGGAAACGTTTTTCACGATCAAAAATGTCGACATGGTTATGCGTGACTTCACCATGTAGCAGTAAAGGTACCTGATGTTCTTCAAGCTGCTCAATTACTGCATACACTTTAGAAATATCGCTTACACCGCTATCCGAGTTTGTAGTCGCACCAGCAGGATAAAGCTTGATGGCATTCACATACTCAGATTCTTTGATTTTTTTAACTTCGGCAGGTGAAGTATTGTTGGTGAAGTACAACACCATGCGTGGATCAAAGTTGCAGCCTTCCGGCACATGCGCCATGATGCGTTCACGATAGCTGTTTGCCTCTTCCACGGTTTTTACTGGTGGAACCAGGTTTGGCATACAGATTGCGCGGGAAAATTGTTGAGCTAGATCAGGAACAGTACGTTTAAGTGCTAGACCATCACGTAGGTGAGCGTGCCAGTCATCTGGCTGGAGAATCGTAATCGTATTCAAGGCGAATTCAATCAGAGAAATAATATGAATGATAATGCATCTATACCGAAAATGGTAATGTGAAATACTGACAAAAGATGCATTAACTATGAATTAATTTAAAAAAGTATGTTATTTTAAAAACACTAAAAAAATTACATACATGCTTGCCATGGAATATAAGTATAATTTAGCAAAACTGCAGGATCAAAAGGAAAAAGTCGAAGAGCTTATTGCTGGGCAGAAATTGAGCCGAGTTTTTCCTCAACCGCTTGAAGATGAATTCTGGACCAAAAATCTGGAACGTGCCCGTAAGCACGCCGATCAGTATGTCTGGGCAGGACTATTAATCTATTTTGTCGGCATGCTTATCCTTATTCCTACCGATTACTGGATCATCGATAAACAATATTTTGTACATGATTTTGTATTGTCTTTAATAGGTATTATTAATGGCGGAATTAGTTTATTTGTTTTCTATTTATTCTCCAGTTTAGAACGCTTAAAACCTTTTTTTCAGCCTGCTTCACTGGTCTTGATATTCTGGGCACTGGTTTCAATTTCATGTCTGACTATGTCCATTCAGACCGCAGCTTTACAGCATCAATCCATGGCAATTGTCACCATTATTTATGTGTTGGGTTATATCCTTACTGGTGTCAAGCCGATTCAGATGATGATCACTGGTGTATTGGCAGCTGGAACTACGATTATCTGCCTGACCCTGGTTGGGGCGAACTTTAATCCTTTGGTATTTGGCCGAATTCTATTGGGAAGTTGCCTGCTCGGTTTCGTTATTAGTCATATGATTTTTGCACGTGAACGGATGATTTTCCTTTATTCCATGCGGGCGCGGATCAGTGAGCAGATTCACCGGATTCACAATACCGAACTGTTACATCTGAGCCAGCATGATGAGCTGACCAAAATCTCGAATCGCCGTACCTTTGATGAAATGCTGGAAATTTACTTTTCTACCGCTCAGCGTCAGGAAAGCTCTTTGGCTATTTTATTTATCGATGTAGATTTCTTTAAGAACTATAACGATTTTTATGGGCACCAGAAGGGTGATGATGTGATTTCGACCATCGCCAAAACTATCAAGAATGCGATCCGGCATATGGACTTTGTTGCGCGTTATGGAGGTGAGGAGTTTGTGGTGCTACTTCCAGAAACTGATGCACATGGGGCTTATGCAGTATCTACCAATATCTTTAAAGCGATTGAACGTCTGGAAATACCACATGAAAAATCTTTGGTATCCAAGCAGATTACGGTAAGTCTAGGCATTACGGTTTATCGTGGCGAGCAAGCTATGACCAAAGATGGATTACTCGGTATTGCAGATCAGGCACTGTATCGTGCCAAGCAACTAGGGCGCAATCAGATTTATTATCAGAGCATTGCTTCGGTAAATTCAAAACCGCTGCATATCAGTTGAATTTTTCCTGAATTACAGACAATAAAAACCGCGCAATTTGCGCGGTTTTTTTGACACAACTAAAACTTAGTTTTTGTCTTTTAATTGTGGAACAGCTGAACCGGTACCCACTGCAAGTAAACCCGCACCTGTGTAGATACCCAGTTTTGCTCGCGTATCCGTAATGTCCAGGTTACGCATAGTTAACTGACCGATACGATCCATTGGCGAGAACATTGAATCACCTTTTTCCATCGTTAAGCGTTCAGCTTCGTATGTCAGGTTTTCAGATTCAGTGTTCATAATCGTGTAGTCATTACCACGACGTAGTTCTAAAGTCACAGTACCGGTAACCGCTTTAGCAACCCAACGCTGAGCAGTTTCACGAAGCATAAGCGCTTGAGAATCGAACCAGCGACCTTGGTAAAGAAGACGACCTAAACGAAGACCGTTGATACGGTATTGTTCAATGGTATCTTCGTTATGAATACCCGTCACCAGACGTTCATAAGCAATGTGAAGCAGCGCCATACCTGGAGCTTCATAAATACCACGAGATTTCGCTTCAATGATACGGTTTTCGATTTGATCCGACATACCTAGACCATGACGGCCACCGATACGGTTTGCTTCAAGAATGAACTCAACAGGATCTTCGATACGTTGACCGTTGATTGCAACTGGGAAGCCTTCTTCAAAAGTGATCGACACTTCTTCAGGTTTGATTTCAACTTCTTCCTTCCAGAACGCAACACCCATGATTGGGTCAACGATTTTGATGCCTGCATTCAGGTATTCAAGATCTTTGGCTTCGTGCGTCGCACCCAGCATGTTTGAGTCAGTTGAATAAGCTTTCTCTTTTGACATTTTGTAGTCAAAGCCGTTGTCGATCAGGAACTGAGACATTTCGGCACGGCCACCCAGCTCGTCAATAAATGTCTGGTCTAACCAAGGCTTATAGATTTTAAGATTCGGGTTAGTCAACAAACCATAACGGTAGAAACGCTCGATGTCGTTACCTTTATAGGTTGAGCCGTCGCCCCAGATGTTGACGTCATCTTCTTTCATTGCGGTAACAAGCATTGTCCCTGTTACTGCACGGCCCAGTGGCGTTGTGTTGAAGTAAGGAACACCACCAGTTGAGATGTGGAACGCGCCACATTGAATTGCAGCAATACCTTCTAATGCAAGCTGTAGACGGCAGTCGATTAAACGTGCTTTTACTGCGCCATATGCTTCAGCTTTCTTTGGAATCGCATCGTAATCATCTTCATCAGGCTGACCCAGGTTTGCAGTATATGCATAAGGTTCTGCGCCTTTTTGTTTCATCCACAACAGGGCTGCTGAAGTATCTAGACCACCAGAAAAGGCAATACCAACTTTTTTGCCTACAGGTACATTCTGTAAGATAGTTGCATTATCAGACATTGTTAATCCTAACGATAGAATAATATAGGCACCACTTATATTGGTGGCCAAAGAGAATTTTGAATGCAGATATTGTAACACCTTTCAAATGGCAAGTTTTCGCAAAAAAAATGCAAAATCTAAAAAATAGACAAAAAAATAAACAATCTAATGCAAATAGAGCCATCACAAATGGCCTTGAATTAGCCAAATCCAGGGTTTTAAAGCGGGCTAAGACTAAAGTTCTATAGGCTTCATTTTATCTCAACCTTTGCTCCTTTCAACCTGTTAAATACCCGATGTTGCTTAGCTTTCGCTCATATTGAATTCCATCTTTTAATATAAAAAATTGGTCATACCAATTATATTTTAATGATTTAACTGTTGCGGTATTTTAAATATTTTATTAATTTTAGCTACCTCAAAGACCGATATTGGTCTGTTTAATGTTAAATTGGTCATACCAATAATCTTTTGGACATGTCCTGTAATGACATAACAAACAAGCATTTCAAGGAGTAGAGAATGCTTCAACAGTGGCAACAAATCTACGATCCAATCGGAAATATTTGGATTTCCAGTGCGATCGCCCTCATTCCAATCGTATTCTTTTTCCTTGCTCTTGCTGTTTTCAGAATGAAGGGCAGTGTAGCTGGAACGATTACTGTGGCTTTGGCATTTCTGGTGTCAATGTTCCTCTACAAAATGCCAGTCACTATGGCATTGGCTTCCATGGTCTATGGGTTCTTCTACGGCTTATGGCCGATCGCCTGGATTATTATTGGAGCAGTATTCCTTTACAAGATTTCAGTGAAAACCGGTCAATTTGACATTATTCGCTCATCGATCCTGTCATTAACCGAAGACCAGCGTTTGCAAATGTTATTGGTTGGCTTCGCTTTTGGTACTTTCCTGGAAGGTGCTGCAGGCTTTGGCGCACCGGTTGCAATTACTGCTGCGTTATTAGTAGGTCTTGGATTTAAACCATTGTATGCCGCGGGTTTATGTCTGATTGTGAACACAGCACCTGTGGCTTTTGGTGCGATGGGAATTCCGATTATTGTCGCTGGTCAGGTATCAGGCGTAGACACCATGGAAATCAGCCAGATGGTAGGACGTCAATTGCCAATCATGGTACCCATTGTACTGGTGTGGATTATGGCAATCATGGATGGCTGGCGTGGTGTGAAAGAAACCTGGCCTGCAATTTTAGTCGGTGGTGGTTCTTTTGCCCTGGCGCAGTTCCTGACTGCTAACTATGTGGGTCCTGAATTACCCGATATCACTGCAGCGATTGCATCTTTGGTGAGCTTAACGGTATTACTCAAGTTCTGGCAGCCAAAACATATTTTCCGTTTTGATAATGAAAAACAAGTCGATAGCAATATTGCTTTGGCAAGCCAGCAAAAATATAGCATCGGTCAAATTATTAAAGCGTGGTCGCCATTTGCGGTACTGACTGCCATGGTAACTTTATGGAGCATCAAACCCTTTAAAGATCTGTTTGCCAAAGATGGGGCTTTAAGTGATTTAGTAATTTCCATTAAAGTGCCTTTCCTGCATCAAATGATTCAAAAGTTGCCGCCGGTGGTCGCTGAAGCGAAAGACTACGACGCGATCTATAAATTTGACTGGTTGTCAGCGACGGGTACAGCGATCATGATCGCTGCAATCATCACCATCATTTACCTGAAAATGAAACCGAAAGACGCAGTAGCGACCTTTGCTGAAACAGTAAATGAGCTGAAAACACCGATTTACTCAATTGGTATGGTATTGGCATTTGCTTTTATTGCCAATTACTCAGGCTTATCGGCAACCTTGGCATTAGCCTTGGCACATACAGGACAAGCATTCACGTTCTTCTCACCATTCCTGGGTTGGGTCGGTGTATTCCTGACAGGGTCTGATACTTCAGCAAACGCATTGTTCTCGGCTTTACAGGCAACTACGGCTCAGCAGATCGGTGTACCTGAAGTATTACTGGTGGCTGCGAATACCAGCGGTGGTGTAACCGGTAAAATGATTTCACCACAATCGATTGCAATTGCCTGTGCCGCAGTAGGTCTTGTCGGTAAAGAATCGGATTTATTCCGCTTTACCGTAAAACACAGTATCACCTTCACGGTGATGATCGGTATCATTATCACCTTACAAGCTTATGTGTTCCCATGGATGATTCCATAACACCATACTGAGGGCGATGCAATGAAAGTCTCTGATAAAGTCGTACAAAGTCTGCGTAATCTGATTGAAAAAAATCATATGCAGGTCGGGGACCGTTTGCCCGCAGAACGTAAATTATGTGAACAGTTAGATGTGTCGCGCTCTTCGTTGCGAGAAGCGCTGCAGCATCTGGTTAGCCAGGGCATGCTGGTGAGCCGTGTTGGTGCCGGTACTTATTTGCAGGAACTGCCGAATCACTGGTCACAGCATCATATTGTGCAGCCTTTAAGTGACCTGATGGATGTCGATCCTGAATACCGTTTTGATGTTCAGGAGTCTCGTCTGATTCTGGAAGGCGGTACAGCCTGGTATGCGGCACAGCGCGCCACACCCGATGATATAAAAAAAATCAGACAGTGTTACGACCAGATTGCGCACTATCAGCTGTTGGGTGATGACGATGAGGCAGCTCGCGCGGATGCCCGTTTTCATCTTGCGATTGCCGAAGCATCGCATAATGTGGTGCTGATCCAGTTGATGCGCAGTCTGTTCGACCTGCTGCAATTTAATGTGGTACTCGGACGACGCAAGGTCTATTCCGAGGCCCACCGTTTTGATCAGTTGCAGGACCAGCACTTTAAGGTGATGGCCGCAATTGAGCGTCAAGATCCAGAAGCTGCACGTCAGGCAGTTTGTGGACACATTGAGTTTGTCATTCAGCAAGTACGCACGATTGATGAGGATGAAGCCCGTCAGCAGCGTATGAGCCGATTAAACAGGATCTAAATTATGATTATCTCTTCTGCAAATGATTACCGTGAAGCCGCACGACGTCGTCTTCCACCATTCCTGTTTCATTATATTGATGGTGGGGCTTATGCAGAATACACGCTGAAACGCAATGTAGAAGATTTATCAAAAGTAGCGCTGCGTCAACGTGTCTTGAATGACATGTCAGCACTAAGTCTGGAAACTAAATTATTTGATGAAACCCTTTCGATGCCGGTGGCTTTGTCACCTGTAGGCTTGACCGGTATGTATGCACGCCGTGGGGAAGTACAGGCAGCAGTTGCGGCAGACCAAAAAGGTATTCCATTCACCTTGTCGACGGTATCTGTGTGCCCAATTGAAGAAGTGGCACCAGCGATCCAGCGCCCAATGTGGTTCCAGCTCTATGTCCTGCGTGACCGCGGTTTTATGAAAAATGCCTTGGAACGTGCCAAAGCTGCGGGTTGTTCAACGCTGGTCTTTACCGTGGATATGCCAGTGCCGGGTGCACGTTACCGTGATGCGCATTCTGGCATGAGTGGACCAAATGCAGCGATGCGCCGTTATATGCAATCTTGCATGCATCCGCACTGGGCCTGGAATGTTGGCTTAATGGGTCGTCCACACGACTTGGGTAATATCTCGAAATACCTCGGTAAACCGACAGGCCTTGAAGATTATATCGGCTGGTTGGGTGCCAACTTTGATCCGTCTATTTCCTGGAAAGATCTGGAGTGGATCCGTGACTATTGGGATGGTCCGATGGTGATCAAAGGGATTCTGGATCCTGAAGATGCTAAAGACGCTGTGCGTTTCGGTGCGGATGGCATTGTAGTATCCAACCATGGTGGTCGTCAGTTAGATGGTGTGTTATCTACCACACGTGCCTTGCCACCAATCGCTGATGCGGTAAAAGGTGAACTGAAAATCCTGGTCGACTCTGGTATCCGTAATGGTCTGGATGTGGTGCGTATGCTGGCAATGGGTGCGGACACCTGTATGCTCGGTCGGGCCTTCGTTTATGCATTGGGTGCTGCAGGCGGTGCAGGTGTCAGCAACCTTCTTGATCTGATCGACAAGGAAATGCGTGTTGCCATGACCTTAACAGGTGCCAAGACCATTGCTGACATTACACAGGATTGTCTGGTAAGGCTTGATTGCGAAATTTCACAATAAAACCAATCAGGATGACCACTCTAAATCGTGGTCATCCTAGAGCAATTCGGAACAACAGAATTACGGCTATTTCATCTATTCAAGATTAAAAATCCAAAACATGCTTATGGCTGATTTTATAAAAAGATAGCCATAAAAATGAAACGGGGCTCTACTATGCAAAACTCATTTGACGCTACTGCGACCTTAAACAATCTGGTCGCTGTGGTCGGCCAGCGATATGTATTGACGGACGATAACGATACTCGTCTGTATCGGCAGGGCCGGCGTTATGGTTCAGGTGAGGTGTTTGCGGTCGTCACTCCAGGTTCATTACTAGAACAATGGCAAGTATTGCAAATTGCTGTTGCAGCAGACTGTATCGTGATTATGCAGGCAGCCAATACCGGTTTAACTGGTGGTTCAACGCCGTTTGGTGAATATGACCGTCCAGTGATTGTGATGAGTACTCGCCGTCTGACAGGCATTCAGGTGATCCAGGAGGGTAAACAGGTTGTCTGTTTGCCGGGTGCAACACTTGATGCACTGGAAAAGCAGCTGGCACCATTTAACCGTGAACCGCATTCGGTGATTGGTTCATCCTGTATTGGTGCTTCGGTGCTGGGTGGCGTATGCAATAACTCCGGTGGAGCCTTGGTTCGCCGGGGGCCGGCCTATACTGAACTGGCATTATATGCGCGTGTGAATGAACATGGCGAACTGGAGCTGGTGAATCATCTCGGTATCCATCTGGGTCACAGTCCGGAAGAGATCCTAAAAAATCTGGAACAGAAACAATATAATGAGCAGGATATCCAGCAGCAGGAACATCGCTGTGCTTCCGATCATCGTTATAGTCAGGATGTGCGTCAGGTCGATGCTGATACTCCAGCACGCTTCAATGCCGATCCAAGCCGTCTGTTTGAAGCCTCTGGTTCTGCTGGTAAAGTTTGCGTATTTGCCGTGCGTCTGGATACTTTTGAAAAGATTCCAAGCCAGGTGTTTTATGTCGGTACTAATACTCAGGAGGACCTGACGGAAATCCGTCGTTTTCTGCTCAAAGATCTGCCGCGTCTGCCGATTGCTGGAGAATATATTCACCGTGTAGCTTATGACATCGGTGCGGAATACGGCAAAGACACTTTTATGTTCATTGAAAAATTTGGTACTGCCAAAGTGCCTGCCGCATTTGCCATGAAAGACAAGGTTGATGGGATATTGCAGAAAATGGGGCTACGTGGTTTAAGCGACAAAATTCTGCAAATGATCAGTAAAATGCTGCCATCACATTTGCCAAAACGCATGAACGAGTACCGTGATCTGTATGAGCATCATCTGATTCTCAGAATTGAAAATCAGGATGTGGCACAGGTACAGGCATTCTTTGAAGGCTACTTTAAGGCCCATCCTGATGGGAACTATTTTCTCTGCACCGAAGATGAAGGACGTAAGGCATTTCTGCACCGTTTTGCCGTAGCAGGTGCAGCAATTCGTTATCGTGATACCCATTTAAGTGAAGTGGAAGATATTGTGGCGCTGGATATTGCGCTGCGTAGGAATGACCGCCAATGGGTAGAAACCCTGCCACAGGAGATGGAAGAGCAGATCTTACATAAACTTTATTATGGTCACTTCCTGTGCCATGTATTCCATCAGGATTACATTGTAAAAAAAGGGGTTAATCCGCTGAAAATGGAACATGCCATGTGGAAGCTGCTGGATGTTCGTGGTGCGGAATATCCAGCTGAACATAATGTAGGGCATCTCTATATTGCCAAACCGGCGTTAAAAAACCATTATCAGAAGCTAGACCCGACCAATAGTTTTAATGTCGGTATTGGGCATAGCTCAAAGCTGAAATACTGGAAATAAGCAGAAAAACTGGGAATAACAACAATAACAATATGATCTGGCCTATCTCATGCAGTGCTCGCACTGCATTTTTTTATCTATAAAACATTGGAAAATACAGGTTGTACGAATGTTGCAATAGATCGAAAAACTGCTGATTTAAATCCATTCTTGGGTTTTAATATGCCAAGTAGAGATCATTACCTGGTCCTGATACGATAAAACTAACAATAACAATTTTTTAGGAATTTCTTATGAATTCGAGTATCACCCCGCCCCAGCTGCCACGACTGCATGAGCGTAATCAGACTTTGTCTGTATTGCATGGCATTTATGCCGGCCTGTTGATCTTTAGTGGCGCAGTATTTCTTTATCTTGAATCTCAGCAAAGAACCGCTTCAACCATCAGCCTGGGATTTGTCATTCTATTAATGCTGGTATTGATCTATTTCAATATTCAGGCAGCTCTGAAAGTTAAGAAAGGTCAGGGCGAGGGACGTACACTTTCCCGAATTATGGCGGTGCTGATGCTGTTGAGTTTTCCTGTAGGAACAGTACTGGGGGCAATTGCATTATGGAAAAGCTCGGCGAAACAGTGGGAGGCCTGAGTTGACCTGAGAAAGCAATAATTTTGTGAAAATGCCATAAACAAAAATAAAAAACACGCTAGAGTAATATGCAACAAGTTGCAAAGCCATCATCAAAGGGAATAGCCATGACAACGACTCGTTATGCGAATATTTTAAAACCGCTTCATCTGGGATTTACCACGATTAAAAACCGGGTGGTGATGGGTTCAATGCATACCGGGCTGGAGGATCGTTTCTATAATTATCCCAAACTGGCAGCTTATTTTGGCGAGCGTGCCAAAGGTGGGGTAGGGCTGCTCATCACGGGTGGTATTTCTCCAAACCGTCAGGGCTGGTTACTGCCTGCAGGTGGGACCATGAATACCTTGGGAGATATTGCTCCGCATCGACTGGTAACCCATGCCGTGCATAAGCATGGTGCCAAAATCCTGTTGCAGATCCTGCATGCCGGCCGTTATGGCTACCAACCTTTTGTGGTTTCAGCGAGTCCAATCAAGTCACCGATTTCTCCTTTTAAACCACGCCAGCTTTCAGAAAAACAGATTCTGGATACTATTCAGGACTATGTAAAAACTGCCAGTCTGGCAAAAAAAGCCGGCTATGATGGTGTGGAAATCATGGGTTCAGAAGGTTACCTGATTAACCAGTTCCTGAGTCGTCATGTTAATCAGCGCAATGATCGCTGGGGTGGTTCGATCGAAAACCGGATGCGTTTTGCGGTGGAAATTGTCAAAGCGATTCGGGCCGAGATTGGTGAAAAATTTATTATCTGCTTCCGTCTGTCTTTACTGGATCTGGTGCATGATGGCAATACCATGCAGGAAGTCATTACCGTCGCTAAAGCATTAGAGAAGGCCGGAATTACTTTACTTAATACCGGGATCGGCTGGCATGAAGCACGTATTCCAACCATTGTTACGTCTGTGCCACGGGCTGCTTTCGTCGAGTACACTGCAGAAGTAAAGAAAAATGTTACTGTTCCGGTGATCGCATCGAATCGTATCAATATGCCAGATACTGCTGAAGAAATCCTGGCATCAGGGCAGGCGGACATGGTGCAAATGGCACGTCCTTTACTGGCAGATGCTTTCTGGGTCAATAAAACAGCGACCAACCGTGTTGATGAGATCAATACCTGTATCGCCTGCAACCAGGCTTGTCTGGATCATACGTTTAAAAACCAGCGTGCTACCTGTTTAGTGAATCCGCGTGCTGGATATGAAACTGAACTGGTTTATGTAAAAACCAAAAAACCGAAACGGATCGCCGTTGTGGGTGGTGGCGTTGCAGGTATGTCAGCGGCAACGGTGGCTGCCGGACGTGGTCATGAGGTGACCCTGTTTGAAGCAACGAACGATGTTGGTGGCCAGTTCAATCTGGCAAAAGTAGTGCCGGGTAAAGAAGAATTTCATGAAACCATTCGTTATTTCAAGGTTCAAATAGAAAAGACTGGGGTTGAATTACGTCTGAATACCAAGGTCAATCGTGAACAGCTGGAACGTGAAGGTTTTGATGAGGTGATTGTGGCGACTGGCGTTGTACCACGCGCCTTGAAGATTGCGGGTAGTGATGCACCACAGGTCTTGTCCTATACCGAAGTGTTGAATGGAGCATCTGTCGGAGATCGAGTTGCCGTGATTGGTGCAGGTGGGATTGGTTTTGATGTATCTGAATTTTTGCTAAAACCGCCATTGCAACCCCAGCCAATGCCTGTAGAGGAATGGAAGCGTGAATGGGGAGTAGATCCAAATCCAAATTATGTAACGGAAGGGGGGATGCAGCCTGCAGAGGTTGAAGCACCAGTCCGGGAAATTTATCTGCTTCAACGTAAAACCACACCACTTGGTGCGGGTTTAGGCAAAACCACAGGCTGGGTACATCGCGCACAATTGAAAAAACATGGTGTACGTATGCTGCGGGGTGTGCAGTATAAGTCGGTTACTGATGAAGGCTTATGGATTGAAGTGGATGGACATGACCAATTGCTACGCGTAGATACGATTGTGGTATGTGCCGGTCAGGAATCAGTGAAAGAAATCATGCCAGTTGAAGGTCAAAAAACTATAGCTAAGTATCATATTATTGGTGGTGCCAAACTGGCGGCAGAGCTGGATGCCAAACGCGCGATTCGTGAAGGTGCTGAACTGGCAGCCAGATTGTAAGGATTTGATGAAACTATATGCAGTTGATTGCATTCACTGTAATTTTCACTTGTCAGGTGAGAAAAAGCTCCGTATGATGGCGCACATGGAAGCGTGGCAGAGCGGTTTAATGCACCGGTCTTGAAAACCGACGAGGGCTTATACCCCTCCGTGAGTTCGAATCTCACCGCTTCCGCCAGATACGAAAAACCCCAGTCAATGACTGGGGTTTTTTTATTGCCTGGATATTTTGAGTTACGGGTATAGGTAATTGAATTATATAATAAATTAGAATATGCGGACATATAAACAACTGATATAGATTGACAGTGACAAAGTAGTAAAAAGTGCCAAAAGCTAAAACCTACACCTTTTTTTGCATGGTGAATGGGATTACATGTGGTTTAAGTCAATTGGCCGCTATAACCACTATAGAGGTTAAAAAAGCAGAACTTCATCTGGACAAAATAATAAAGCTGCCAGCTGGCGAAAATCTTGATCTATGTATTGATACTGATCCTCATGGGAGCAAGTGCTCAAACTTAAATAACAGAAAATAAAATTTCAGCTTTAGGGGGAATTTTATTTTCTGTTTGCATGATTATTAGAGTTCTTTCATAAATTATGTTTAATCACTATCAAGACAGTTCCTTCTCCTTATAGAAGATTTGCGAAACAGGCTCCTTAGGAAGAGCTTTCCACCCCCTCATCCTGTTGCGAGGCAGTGCTTCTTATCCCAAAGAGAGAAGGCACTTTTAGTATCCATTTAAAGATAAATAGCACGATCATTTTTTGATTTATAAAAGAGATCTATTAAATTCAAATTAATTTTGAATATATCGTCGAATTTTGATGGTCAGTCCTACTGGCTGACGCTGCTGAAATCCAAGGTGGTATTGATAATTACCTAGCAAGCTTTTAACCAATGCCAGTCCCAGACCATGGCCGTGCTGCTGAGCAGATTTTCGCCAGAAGCGTTGTCCTAAATGTTGGATATCCTTGGCTGTAAGTTGTTGTCCATCATCTTCAATCACCAGGCCATGAGACTGCATGGAAATCCAGATATGGGTAGCCTGTGCATGCAGCAGTGCATTTTCAAGCAGATTTTTCAGTACCGTATACAGCACAAATTCAGGTAGCTGAATTTCGCCTAGACTTTCCCAGTCCACCTGTATTTTTTCATTAATTTCAGGATAGCGTGTACTTAAGTCTGCAAGCACCTTCTCAAGCGTGGGGCGAAGCCAGATGGCTTCAGACATTGCTTGGATACTGTTTTCTGATTGGGTCAGCAATAAAAGCTGCTCGAGTAACAGCGTATAACGTCGGATGCTCTCATTGGCCTGCTGCAAATTGTGCTGAATGGATTCAGGCAGGTTCTGCTGCTGACCGATCAGCTGGGCCAGTTGTACATGGGTTTTAATTGCGGTCAGGGGACTGCGTAATTCATGTGCAGCATAGGCACTAAAGGCTTTCTCCTGTTGCAGACTGTCATTGAGTTTCTGAATCAACTGCGTGGAATTGTTGACAAAAGGCTGTACTTCCTGAGGGATGCTTGCAGGCTTGAGCTGCATTAAAAAATCTGCCGCCTGTGAATAGTTGAGGTTTTTCTGGTTCAGGTATTGACTGAGCTGATCCAAAGGCCGGAACTGTCTGCGGATAATAAAGATGATCAAGGCAATACAGATCAGCAGTGAGAAGACCAAGGGAACCAGTACGGACTGCAGAATCTGCTGTAGTAGCATATCCCTCAAGAACATGCGTTCTGCCGCCACCACCTGAATATCGCCACGACGCAGGACATAACTGCGCCATTCCGTATCACCCTGCTGCCAGGTACTGAATCCTTCTGGTCGCTGGCTTAAATTTTTTGGGGCACCGCGTGTTTTGGCAATTACCTGATTGCCTAACGAGATGTCAGAGCTAAAAAGAGAGACTTCACAGGCAATTAACTGGTTTGCATCATCATTCTTGGCTAATTTGGATAAGGTTGCATCCCCCAGACTATCCAGTGGTAACTGCTGAATCAGCCGGGCAACCATTTGTGCAGATGCCGATAAGCGTTGATCCAGTGTGTCTTGTAAGCGTTGTTTCAGGTCAATATACAGCCATGAAAATACTGCACTCCACAGCACAATAAACACGGCCAAAAGGCTCATGACCAAACGCCATTTCAAGCTGTGACTAAACATGACGCTGCTCAAACGGTTTAAAAATATATCCCACACCACGAATGGTCTGAATTAAATCTGGATGCAGTTTTTGTCTCAGGTGATAAATGTGGACATTCAGGGCGTTGCTCTCGATAGCGTCCTGAAAACCATAGAGCTTGTCAATAAGCTGTTCATTTTTCAGAATCTGGTTAGGGTGGCTCATCAGGGTTTCCAGCAGGCTGAATTCACGGCGAGATAAACTTACGGCCTGGTCTTGATAGGTTACAGTCTGGGTATCCCGGTTCAGAACCAGTTCATCAAATTGCAGGGTATTCGAGGCAAAGCCGCGGTGGCGACGGGTGAGGGCATGAATCCGGGCAATCAGCTCCTCCAGTTCAAAGGGTTTGGTCAGGTAGTCATCGGCACCAGCATTCAGGGCCTGAACACACTGATCGGTCCGTAGCCGCGCCGTCAATACCAGTACTGGGAGATCAATCTGGTCGCGTCGCCAGCTGTGCAGCAACTCCAGGCCATCCTGATCGGGCAGGCCTAAATCCAGTAAACACAAATCGACTGCACTATGCCGGATAAAATAATCTGCAGCACGTGCGTGACTGACATGCTCCACTGAAAAATTCAGATAGTTCAGAGCAGCACAAATGCTCTGTGCGATATAGGGATCATCCTCAACCAATACAATAAACATAGAACATCCTGATCAAACTGCCATTATTTTATAAATGATTTGGGCTGTTAATGTTGCCTTAATTTTAGTTTTTCAATAATGCAGTCCTAACAGGAGGAGATCAGCTGGATGTTGAAGTGGATATTGGGTGCCGTGATCGGCGGTGGAATCATGACGGGAACTGCACATGCAGACTTTTTACCACCAGATCAGGCATTTCAGTTTCAGGTGGTTTCTACAAGTCAGGGTCAGGCAGAGCTTAGCTGGAAAATTGCAGAGGGTTATTATCTGTATCATGACCAGCTTAAAGTGTCTTCTCAGCAGACTCTAGTCAAGCTAACATTGCCCAAACCCGAAGACAAAGACGATCCCAATTTCGGTTTGACCCAGGTGCATTATGGGCAAGTCAAAAGCAATATGAATGTGCAGCCCAACCAGCAGTTTGTGGTGCAGTGGCAGGGCTGTGCAGAAAGCGGTTTATGTTATCCGGTGCAACGCGCCACGGTATCAACTGATGCAGATGGTCTATTTCCAGCGCAAAACCTGAGCAAAACACCAAAATTGCTGGCCAGTACTGCACAGCCACAAGCAAACGAAAAAATTCTGAATGCTCAGAAAGATGAGTTCCAAGCTATAGAGCAGACTCCAAGTACAGATCAAGCCCTGACTGAAGAAAAGGTAGAGGAAATACAAGTCGCTGCAGTTTCTGAACCTGTGGTGCAGCCTGAGATGGAATTAACAGAGAAAAATGACCAGCTCATTGCAGACCCTAAAAAACAAACTTCCCCAGCAGGCATGAATAGCCAGTGGAACAATGACCAGTATTTTTTAAGTCTGCTGTCTGAACAAGGTCTGTTAATTAATGCCCTGATTTTTCTCGGGCTTGGCATTCTGCTGGCCTTTTTACCGTGTTCTTTACCTTTAATTCCAATTTTAACGGGAATTCTGGTCCAGCAGCACTGGGGCTACCGTGCTGCGCTGATTGCGCTGGTCTTTGTTTTGGGTATGGCACTGGTCTATGCGGTCATGGGACTTGCTGTGGCACAGCTCGGTTATAGTTTTCAGCGCTGGTTTCAAAGTCCGGTATTCATCAGTATTTTCAGCATTATGTTTGTTTTGTTCGCACTTAATCTGTTCGGAGCATTTCAGCTGTCCTTACCCCAAGGCATGTTGCAGCGTCTGGATCAATGGCAGCAAAAGCAGAAGGGTGGCACGCTGATTGGTGCCGGTCTTATGGGCATGATCGCGGCACTGATTGTCGGGCCATGTATGAGTGCACCGTTGGCCGGTGCCTTAATCTATGTGTCTCAGCTTAATCAACCAATGCTGGGAGCCAGTTATCTGTTCGTCTTAGGCCTTGGGCTGGGCTTGCCACTATTTATTGCTGCCGTATTTGGGTCCCATCTTTTACCCAAGCCTGGTATCTGGATGGATCGCCTGAAGTTTAGTTTTGGCTTTGTCATGCTGGCGCTGGCCTTGTATTTCGCCCGTCCACTATTGCCCGGCATTTTATACCTGAGCCTTTTGGGTGTGGTACTGATCACCTGTTCAGGCTACTTCTTGTTCAAGATGCTGCCTCATGTGCATCGGTCTGTAGCGAAAATAGGCCTGATGCTGCTCAGTGGTTTACTGGTCTATGCAGGAGGCATGCAGCTCTACCATGTCTGGAGCCAGGTACAGGTCGCCCATGTGGAATCACGGCTTGAATGGCAGAAGGTCAGCACAGCCGCACAATTGCAACAGGTTTTAGCCAAACATCCTGCACAACCGGTGGTGATAGATGTCTATGCGGACTGGTGTGTGGCCTGTCAACCGATTGAAAAGGATGTGATTCCACGTAGTGATGTCCAGACGGCTTTACAAAATGTGGTTCGTATCAAATTAGACCTGACCCACTATCATCCAAGTCAGGATGAGCTGCTAAAAGAATGGCAAATCCTCGGACCACCCACCTTCATATTTCTAAATGCAGCGCATCAGGAACAGCGAGACTTGCGTTTAACCGGAAGCTTTAGCGCGACACATTTACTAGGCACATTGCAGCAACTGCAAGGAGAGCAACCATGATGATTTCCAGTGATGCACTGCATCTGGGACCTTTGATGTTGCCCTGGGCACTTATTATTGTTGCCACTGGCTTGATGCTGTTATCTGCCATCCTGTTTGGATTAGCCAGAAAGTATTCATGGTCTAAACAGCAGCTTGGGCAAAGTCAGGATTTGCTCTGGAGCAGTTTTTTGCTGGGGATGCTGGGTGCGCGTTTTATTTTCGTTCTGCTCAATGCCGAGCTGTATTTTGCAGCACCCATCGACATACTGAAAATCCAGGACAAAGGTTTCCATTTATGGGGAGGGGTGCTGCTTGGTGCTTTGTGGTATGTCATTCGAAACAGACAGCTGCAGACCAGATTTAAAGCCATCTTGTTGATCATATTGGTACTCTGGATCGGGCTTGGGCTCGCGTTCAAATCCAGTCTAAAAACTGAAGCAGCGTTTCCTGATCTCGCCTTTGCTGGACTAGAACAGGAGCGTCTGGGTACAGACAAGGTTTCACTCAGCCAATTCATTGGCCAGCCCACGGTAATTAATTTGTGGGCGAGCTGGTGTCCGCCGTGTCACCGTGAAATGCCGGTGTTGGCTAAAGCAGCCAAGCAGCATCCTCAAGTGAATTTTGTCATGCTCAATCAGGGTGAGGAGGTAGCCACCGTAAATGCCTATTTAAGAAAACATCAGTTTCAATTTAAACATGTCCTGCTGGACCCATATGGTGAACTACCCCAGCAGCTGAATAGTTTCGGCCTGCCAACGACGCTGTTTTTTAATGCTCAAGGTCAGCTGGTCGAGCGGCATATGGGGGAACTCAGTCCGGCCATGTTGCAGCAATATTTAAACAGGATTTCAGATCAACCTTAAAAAACGGAAGGACGTAGTATGAATAAAATTAACCAGGTGCTTGGTGCAGGTATGTTCCTGATCATGAGCATGCACACGAAGGCAAATATTAAACAGCATATTGAACAACAGGGTTTTGTGTTTGTAAAACAGATTCCGGCACCGCAAGGAATGACCGGCTGGGTGGGGCATGAAGACCAGTATTCCAATACGGTATTTATCTCCAACGATGACAAATATTATATCAAGGGCGAACTGTTTGATGCACAAGGGAAAAGCCTGTCCAATGAGCAGATTGAAAAGCATATGAAAAAAGCGGTATTGGACGATGTCTGGAAAACCCTGGAAAAATCGACCTGGATCCAGGATGGCAAGCCAGATGCACCACGGGTGGTTTATGTCTTTTCCGATCCAAATTGTCCATATTGTTATAAATTCTGGCAGGCGGCCCGACCTTGGGTAGAATCAGGGAAGGTACAGCTGCGTCATATTCAGGTCGGTGTGATCCGTGAAGAAAGCCGTGGCCAGCTGGCAACACTATTGAATTCGAAAGATCCAGCGGCAGTTTTTAATGATATAAACAAGAATAAAGGCAAAAAGCAGCTCAAGAAAATGGAAAAGATTCCTGTCGAAGTTGCTGCAAAAATTGATGCCAACCAGGCCCTAATGGGGAAATACGGCTTTTTCTCCACACCGTCGATGGCTTGGAAAAACAATCAGGGTGAATTTAAATCTACTCAAGGCCTGGCGATGGATGTCAAGGAAATTTTTGAACAATAATATTTTAACTACATGATAGAAAAGTAATTTTTACTTAAAACATCTATACATGATAGGGAGGCAGATTTACATTGGTGGATAGGCTAAGCATGAAGAGCAGATAAGATATGTCAAATTTGGATGATCCACGGGTACTGCTTGCTTTGGAACGAACCGCTCTGGCGTGGAACCGGAGTGGTTTGGCATTAATTGCTTTTGGTTTTGTGATTGAAAAATCCAACCTGCTAGTGCAACTGGTGGACCCAGAGACTTATGCACAGAAAATAGCTTATTCACAATGGTTGGGAATTGTGGTGATTGTATTTGGTATGTTGGTAAATTTCGCCTCAATCCTGCAATATCGACGGGGGTTGATATCACTGCGACCGCCGGAATTTATTGAAGGTTATTACACCCAGTATCCCGTATGGCTAAACCTGTTTACTGCTTTTAGCGGACTGCTTCTGATCATTTCTTTTTGGCTGCACTAAGAAGCGGGTTTGGCGCAATACAGCTCGTACAGCTTTTGCATCAGGCTCAAGACCTTGGGGTCACTCAGACGATAGAAAATCTGTTTACCTTCACGTCGGGTGCCAACCATGTCGGCCTTACGCAGTACAGTCAGCTGTTGTGAAAGTGTAGGTTGATGAATATCGGTAGATTCTTCAATTTCCTGAACATTCATTTCCCCGTCAACCAGGACACATAAGATTTTCAGACGATCAGGATTGGCTAAAACTTTTAGGCATTGGCTGACGAAATCGACCTGTGAAAAATCAATTTTGGCATTTGCAGCAATCATATCCATAGATGTCCTCAAAACCTTAGATGTAGCCCGTGCAGTTTACACAATTTACCATAAAACTGCTTGATTATTATTTTTTATTATATAATATAAAAAAGTATATTGTATAGAGATTGATTCACCATGCATGACTTCCTCATCGCATTTATTGGCGGTTTAATGCTCGGACTTTCAGTGGTCGGCTATCTGTACGTCAATGGCCGTATTGCAGGAATCAGTGGTTTGGTTGGGCAGGTATTAAACCCAAAAACTGTATTTAAAACGCCTGCGATCTGGTTTTTATCAGGCTTGATCATCACACCGTTTATTTATGGTCTGTTTGTACAACCTGAAATCGAATTGAATGCCAGCCCATTGATGATGATTGTGGCAGGTCTGCTGGTAGGCTTTGGGACACGTTTGGGTTCGGGCTGTACCAGTGGTCACGGAATTTGTGGCATTAGTCGGCTGTCTAAGCGTTCTATTGTCGCGACGATGACTTTTATGTTTGCAGGTTTTGTCACCGTTTATATTATCCGTCATATCACAGGAGCATTCTAAAATGAAAAATGTGTTTGCCTTTTTATTTGGTGCTCTATTCTCTGTGGGTCTGATGGTGTCGGGCATGTCCAATCCTGAAAAGGTACTCGACTTTCTGGATCTGTTTGGTGATTGGGATGCCAGTCTGGCCTTTGTGATGATGGGCGCGATTACTGTGGCCTTTATTCCCTTCCAGAAAGCATTACGTACGGCGCAACCGAAAACAGTATTTAATGAACCTATTGATTTACCTAAAAATAATCAGATAGATAAGAAGCTGATCACGGGTGCGGTTTTATTTGGTGCAGGTTGGGGCATTGCCGGCATCTGTCCGGCGCCAAGTTTCACCTTGATCGGTTTGGGCCACTATCAAGTGCTCTATTTTATTGTAGCAATGCTGGTGGGTGTATGGATTCACCGTAAATGGTCAGGAGCTTAATGATGTCAAACTTACCTATAGTAAAAGATTTTTTTCACGAAGATACCAATACCTTCAGTTATGTTGTACGTGATCCGGAGACCAAGGCCTGCGCCATTATTGATAGCGTTCTGGATTATGATCCGGCATCAGCAAGTACCTCAACTATTCATGCCGATAAAATTATTGCCTATATTAAAGAGCAGGATTTAACGGTCGAGTGGATTCTAGAAACCCATGTACATGCTGATCATCTGACTGCAGCGCAATATCTCAAGGCAGAACTGGGTGGTAAAATTGCCATGAGCCAGAAGATTTCTGTGGTACAGGAAACCTTTGGTGCGATTTATCATCTGGACATAAAACAGTTTAATGCCCTGCAACCATTCGACTACCTGTTTGAGGATCATGAGCATTTCAAGATTGGTGAAATGGATGCCTATAATATTCCTACACCAGGGCATACACCGGCCTGTCTCAGCTATGTGATCGGGGATGCGGTATTTGTAGGTGATACCCTGTTTATGCCGGATTATGGTACAGCGCGTTGCGATTTCCCGCGTGGTAGTGCATCGACTTTATTCGATTCGGTACAGTCACTGTATCAGCTTTCGCCTGAAACTCGTATGTTCTTGTGTCATGACTATTTGCCTGCAACGCGTCATGATTATGTGTGTGAAACTGATGTACACACCCAGAAAACCCAGAATATTCATATCCACGAAGGCACCAGTAAAGCAGAGTTTGTCGAAATGCGACATCAGCGTGATGCTACTTTAAATATGCCGAAACTGATTCTGCCGGCAATTCAGATCAATATGAAAGCAGGGCAGTTCCCTGAGCCTGAAGCCAATGGTGTGTCTTATTTGAAATTGCCATTGAATTATTTTAAATAATTTTGAGCTGCTGTTTCTGTAAGCCCTGTAGATACAGGGCTTTATTGTTCATAACACTTGATTATAAAAGGAAAATGCCAGATCATTTTATTTTCTTTCTATACTTCACCTCATTCTGTGCCACACTACATTTAAGCATCGGAGGAAAAGAGCAGCTTAGTCTTGATATATTAAAATAGGTGTTTAACTATCCTAAATAATTTTAAAAACTTAACATGACCTGAATATGAGTTCCCCGACCTGAAGACAGGATATTCAGTGTACCATTCGCACGTTGAGCACGTATTTTCATACTTTGTAGCCCTATATGCTTGGCTTCTATAATACATTTAGGATCAAAACCGACGCCATTATCCCGAATATTCAGGATTAATGCCTGCTCTGTCTGTTCAAGCCCGATACTAATCTCACTTGCCTGACTATGTTTAATAATATTGGTCAGTGCTTCTTCAAGAATACGTGTCAGGGTTAAACATTGCAGAGGTGTGGGCGACTTGTTCCATTTATCTGGTATTTGCCAATGTGCAGCAATGTGCAGCTCATCAAAAATTTCCATAAAGCGATGGCGGGTTGGCGCTGCCCATAATATTGGACTATCAGGTATTTTTGCATCCAGACTTGAACCATGATCAATAATCTGGCGTAAATCATTACTTAATAATTTTAAAATCGATAAAAATTTTTCTTTTTCTAAATGATCATTGCGGCTCACCAGTTCGATTGAACGAACAATTGAACCACCAATACCATCATGTAAATCACGAGACAAATTAACGCGTTCTTGAAGGCGAATATTTTCTAAAGCTAATTGGTACTGAGAATTTAAAGAAGAACTGAGTTTTTGAGTCACATTATCAATTTCGTCTTTTAAAGTTTTATTAAATCGTGAAATCACCTTATTGTTACGATATAAACGCAGACCTAGTAAAAGCCCTAAGAATAAAGCACTAAATGGTGAAATAAAAGGTGACCAGAATTCATTTTGATAAGTCAGGATTTGATAAGCATCATGAATCGCAACCGGAACAAAAAATGCATGTAATCCTGCCATTAAATACACTTCAATTTGTTTAGATTTATAAGTTAAAAATGGATAAGTAGAATTTTCTAATAAGAAAATAATCATATTAAGGATGAAAAAGAAATGAATAGTTTGTTTTAAATATTCATCTGGAATAACTGCGAGTACAGCAGTGGCAAGAAAAAATATAAACAAAAGCAGTTTTTCAATTCGAGGAAATTTCAGATTGGCAAAGCGCCAGATAGAAACACAGGAGACCAAGGTATAGGTTGAAAATAACCAGGCGAGCAACCTGTCGACCTGAATACTGCTGAGTGGGGTTGAATACAGCAGAAAGAACAGGGAATAGCCGAGCCAAAACAAGACATTCGCACTGATCCAGAGATATGCTGATTCCTTACGGTATATAATCCATACCATAAAGTAAAAAATACCAATAATTACATTGATTAAAAAACCAATTGAAATCAATGTCTTTTGCTTGAATTGATACTCTTGATAAAGTGGCAGTAGCTGGTTATAAGGTCCAATATGGACATGACCTAAATTTCCTTCCTGAATTGATGCGCTTGCTACATATATCCAGATCGTATTTTCTTTTGTCTTAAGAGCAGAGATGGGAATTTGCCAGCTACGTGGAATATTCCAACTTCGTGATAGTGGTTCAGTTAAAGATTGATCTTTCCAAAGTAAATCATCGTTTAAATAGACTTTTCCAGCCATATTAATATGACTAATAACAAGACTCAGGGGGTGGTCAGGCTTATTTTTACAGTCATAGGTCCAGTGAATTTTATACCAGGCATTACCTTTATAATCTTTCCAGTGTGAATTGATGAAATCAGGAAAGTGCTCGACTTTTGCCCAGCCTGTTGTTGGTCGTTCAACAGGGTTATTAGGAATTGCTTTGGCGATAAAACTTTCTGTAATGTATGCTTTACAGGAGGTTGAGGAAGACTCTGGTGATTGGGCATGCAATTGACAGGCGAAGAAAAACAGCAGGCATAAAATTAAGAGATTAACCCCATAGTGCGTGCAGTATGGATAGCTTTCGACCTGTTGCTCACGCAAAGTTTGCGATAAATATTTTTGATATGACATTCGATTGTATATTTTGATAGAAACAATGCTTCGGCAATCTCTCTATTACTCATCCCCTGAGCGACCAGATTTAAAATTTCATATTCACGTTTAGAGAGTAAATCATTTTTCTCTAGGTTTGAATGCTTTTCTATTGATTCAAAAGAAATATTTTTCAGAATTTGCTGCGCAATAAAAGGATCGATTGGTGCACCTCCCCGAATGACATTACGTATGGAGAGTAATATTTCAAAGTCATCACGTTCTTTTAAAAAATAACCTGTTGCCCCGGTATGGATGGCCTGAAGGATAATGTTCTGTGTGCAGCAGGTCGAAATGACCAGAATCGGGAGTTCTGCATTCAGATGATGTAGGGTTTGAATGACCTCTAGTCCTGAGCCATCAGGTAAGCCGAGATCGATCAAGGCAAGTGCAAAAGAATATTGATCAATGAAGGTATGCGCCTGTTTAACTGACTGCGCATAATAAATGACGTCGGAAGTATAGCCCAGTTCTCGCAACAGTTTTTCAGTCCGTTGTTGCATGAAAATATCATCTTCTAAAACTAATATGGGGGCAGGTAATTCCATTTCGTACGTCAGCATCAGATTGATGTCTCCCTCAAATCAAAGTGCATTTTATGAAAGAGCATGCGCCTGCAGGAAAGGACGCTATTTATAATTCAGTCGTTGTGGTGCTTTATTAATGTAGCCTAAATTTTATATATATTACAAATATTTTTAATACTTTAGAGCGGATATTTTTAACTTACAATTTATGCATTATTTCCTATAACAAATATCAAATTTTTCCGTTCTATTCCATACGTTCAATACACCTCTAACCTTTTTCGTTTCGTTATAAGAAGAATAAATACTAGGAAAAATCGAAATGAACAAATGCCATTTTTTTAGTTGACCGAAAATTTTTATGATTTTAACGGGAGATTTATGGAGCATTTAGTTTTCTAAACATGACCTAAATCAGATGAATAATTTTGGAAAATACCAATTTTCAGGGATATGTAAAGTTTCTTTTCATTGATGTAATTCATGATAGGAGAACCATGCACTTTTGTAACAGGTGTTTGGATTGAGTTAACTAGGACTGCATTTTAATCTCGTCAATTTTAATAATTTAAATATATGTTTTTATTTATTTTTTAATTGACATTGAGATGAGAGTCGTTGCATGAGATAGAAAGTCATGAACCACATCTACCGTATTATCTGGAATGAAACTTTAGGGGCATGGGTTGCAGTTGCAGAGAATGTAAAAAGAAAAGGGAAAAGATCATCAGTAAAATTAGCTGCTCTTTCCGTTACAACACTCATCAGTTTGATACATATTCCCGCATTCGCTAAAAATGAACTTTGTATGCCAGATGAGGGTTGTAAGTCATTTACCAATTTATTTGATTCTGTTGTATTAAAACAAAGCCATGAACAAGCATATACCGATCAAGTAATCTCGATTACAGCAAGAGCTAATGATGGTAGTAATGGCCGTACAGGTGCATTATTTGTTAAGCCCAAAGCGGGTAAACCAGGTGGGGATGTTGGTACGAGCTGGGAATATAGCTATGTTGTGAACTCTGATATATCTGAAACAAACGGCTTAGATCCAATTGTTGTCATTTACCATAATGATGGGGCGTTTAATGGTGGAGGTGTGCCAAGCGGTGAATATATGCAGGCTACATTCACTCCACATGATGTAGATGGAAATGACATTTTTTTAGATGAAGTCAATCCTAGGTATCAGGTCAATACCGTTAACTATTCATCGAGTGGTGTGGCTTCAGCAATAAACACAACTACGGTAAATGTCACTTTAGAATTCAATGTCGATTCAAATACTGGTCAAGAAACATATCTAAAAAGTGTTCAAATTCCGCATTATGATTTGAATATAGATTTAGAAGATAGAGACCAGACCAGTACATCAGGTCAACATCTTAATGCTGAACTGAACTATTCCGTTCATGGGGAAAATCAGACGCTCAACTTTACTAAAACAGCGACCGCTGTGGAATTAAGCAGTCGCGGTGGTGATGGCGGAAATGGCGGGCAATATATTTTAGGTGGAAAAGGAAAACCGGGCGGTGTAGGTGGGGATGCTTCAAATTCGGTTCTAAACTTACATGATCTAGACATTGCTATTGTTGCGTCAACGCGAGCAACAGGGGTAGGTAAAGGCAGTACCGGCGTCTTAGTGAAGTCTCAGGGCGGTGATGGTGGTGATGGTGGTGGTTCTTATACGATTGACGCTGGGGGCGGAAAAGGGAATGTAGGCGGAGAAGGCAAAAAAGCATCTGCAAATATATTCAATACTCACATCATGATTAATGATGATTATTCATCAGGCGTGGTTGCGATCAGTGCAGCGGGTGATGGTGGTAATGGTGGTAAAGCTGGAGGTATTGTCTCATCTGGTGGTAAAGGAAATAACGCTGGACAAGCTGGCGAAGTTGAAATTTATACAGATAGCCAAAGCCGAATAGAAATTATTGGATCACATGGTAATGGTCTTTTAGCACAATCGGTGGGGGGAGCAGGCGGTTCCTCCGGTGCCAGTATCGGTATTGTATCGATGGGTGGGCAAGGCGGTCATGGTGGAAATGCCAATAATGTAAAAATTATAAATGAAGCTGAGATAGTAATTAAAGGAACACAATCCAATGCGATTACTGCGCAATCGGTTGGCGGTGGTGGTGGTAATGGCGGTAGTGGATTTGGACTGGTTACACTAGGCTCTATGAATGGTGCAGGTGGTAATAGTTCAATTGTTGATGTCACGAATAGTAATCAACTGACAGTTGAGGGACAGTCATCACACGGTATTGTTGCCCAATCTATTGGTGGTGGTGGTGGTAATACTGGTTTAACTGCTGGCATGGTGGCATTGGGTGGAAAGCAGACAGAAAGTAGTGCTGGTGGCGGTAATGCAGGTGTAGTTAGAGTAAATAATACCATTGGTGGAGATATTGCAACCCTCGGTGATGGTGCACATGCGGTGATTGCACAGTCCATTGGTGGCGGTGGTGGTAATGCAGGCCTAAGCACAGGTTTAGTCTCTTTCGGTGCCAATGGCGGTAAAGGTGGTCACGGTACTACGGTTACTGTCAATAATAATGCAAATATAACAACAAATTATTTATCTACAGCAAATAATGATAGTGAACGACAAATAGAAAAAGCACAGCAAGTTGGTTCCATTGGTATCTTGGCCCAATCGATTGGCGGTGGTGGTGGTAATGGTGGTAATTCAGTTGCAACAGGGGCTTTTGTCAGTTTAGCGCTGGGCGGCAAAGGTGGAGCTGGAGGTGACTCAGGTAATGTCCAGGTTCGTCATGGTGGTACTGATGGTTCTGAGCCGAGGATTTCAACAAAAGCAAATCAATCTAACGCAATTAAAGCACAGTCGATTGGCGGTGGTGGTGGTAATGCGGGTTATGCAGTATCTAATAGTGTTGGCGGCGGATTTAGCTTTAGCTTAGCGATGGCTAAAGATGGTGGTGCTGGAGGTACATCTGGTGATGTGCGGATTGATACTTTAAGTGGGGAGCTTCTTACTCAAGGAGATCGTTCAGCTGCTATTGTTGCACAGTCCATTGGCGGTGCAGGTGGTGATGGTGGTGTTGCTGGAACTGGCAGTGTATCAGTTGGTTTTAGCCTTGGCTTAAGTTTGGGGGGAGAAGGTGGACATGGAGGTACAACGGGAACTGTCGAAGTCAACAATAATAGCTTAATCCATACTCAAGGAGCTGATTCGTCAGCTATTGTTGCGCAGTCGATCGGTGGTGATGGCGGTGCAGGAGGAGCAGTGTATAGCTTCTCGGGAGGAATGTATGCTGGCGCAGTTGGACTGGGTGGCACAGGTGGTGCGGGAGGTGTTAGTAATTCTGTTACCGTCATCAATAGCGCGGATATTATGACTCAAGGAGCGAGTTCATCTGCCATTTTAAGTCAGTCTATTGGGGGCAGCGGTGGTAATGCAGGAACAGCAATTACTGGTGCATTGGGTAACATAAGCGCCGGACTTTCTTTAGGTGGTCAATCTCGTGCAGGGGGTACTGCAAAACTTTCTAAAATACATTCACTTGCAGAAAGAATAATAACAAAAGGTGATAACGCCACGGCAATTATTGCCCAATCTATCGGTGGAGATGGGGGTAATGGCGGCAATGCAATTGGTGTGTCTGGCTCAGCCTTGGCAGGAGCTGGTATTGGCGTTGGCGGTACAGGGGGGACTGGTGGAAAAGCTGGTGCTGTCGAAGTGGTTATTGGTGATGAAACCACTGCATTGGAAGGCGTGGTTATAACACAAGGTCTTAACTCGGGTGCAGTTTTGGCGCAGTCTATCGGTGGTTCTGGAGGTAATGGCGGATATGCTATTGGAGCTGCTGCCAATGTAAATGTCGCTGGTGGTTTGAGTGCAGGTGTTGCACTTGGTGGGACTGGTGGCAAGGGAGGTTCAGCCGAAGCTGTGACCTTAACCTCACATCATGCAATATTTACAGAAGGTGAAAATTCAACTGGATTGACGGCTCAATCTATGGGGGGCGATGGTGGTAATGGTGGCATGGCATTGGGTATCGCTGCGACTGGGTCATTGGCTGGTATTGTAAATGCAGGCGGTCTCCCATCTGTAGCTTTAAGTGCGGCAGTTGGGGGTAAAGGTGGTAGTGGAGGCATTGCAAAATCTGTAGAGCTGACCAGCCATAATGTTATTGGCACAAAAGGTAATAACTCCAATGCCATACTTGCTCAATCACTTGGTGGTGGCGGTGGTAGTGGTGGTTTTTCAGGTGCATTTAGCCTAAGCGCATCAAAAGTAGGTGCTATTGCAGCCAGTGTCGCTGTAGGCGGAACTGGCGGTGATGGTGGTCAGGCAGGCACAGTGAATGTCGATTCTTTTGCTGATATGGCGACTGAGGGCCACAATTCATCCGCTATCTATGCACAGTCAATCGGTGGTACAGGTGGTAAAGGTGGAATGTCTTTGGCAGTTTCTGCCGCAGCGGGCTCATCTGCTGCATTGAGCTTAGGTGCAAGTGTTGGTGGAGATGGGGGAAATGGTGGTACAGCGAAAAGTGTTGAAGTAAATAGCCAGAGCAATATCAATACGGCTGGTGATTTTTCACATGCGATTCTTGCACAGTCAATTAATGGTAATGGCGGTAGCGGTGGTAACGCCATAAATGCATCTGTGTCTTTATCCAATGGTCCTGCTACAACTGCATCAGTTTCTATTGGTGGAGAAGGTGGCGGCGTGGCTACCTTTAAAGATAAAGATGGTAATGATCTGAAAGATCAGTATGGCCGTTTAAATGTAAATGGGACTTATCGAAACTTAAGTGGTAAAAAGGTCGACGAAGAAGGGCGTTTACTTGATAGTGCAGGAAAGATTGTTAATAGTGAGGGGTATCGTGTTACTGCTCATGGTCATTTCATCTTAGATGATAACAAAATTGTAGATGCCGAAGGGCGTGAGCGAGATCAGAATGGTAACTATCTAGTTGATGGAAAGCGGTATAACGATCAAGGTTATGAGGTGACATCAGAAGGTTACATTGTTACAGCTCAGGGTAATGTGAATGAGGTCGGTAACAAGGTTAAAGCTGATGGAACAGAAGAAATAGATAGTCAAAAAAATGTTATTCACATTGATCAGAGCCAATGGGGAAGTATTGATCTCTCAAATATTCCTCAAATGAGTGATTTTGAAGCTAAACGAGTTTTGACAACTGTAGATCAATACAACGGGGACTGGAAAAACTATTTAGCGGCCATTTTGACTGAAAAACTAGAGCGAGAGCGCAATCTCAATCATGTCACTGTGAACGTTGGAAAACAATTCACCCATACTGATGACATTAAAGTGATTCAAACCTCGGGAATGAATGCTGATGCCATTGTTGCCCAGTCTATAGGTGGTAATGGTGGCACAGGTGGTCTTAGCATTAATGGCACATTAAGTTCAGGCCGGTCTGCAACCAACTTGGCTGTTGCCGTTGGTGGTGGCGGTGGTGATGGTGGTGTAGCTGGGGATGTCTTGGTTAATAATCAGAACACTCTGATTGAAACGACGGGTAAAAACTCAAGTGCTATTCTCGCGGAATCGATTGGTGGTAATGGCGGTAAAGGTGGTACGTCCATTTCTGCGAGTTTAACCAATGCCAAAGTACAAGCAGCTTCACTTACTGCAAGTGTTGGAGGTGGGGGTGGTATAGGTAATGAGGCGGGTGATGTAACTGTTATTTCGAATAATCAGGCTTCATTAAAAGATGCTGAAACCTTAGAAGATATTGCAACCATTTCGACCCTAGGGGATCTGTCTCATGGTATTGCGGCTAAGTCCATTGGCGGTGGCGGTGGTCAAGGCGGATTTGCGGGGAACTTTAGCTTAAATTATGGCAATAATAAAGGTATGCCAGGTACGCCTCAGCCTCAAAGTAGTTCATTATCTGCAAGTGTAACGATTGGTGGCGGTGGTGGTACAGGCAACCGTGCGGGTGATGTTTATGTGGATAGCACAGACAATATTGTCACCAAAGGTATAAATGCGATAGGTATTAAGGCTGAATCCATTGGTGGAGGTGGTGGTAGTGGCGGTAAAGCACTCGATGTAAATATCAATGCCACCGAAGGAACAGGAATTGATTTAGGCGTTACACTGGGCGGAAAAGGTGGTTCAGGGAGTTTAGCGGGCCAAGTTCAGGTTGATTCAGAAGGTTTAATTATTACAGAAGGAGATTATTCGCATGCAGTATATGCGAAATCTCTAGGCGGTGGCGGTGGTGATGGTGGTTTTGCTGTAACAGGATCGCTGTCTAGTAATGTTGCAACATTTCAAGCAAATGCGAGTGTAGGTGGTTTCGGGGGTAATGGAAACAGCGCTGATTTGGTGACTGTGAACCGCATGGGCGATATTTATACGCATGGTACAGAGGCGGTGGGTATTTTTGCACAGTCTATTGGAGGTGGCGGTGGTGATGGCGGTATGGCAATCACTGCAAATTTAGCTAAAGCTGACTCCTACCAACTTGGTTTTACTTTGGGTGGGGCTGGTGGTGATGGACATGCTGGTAGCAAGGTCAACATAGATAATGTTGGAACCATTCTGACAAAAGGCTTTAAATCACAAGCAATTAAGGCACAGTCGATTGGTGGTGGCGGTGGTAATGGTGGTACTTCAGCTGCATTTGATGCCAAAGGCATTAATATAAAAAGTAATTTTGTTATTACAGCTGCAGTAGGTGGTTGGGGCGGTGATGGAGGCTTCTCCGATAAAGTCACAGTGAAGAATGATGGGCTGTTGATAACACGAGGTAATAGCGCTCAAGCCATCTTAGCGCAGTCGATTGGCGGCGGTGGTGGTGATGGTGGTAATGCCTATTCAGGTACCTTAATGGCACCATCTGTAGGACCTCAAGGGAAAACAACGTCATTTACTTTTGCACTAGGTGGTTTCGCTGGTGAAGGGAATAAATCAGGCGAAGTGGATGTTCAGCATACGGGCGATATCTATACCGAAGGTGATCGTTCAAGCGCAGTACAAGCACAATCCATTGGAGGTGGTGGGGGTAATGGTGGTAATGCCTCAACACTCGCAGTGAATATGCAATGCGATGAAGTATGTGCGGATCAACTAAAAAATGAAAACTTATCTTCACCTCCATCAACATCGATTTCTACCAGTATTGGTGGCTTAGGGGGGATTGGAAATGACGCTAATACTGTTACCGTCAATACCAAAGGCTTAATTCAAACTCAAGGAAATAGTTCGAACGGGATCTACGCACAATCCATTGGAGGTGGTGGGGGCGACGGTGGTAGCACATTTGCGAACTCTACGACAATCACTGGTGCCCAAAAGGCAGGTTCATCTAATTTTTCTGTAGGAATTGGCGGTTATTATGGTTCAGGTGGTCATGGTGGGGATGTGAGTGTCACACATGCCAATTCAATCATGACCAATGGCTATAATTCAAAAGGTATTTTAGCTGAATCTATTGGCGGCGGCGGTGGCAATGGTGGTGATACTTCGGGTTCCAAAATTGGTGTCGGTGGTGGAGCATTCCAAGATGAGATGAGTCACTTGCTCGACAAACTCAAAGAATCATTATCTAACTTAGGTGCAGATGAACTTGCAAAAATTTTGCCCCGTTTAACAGATGGTGCTGCTGGTGATGGTGGTGATGTCATCGTAAATACTCGACTCGATGCGGAAGCTGAAGAAATTGAATTCACTCGAGCGGATCAGACTACATTTACGCTCAAGAATTTCATCATGACTCAAGGTCAATTCTCCGACGCGATCTTTGCTCAATCAGTTGGTGGTGGCGGTGGTATAGGTGGTACTGTCGAAGGGGGGACACCTGAAATTGCTTTCGAAATTGAGGTCAATTTACCTACTGGTGAAAAAGATGAGCACGGTAATGATATATATGCTCCGAAGACAGTTAAACAGACTATTAAGAAAGCAGATGGAGGTTTATTCGCACTCGGTGGCGATGGCGGTGCGGGTGGTGATGGCGGTGTTGTAACTGTCAATAACGAACTCGATTTATATACTGCGAACAAATCCTCACGTGGTATTTTTGCCCAATCCGTTGGTGGTGGTGGTGGTGCAGGTGGAGATTCAGATGGAAAATCAACCATCGGCATTGGTGGTTCAGGATCCATGGCGGGTAAAGGTGGTGAGGTTTCTGTTAATAACCAAGGCTCTATTTATACACAAAGCACAATGTCAGAAGGTATATTGGCGCAGTCCATTGGAGGCGGTGGTGGTGCTGGTGGCAGTGTGGAACAGGCAACCATTGCATTAGGTGGCGGAACACTCACGACTTTACTAAATGGTTTTGGAGCTAATTTACCTGTTAATAATGGGCAAGACGGCGGGTTAGTGAAAGTTCTGAGTGGAAGTAAAGCTAAACTGACTACGATTGCAACTCAAGGAAATCTCTCATCAGCAATACTTGCACAGTCTATTGGTGGTGGCGGTGGTGTAGGTGGTCATGCTAGCGGAACTGTAGCTGTTGGTGGAGCGGGAGCCGCAGGTGGTGATGGCGGTGTTGTATCCATTGATAACTTCTCAAATCTACAGACTTTAGGAGATGACTCATCCGCAATTTTAGCTCAATCCATTGGCGGTGGTGGTGGTGTTGGCGGAAACAGTGATGGTGGCAATAAAAACAACGAAACCAAGAGTGCAATGTTATCTGTAGGGGGGAACGGTTCTGCAGGTGGTAATGGTAACGATTTAACTGTAAAACATGATGCCCAAATCCAAACCTTAGGCAATAACTCTAAAGGTATATTGCTGCAATCCATTGGTGGTGGTGGTGGTGTTGCAGGTAGTACCAAAGGTTTCTCAACGGATGAAATTCGCGATGAAATTGAATCCATAGGTTTAGGAAGCGGTGTCAATAAAATATTAATGAAGCCATTAGACCTTGCAGATACTGTGATTGAAAAGGTGTCTGGTTGGGTGACGCCGTATATTAAAGAATATTTAATGTCAGGATCTGTTAAAGGTGGTGATGCAGGAACAGTCAGATTAAGCCTTGGTCCGGATAGTGCCGTTCAGACATCAGGTCATGCTTCAGAGGCTATAGTTGCACAGTCTATTGCTGGCGGTGGTGGTTCGACGGGTAGTACAGCTGGCCTACTTGTCGCTGGTGCATCAGCTGGTGCGAACGGTATCTCTGGTGCTGTACAAGTTGATCATGCAGGTGAAGCTTTTACCTTTGGACAAAATTCAAGTGTGATCGTTGCACAATCGATTGGCGGCGGTGGGGGACTAAGCAGTGGCATTGATCAAATCAGTCAATTTGCCCAGTTAGGTGCAGAAGGCGCTACAGGCTTAGCCAATACAGTGAGTGTTAGTAACTCGGGTGTTTTATTTACCAAAGATAAATTATCTCAAGGGATTATTGCTCAATCTATCTCTGGGGGTGGTGGGGCTACAGCACTCAGCCATCAGTTGGTTTTGGGTGGAGCAGATAATGCTGACAGTCATGCAGAAGATGTTACCGTAAGTAATAATGGATATATTGAAACAACCACAGATGGTTCGTCTGCAATTGTTGCGCAATCCATTGGTGGTGGTGGCGGTTTTGCTGCGGGTGTCGTCAATGGTAATGTAAGCGCTGGCAATGGTATGGGAGACGGTGCTGACGTAAGCGTGACTAATGGAACCTTATCGACAAGAAAACTTGCAGCATCTGGTACTGATACCACTCCATCTAAAGGGATTACCACATTCGGTAATTATGCCCACGGTATTATTGCTCAATCCATTTCAAATGGTGGGGGGTATAGCAATAACGTTGATGCTTCAGGTAATGTTACTGGTTACCAGACAGTTGCTCAGAGTGCATTAGTGAGCGGTAATGCAGGTAATGTGAATGTGGATCAGCATGACAATATCTATACGACAGGGGTTGGCTCTGTAGGGATTTTGGCACAAAGTACAGGCTTTAATGCGGGCACGATTATCATTAACAACACTGCAGATGCACTGATTCGTGGTGGATCAGCAGAGGGTGCTGCGATTCGTCTGATTGATGGACGTGACAACGCTATTCATAACGCAGGTATCTTGACCGGATCCGCATCTGATAACGTCTTTGGTCAATATTTATCAGGTCAACATGATTTGATTGATATTGGTCTGTTAAATGCAAATGCCGTATTGGCCGGTAATGCCGAAGACACGATTAACAACACTGGTTTTATCACAGGAAATCTGGATTTAGGTTCAGGTACAAATGCATTGAATAATAGAGGTGATGGCTGGATTATTTCAGGTCAATCACAAGTGATTAATGGGGTGGCCCGTAATGAAGCGAACTGGGCGGTATCGGGGGTAAATCTGGTTGGTCAAACTGACTTGATTGGGGACTTCAGTCAGGAGCAATCGGGAACTTTATTCTGGGACTGGAACTTTAAATCTGCAGCATCTTCAGCCGGTATAAATGCCCGAGCTTTGGCTGCGGCAACACCAAATTACGATGTCTTAAATGTTAGTGGTAATGCAGTGGTCGATGGCGTGCTATCTATTAATATTATGGATTCAGGCTATGTTAAACCTGGTGATTTTGCACTTAATTTTATCAATGCGAATGCAGTTGATATCAGTGCTTTAAAACTAGATGCAGTTGCTTCTGCTATTGCGACCTATAATCGCAGCTTGATAAATGGTAACGGTGCGATTGTTTCAAATATTAATTTTGCACCTACTGGCTTAAGTCAAAATGCTGCAAGTTTGGGTGAAGTGATTAATCAAATCCAGTTAGCAGAAATTGCAACATTTAGACCTGTTGCAGCACCACTATTCTACCGACCTGATTTAGAGGCTTTACAGGAAACGTATAATCTATTGAGTGGTGAAGGGAGTGTGGCTAGCCAACAATTGTACTTCACCCAAAATGCAGGTGTGATGTCAGACCTTTCGATGCATATCGATTTTTGGCGTTCGAAATCGGCACATGCCCAAAATAATGGATTTGCTACAGTAAGTTGTTCAGCTGAAAATGAAGCCGGTTCTGCACGTACAGATGTGAAAAACTGTCTGGAAGATAATAAATGGAGCTTATGGATCGCAGGTCACAATGGCGAGCAGGAGCAACGTGGCAAAACATCTTCAGGCATGGCAAATGTCAATAGCGACAGTTATCGTACCATGGTCGGACTGGACTATGCGCTATCGCCAAATACGCTGGTTGGTGTGGCATATAGCAATGGCAAGACCCAGTATGAAGTTCAGGACCGTTTGACTACAGGTTTAATGGACTTTGAAGGAGTGAATATATTTGCTTCACATCGTATTCAGGACGCATACGTAAAAGCTTTGATTGGATATGACCAAGTTTCAACCGAAGTAAATCGTTATGCATTCATTGATCCTGCTCTAGATCCAATAGTTCAGGTGGCAGGTGTTGAAAATAATCTGACTGGTGAAGCTAAGGCAGATGCCTACAGTCTGCGTTTAGAGACGGGGCGTCTGTTTGAATTAGATGCTGTAAATGTGACCCCGTTTATCGGAGCGCAGTATAGCCAACTAGATACAAAAGCATTCCGCGAATCGGCGTTAGAAAGTACAGATCCATTGGCTTTACAGTATGAAAAAACGAGTGTCTATAGTGCGCCGTTATTCATCGGTGCGCAGTTTGACAAAAACTTTGTCTTTAGCGAAGGCGTGATTCAGCCATATGCCCGTTTTGCATTCAGCCATGAGTTGTCTAGCAAACGAGAAATGGATGCAAGTTTTGTTTCTGCACCAGGTTATGTCTTTAGGACACAAGGTGGTGAACCACAACGTAATAGTTTTGATATGAATGTGGGCTTTAAAATGACCTCGATTACCAATCTGTCAATTTTTGGTCAGTACTATGGAAAGTACGCTTCATCAAGTTCGAGTGATCAAGGCGGAAGTATCGGTTTAGAGCTGAACTGGTAATAGATGAGTTAATAAAAAACCGGCTTAGGCCGGTTTTTTATTAAAGATAAACCTTTAAAATATCAATAAATTACTGGGATATTTTTTATAGATTTTTCATAAAAATTTATAAATTTTCTGAGTATTTACCCATTAAATAAAGAACTTTTAATGACGACAATATTATTGTTTGACTTCAATTTTCACTAATGCCAAAGCAATCCTGTCCACATGCTGATAAGCCGGTTGTTCTAATTCTTCTCCAAAGATGTCCGGATCAATCTCTTCATAAGACCAGCTGATATTTTTATACTGCTTCATTAAGTTTTCTAAATGCGCTAAAAAACGATTGCCATCCTGAGTGACGGTAACGCCTGTATATAAGAATATACATCCCCGTGGATAAAGATGCTGGATACCTTCTTTAATGATGCGAAAAGAGAGAGCATTGCCATCTAGCTCATCACCGCCATGCCGGTATTGACGTTGATACGGGTCGATTAAATAGGGGGGATTGGCAAAAATCAGGTCAAACTGACCTTGCAGATTTGCAAATAAATCACTCTGTACCGGATGGATTTTTTTTAAACCAGCAAAGTCGATATTCATTTGACTATATAACAGGGCTTTCGGATTAAGATCCGCGACAATCAGCTCATCATAATCTGGAAAATATTTTGCGATACTGACGGCAGCTGCCGAAGTACCACAACATAGTTCAACTGCGCGTTTCAATGGATCAGATCGGCTCGCTAAATGTTGCTTCAAGTGATAGGCAAAACGATAAGTATCTGGGCCAAAAAATACTGCATCTTGTTCTATGGTCGGAAAGGCAGAGTGAATAAATAACGCATTGTTGAGAGAAGCTACCCGTACCTGACTTAAATATAAGTTTTCCTGAAATTTAAGAAGCTGATGTTCTTCAAGTATGGAAAAAAGCGCAGGATCAAGATCTGTTTTTTTAAATCCAAGATTCCAGCCAAATATATCCTTGAGCGTAATTTCTTTATTTAAATCATTTTGTTTACGATCCAGAATCCGTTGATGAGAAAGTGGGGTAATTGCAGTAAATTGATAGTCTTGCTGTTTTAAGAAATTCAATAAATAAAGTAAGGCCTGCTGTTGGCTGGTTTTTATATCTAAGATCTGGTTCATAAGGATTTTCTCTTCTGATTCTTAGAAAATATCAAGTAATCATTCTGTTGTGCTCATAATAAAAAATGACTCGAAGGATAGCCATAAGAATTGGTTAAGTTTCTTCGTACGATATAAATAGACGGTTGTTTAAAATGAATAAGCTTAATCATCGCTGAAAATGGGAAACTCTTAGGTAAAGAAGTGCTGTGGATTGGTATTATTTATTTTTATCTGCAAGCTTGCATAGAGAGAAATAAGTTCACGATATAAAAAATAAAGGCTATCCACCTTGCAGATGAGATGAATAGCCTTTTAGAACTAAAATTGATAAAAATCTTAGTCTTTGACTTCCGGCAAATCAAACCAGATTACTTGAGCATCATCCAGAGCTCTCATATCTACTTCATCCAGGAAAGCGATTGCATCACCTGCATTTAAGGTGTATTCGGCAATCTGTACTGCACCTGAAATCACATGCACATAGTTAATATGCTGAGTGGCTTTGATTGCTAAAGCCTGATCTTTTTTGATCACTGCGGTTTTCACTTCAGCATTCTGACGAATATGCATCGGTGCGTTGTCAGTTGGTCCACAAATGAGATGCCACTGGTTAGGTTGTTCACGTGGATCCAGCTTAATTTGCTGATAGTTCGGTTGTGCATCATGTTCGTTTGGAATGATCCAGATTTGTAGCAAATGGACCTGTTCATCACCCTGGTTCATTTCACTATGGCGAACACCTGTACCGGCACTCATCAGTTGCCACTCACCCGCAGAAATCCCTCCGTGATTGCCCATGCTGTCCTGATGGGTAATCGTACCTTTAAGTACACAGGTCAGGATTTCCATATTGTCATGCGGATGTTGACCAAAGCCTTGGTGACCATCGATCAAGTCATCATTAATCACACGCAGTGCGCTGATACCCATATATTTAGGGTTATACCAGTTACCAAATGAAAAGCTGTGTTTGGATTCTAGCCAGCCCATTTTGACATGACCACGGTTTTCGCTTTTATGCAGGAAAGCATCCATTTTTCATCTCATCTATTTTTTTAACATGATCCTATCTTAGCGTTGTATTTATTTTATAAAAAGCCTATCCATGCGACAGATCATTGCAGTTTTGCAACGATCTGAATTTTATTGAAGCATAAAAAAGCCCACTCGAAAGCGGGCATTTTTTATATAGAACTGATTATTCCAGGAAGCGGACAGTTACACCTGACTTCACTTTACGGCCAAGATCATTGGCATCCCAGTTGGTCAAACGGATACAACCGTGTGAATAAGACTTGGAAATCATCGATGGATTTGGCGTACCATGAATACCAAATGATTTCTTGCTCAGACCAATCCAGATATTACCGACTGGACCATTCGGGCCAGGTGGTAAGGAAAGCGGTTTGGTATTATTACCTTGAACAAAGTTAGAAGGTGAATAGCTATAATACGGGTTACGCGCCACACCTGTTACTTTATAAGTACCTGTTGGAGAAGGCGTACTGGTATTACCAATACTTGCCGGGAAAGAGGCAATCATTTTATTTTTGCTGTTAAACAGATACAGCTGTTTGGCACCTTTGTGCGCTACAATCAAATGAATGTCTTCTGGCAGGTTGTTACGGACATTGGCAACCAAAAGTTTTTGGCCTGCTTTGCTGAAATTTGCTCCCGGATTGAGCTGTTTCAAGAATGCTTCATCCATGTGGAATTTTTCAGCAAGCATTTCCGACATGCTGGTGTAGTACAGACCAGGCATTTTAGCCTGTAGCGCATAATCAGATGGAATTGATTTTGCCAAAGGTACTTTCAGATCTTCTGCTGAAATGGTGTATTCGACAAATGCAGGCTTAGATGCTTGCAACTCTATCAGCTTATCCCAGGTTTCTTTGGTCAATGTACCGGTCGGCTTGATACCATTCATTTGCTGGAAAGAAGCCAGTGCTTTCAGGGTATTTTTACCACTGGTTCCATCAATTGCACCTGGCGAAGCATGAGCATTGTTCAACATGACATGTGCACGTGCGTATACAGGGAACTGACCTTTACCGATGTCTTCATACCATTCAGCATTATTCAGACCATCTAGCGTCCAAGAGGCTTTATTGGCATGAGCAGAAGTGCTTTTAGCGGCTGCTGTTGGGGCAGCACCGATATCCGCATTTTGATCTTCAGCTGCCTGCAGGCCATCCAGGGTCTCAGAAGCCTGAGTAAGATCGCTTTGTTCCTGAGCTGAAATAGGAGTATCTGTAGATTTGGCTGCTGATGCTTCTGTAGCAAGCGGATCGATCGGGTCTTGAACCGTAACATCGCTCGCTACTTTTTTGGGATTTAATGGCTGTTCAGTAGCAGAAGCAGCGAAGGCAGTACCTGCAATAATGCAACTTAAACTCATTGCGAGCATTGTGCGAACGAACATGTAATTCAACCTAATTATTCATAAACTATTTAAATAACGTAATAAGTATTACAGAAAAACTATGGAGATGCAGTAGTTGTTTTGTGACACCCTTAATTCTTCACTTATGATGATCGATTTTTAAAGTAATGTGAAGTTATTAAAAATGGAGGCTTTTTGCTATGATGTCTTGAATGTCAAAGATTGATGGTAATGTGAATGACGACCTTAAAAAATGATCGTTTTCTGCGTGCATTGTTGCGTGAACCTGTAGATACCACACCCGTATGGATGATGCGCCAGGCAGGCCGTTATTTACCAGAATACCGTGAAACACGCGCTAAGGCAGGGGATTTCCTGTCTCTTTGCAAGAATACCGAATTTGCCTGTGAAGTGACCTTGCAGCCGCTGCGCCGTTATGAACTTGATGCAGCCATTCTATTTTCGGACATTTTGACTGTGCCGGATGCATTAGGTCTGGGTCTGTATTTTGAAGCCGGTGAAGGTCCTAAGTTTCATAAAACCGTACGTACCGAGCAGGATGTAGCGAATCTGCCAGCATTTAATGCCAAAGCAGATCTAGACTATGTCATGAATGCGGTTACTACGATCCGTTCAGCATTAGGTGGACAAGTTCCCTTAATTGGCTTCTCGGGCAGTCCATGGACACTGGCGACTTATATGGTTGAAGGTGGTTCCAGCAAGGATTTCCGCTTTACCAAACAAATGATGTATGCACAGCCTGAAGTGCTGCATGCATTACTTACACGTCTGGCAGATGCAGTAACGGATTACCTGAATGCCCAGATTGATGCAGGTGCTCAGGCGGTGCAGATTTTTGATAGTTGGGGTGGTGCACTAGCGCATCGTGAATATATCGAATTTTCACTTAATTATATGCAGAAAATTGTCGCAGGTTTGCAGCGTGAAAAAGAAGGCCGCAAGATCCCTGTGATCCTTTTCACCAAAGGTGGTGGCCAGTGGCTTGAGCCAATGGTAGCAACAGGTGCAGATGCTTTTGGACTGGACTGGACTACGCCGTTGAATGTTGCCCGTCAGACTGTTGCTGGTCGTGCAGCATTACAAGGCAACCTTGATCCTGCAACCTTATATGGTTCTCCAGACGCAATTGCTAAAGCTACCCGGCTGATGTTGGATGATGCCTATGCCAATGGTGAAAAGACCGGTTATGTGGCAAATCTTGGACATGGCATTACACAATGGGTAGATCCAGCCCATCCTAAAGCGTTTATTGATACCGTGCATGAGTACAGCGCTAAATATCTTTAGGATGTAAACCTTGATCGACCTACTCAAATCAGGGGTTGAATTTTCTTATAAGGCAGCATCGGCTGCCTTATTTGGGATCTTACTCCTGCTGGCTTTTGCTTTTAGTGCTTCAATGGGGAGTGAACTGTTTTACGGCTTCTACCGTTATGACTATCTTCTATTTTATGCTCTGGTGATTCAGGTCATTCTATTGTATGCCAAATTAGAATCCTGGGCAGAAGCCAGAGTCATTGCGCTATTTCATATTCTGGCGATGGTGATGGAAATTTTTCTGACTCATCCAGCGATTGCTTCCTGGCATTATCCACAACCCGCCATTTTCAAGATCTTAACCGTCCCGTTGTTTGCAGGCTTTATGTATTCAGCTGTAGGCAGTTTTTTTGCGCGTTCATTACGTCTGTTTCAGGTCTCTTTTAATCACTTGCCTGGTTTTGCCAATATGATGGCACTGGCCGTGTTGTCCTATATTAACTTCATGAGCAAGTTCTTTATTCCAGACTATCGTATTCTTCTTTTTATCTGGAGCGCGCTGATCTTCTGGAAAACTCAAATCCGCTTTCAGCTGAACCGGCATTCCTTTCAGTTGCCGATGTTACCGGTCCTGGCTTTACTGGCTTTTATTATCTGGATTGCAGAGAATATCAGTACCTTTTACCAGATCTGGCTCTATCCAAGTCAGGTAGAAAAATGGCATATGGTCGGCTGGGCAAAATTAGGTTCCTGGTACTTGTTATTATTGCTCAGTCTGGTTCTGGTTATGAAGATTTTAGGGGTGCGTGATTCTAGAGGAAATTGGCAGTTGAAAGCTTCTTCATAAAATTAATGTTTTCTTTGGTTAACATGGACGTTTTTGACATTGCGTATCGATCAGCTTCCAGCTAATCTGCTTAATGTGTAATATAAATTACATAATTATATCAATAACAAAGATGCAGAGAATAACCGGAGAATAAGTATGTTGAAAAAAATTATGCTCGCAGCAGTATTAGCGACTGGTTCGAGCCTGGCGATGGCTGACAATGATGTTGGTTGTGGTGTCGGTAGTCAGGTGTGGGCAGGTCAGTCAGGCATTATTCCTAAACTGCTTGCTGGTACTACAAACGTTCTGTTTACTAACCAATGGCTAGGGATTACTTTCGGTACCTTGGGTTGTAGTCAGGGAGGAACAGTCACTGCACAAGTTGTGACGTTTACCAATGAAAATGCGGAAGCATTGGCACGCGATATGGCTGTTGGTGAAGGTGAAAGCCTGAATGTACTTGCAGAATTGCTGAATATTAAATCTGAAGATAAAGCACGCTTCTTTACTTTATCCAAGCAGAATTTCTCTGAAATCTATTCAGAAGAAAATCAAAATACTTTACAGGTTTTGAGCTCATTACAAAACGTGATGGCTAAAGATGAAGTGTTAAAATCTTACATCTAACGGATCCTTAAAAAACCCTGCTACTGGCAGGGTTTTCTTATGACTATAAAAACCCAAGAATACGTTGACTGAATGAAATATGCCTTTTTACTCATAGCTTTGCTATCGAGTCCCGTAAGTTTTGCTACGACCATTTCCCCAGATATTCAGCCTTATCTTGATCAGGCGGTACAGAAGCAGCTATTTAAGGCGGAAACCTGGCAGCGTTTAATGTATGCCAATAGCAAAGGTCAGAGTGAGGTCAGCTACTCTGGTTATTTTCTGGCAGAGCAGGGAGGAAGTAACCTGCAACAGGAAATGCAGCAGAATATACAGGCATTATTTTTAGCAGCTGCCCCCAACCAGTCCGTGCGCTGCAAGTTTCCCGCACGTAGTCACTGGCTCATGCAGCAGTTAAATATCTCTGAGCAGCAATTGCCTGAGCTAAGTTGCCCTGATCTTGAACGCTGGATTGGGGAGGTGAAGCCTTATAAAGCTACCCTGATTTATGCGACAGATTTTATGGGGAATCCGAGCTCAATGTTTGGGCATACTTTGCTGCGTCTGGACCCTAAAGACCAGCAGGAACTGAAGCTGATTTCTTATGCAGTCAATTATGCAGCGACCGTAGACAGTAATGATAACTGGTCCTTTGCCTGGAAAGGCCTAACCGGACAATATCCGGGTGAATATTCACTGATGCCTTATTACCGTAAGGTCAAAGAATATGGCGATTTTGAAAGCCGGGATTTATGGGAATATGAACTTAATCTGACGCCCGAAGAAACCACTTTTCTGGTACAGCATCTGTGGGAAATGCAACAGGTCAATTTCCCTTATTATTTTATTAATGATAATTGTTCATATCGTCTCTTAGGTCTGCTCGACTTAGTCCGACCTGGACTGAATCTGCAAAAACAGTTCGGTACGACCACTATTCCGGTAGAAACCCTAAAAGTTGTAGAGCAGCAGGGGCTGATTCGGGAAAAAATCTACCGACCAGCCCTCGAAACCCAGTTGCTGGCTCAATCTCGCCAGCATGGTAAAGTTCTGGCAAAAACTGCACATCAGGTCGCTTATGCAGAAACTGCTAAGATGTCTGAGATCTTGCAGAATTATCCTGCTGAAGATCAGGCCAAGATACTGGAAATGGCTTATGATCATTTATATCTGGATTTTCTGCGTCAGGAAGTAGATGAAGCATTTGCCCAACCCCGCTTTCGCAAGTTATTGGGATTAAGGAGTCAGCTGGCCATAGAGAAACAGCGTCAGCAGCCAGAAACTCCAAAAGTAGATCCGACACAAAGCCATCATGCACGTAATTTCGTATTTAAGGCTGGACAGGTACAGGATCAAACTGCGATTCAGTTAGGTTTCCGTCAGGCTTATCATGATCTGATGGATCCACAAGGCGGATTACGCACAGGCACTCAATTATTATTTCTCGATGGTGCGCTGCAATACCGTGATGATCGTATAAAACTGGAACATCTGGACCTGTTAACAGTTAATTCTTATAACCCGATTCATGCATTTAAGGTTCCGTTGTCTTGGGGCTTTAATCTGGGCTGGAAACAGGAAGCGCTTGACCGGGAAGGAGGGTTCAGTACTGAGCAGCAGCATGGTGTAGCCAATTTTCAGGTACAGGGTGGCTATAGCTGGGCTAATGCCGAACGTGAACATCTATGTTATGTGCAATTACAAACGCATGTGCAGGCTGGTAAAGCACTTGATGATGGCTGGCGTGCAGGCCTGGGACCAACCGCAGGCTGTCAGAATATCTGGACGGACCGAATTAACAGTCTGGTACAGATAGAGCTCCCTTATTGGCATGACAGTCAGCAATGGATGCTCAACCTGAATACAGAACTGCAATATAGCCTAAATATGCAAAATGCCATTCGGATTGGATGGCAATACCAGCAGCAGGGGAGTCTGGACTGGCAGGCATTGCATTTACACTATATTCGTTATTTTTAAGTGAATTTTCGAGTAAAATCTCTAAAAGTTGCTGATTTAAATAAAAAATAGAAGTTACAAAGATATAAGGATCTTGTGGCCGATTTAGATGTCGTTTTATCAAAATTATGGATGCATGGGATAACGATAGCTTATAAATTTGATATATTGTTCACCTGATTTATTGGGGTGTTTGAGTATGGACAATGAATGTATGGATATGCTAGCGGGACAGTGGCAGCATATATGCCAAAATTATTCATCAGATGATTTAGTCCATGCCTTCCAGTTTATACAGGATAATGCCCTGATACTGGTGGAAGAGTTTTATAAAAATATGCTGGTGGAAAAAGAGTCGGCAGAGTTCTTTTCTGACGATCTGATTCAGCAGCGCCTGCGCAACACCTTGCATCAATGGCTGTTAGAAAGTTTTAGTGTGGGTATTAATAAGCACTATTTACAGGCAGTACAGAAACAGCATACCGTAGGTCATGTCCATGCCCGGGTAGGTATTCCATCCTGGCTGATTATGCGTGGTGTACGTGAAATTGAACGCAAGATATTTGAGCTGTTAGAAGAAGATGAACAGTTGCTGACGCTGACGACCTGTAGCTATCTGGTACAGGTTATGAGCTTTGCCACTGAAATCATGTGCCGTTCCTATGAGGCAAAAACTGCCAAAAATCAGGAAATAAAGCATAGTTATCGTCTGTTCTCTGCCATGCAGGATGTTGCAGTACAAAAAGATAAGCAGCGTAGTTGCTTACTCGACTGGGAAAATGAGCTGATGTACAAAGTGTTCTCAGGTCAGGAAACCTTACGTCATCCGCTACTGTCCAAATCTGAATTTGGCCTATGGTTTATTCATAAGGCCTCGTATGCATTCACCGGTTCAGATCAGGTTCAGCTAATTATTGAACGCATTCATCAGGTCGATACGCTAAATCAGATCATTTTAGAATGTCAGGACAAAACAAAAAAACTGAACCTGATTCAGCAGATTCGTGAGCTGAATCGTGAGATTCAGTATCTGATTGATCAGCTATTTCAGGTGGCAGAATATATTGAATCGGGAAATGATTACCTGACTCAATTACTCAATCGTCGCTATCTAAATACCATTATTTGCCGCGAAATTACTTATTCACGTCAGAACCAGACACCGCTTGCCTTATTGGCGCTGGATGCCGATTTCTTTAAAACCATTAACGACAAATTTGGTCATGCGGCGGGTGATCTGGCCCTGAAATTTATTGCGGATGGATTACAGAAATACAGTCAGGGCAGTGACTATGCTTTTCGTGTGGGTGGTGAAGAATTCTTGCTATTGCTGGTCGATACCGATCAACGCCGTGCCATGAATATTGCAGAAAATATCTGTAAATTTATTGAAGAAGGCATAATCACGACTGCACAGGGTATGCAGTTCAAGTTTACCGTGAGTATTGGCTGTGTGATTTATGATGGTCATCCAGACTACCAGAAGTTCCTGGATACTGCCGATACAGCTTTATATGCAGCAAAAAATACTGGTCGTAATCGGGTGTATCTGGCAAAAAATAACCCGGATGCGCGGGTATTGAATACACCATCACTGACCTAAATTATTGATGTGATTGTAGCGATTCAATCCAGTCTTTAAATTTCTGTTTTTGCTTAATATATTCGGGATGAAGCTTGGCTTCATCCCATTTTTGTTTAAAGATATGTGCTGCGGCAGCTTTAACGGGATCTTCTCGCTGACGAGGTAACTCGTCTCTGCCGTGGGCGCCGCTCAATCCTTTTTTGTCATCTGGCACCGGACCGTCATATTTTTTACCCCCTTTATGATTGGCATAGCGGCGGGCACGGGTATAGCCCATCTGCAAGAATTTACGTGCCATATCCGCACCAATAAAATCTTCTTTTTCCAGATAATCTATAAACATGGCATAAATCTTAGTGCTACTTGCTTGAGCCTTCTCTTCATCGGCAAAACGCCAATGTGGCAAAAGTTCCGATTTATACGGTTCAACTGAAAGCACGCCCTGTTCACCACGTCCAATCCGGTACAATTCAGGCCGTTTTCTAAAATCAATTTTTTCAAAATCCAGCGAGTAATCAAAACTGGTCGAAACTACCCGTGAGGTTTTACGGGGAACATTTTTTGAAACTTTTTTAATCGTCATATTTTCTCCTTATGTATCTATATTTCCCTATAACCATGAATGCCTGTCTGTATTTTTGAAGTCCATGAGCTTTCTTAAAATGTATGTATTTTTTATTAAGTGCATATAGACAAGCAAATCAATCTGCATAACTGCACAGATGATCAGGAATAATGTAGGATGGAAGAGTGCTAAAGCGGGTAGTGATGCTGTAATGAATTGTAGAAGTCGAATTTATTTATAGTTTTAAAAAAGAAAAACCTGCAAAAGCAGGTTTTAGGCTTCAACTACGACAAAGTATTTTTTGACTGCCTCTACCACTTCAAAAGTACCGACGAAGCCTGGCGGAATAATACCTGCATCACCGGCTTTGATTTCTATATAATTTTCTTTGTTGGCATCATGCAGGCGAACTGTACCTTCAATGACCGTAAAGAATTCCTGTTTATTCTCAGCAAACACAATATTCCATGCACCGACTTCGCATTCCCAGATACCGCAATTCATATTGGGATGATCATACAAGCTTTGTGTAGAACGTTTAGGATTGCCAGCGACCAGGCGATCAGGACGGGGATAATCAATTGTGGTTTCACTCTGGGTTAAACCGTGACCTGCTAACCAAATCGATGACATAGTGAATCCTCAAGCTAAAGTTATCTGAAATTGAACAAATTAAAGCACATATAAAAAAGCCTCAACAAGTGTCGAGGCTTTTGAAATCAAAACGATTAGTAGGCTTCAGGTACTGCGCTCAGGAATTCACGACGTTCTTCTTTATTGGTTTTAAAATCGCCCACAAAAGAAACAGTACGTGTCGTTGATTCCTGCTTGCCCACACCACGCATCATCATGCACATATGCGCAGAATCAATCACCACAGCCACACCACGTGCGCCAGTCACTTCAGCCACTGCTTCTGCAATTTGCTGGGTCAGATTTTCCTGAATCTGTAAGCGACGTGCAAACATTTCAGTAATACGGGCAAATTTAGATAGACCTAAAACACGGCCTTCTGGCAAATAAGCAATGTGCACGCGGCCATAGAAAGGCAATAAATGGTGTTCACACAGCGAATAGAATTCGATATTTTTGACCAAAACCATCTCATGGTTATCAGACGGGAATACCGCATTATTGGTCACTTCCTCCAGAGTCTGGCTATAACCGGAAGTTAAATACGAAAATGCTTTCGCAGCACGCACAGGCGTATCTTTGAGACCAGGGCGATTTAAATCTTCACCAACGGCAGTAAGAATGTTTGCGTAGGATTGCTGCATAGTCATATGACGTATTCACTTACACTGAGATAGAACAAGGACGGCATTGTAGCAGAAAACTATTACATTGCCTTAATTTGGAGTTAATTCCGATTACTGTTTGAACTTTGGATTCTTTTCCGCACGCTTGAGCAGAACCAGCACAGCGCCAGTACCGCCCTGGTTTTCAGGTGCGCTGACAAAGGCCAAAACATCACGGTGCTGACGCAGCCAGCCATTTACGTAGGTCTTTAAAATGGCTTCCGGACCTTTACCATGCACGATCTTAATCACGTTCTGGTTTTCATCTTTCGCCATCTGGATAATTTGCAATACTGCAACACGTGCTTCTTCCACGGTACAGCCGTGCAGATCGACTGCTTCATACCAGCGCAGATTGCCGGCTTTCAGATCTTCAAAGACTTTATGCTGGAGGGTCGCAATGCGATAGCTCAGCGCAGCCTGACTTCCGACTGGATTCAGCATGGCTTGGGTATCTGAAAGGGCAGTTTCATCAGTCTGCATCGGACCTTCAGCAGCAGCACGTTTGGCTAGTGTCTGTGCATCCGGTTTTTTCTTGCCGGCTTTTTCGATTTTTGCGATATTGCTATTATCGATTTTTTGTACACCCTGCATCTGTTTACGAAACAATTCCAGCTCATCAGCTTGTTCCTGTTCAGGTGTTTTCACCGCAGGTGCTTCAACTTCAACGCGTGGCTGTGGATTGCTGATCTGTTTTTTAAATTGCTTCAGCAAATTAAACTGATCTTTGGAAAGCGAAGAATCGTGTTTGCTCATAATCAAAAAACATGCAAGATGCGAAAATATTGATAAATTATAGTCCTGATTCAAGAAAATGAGAACTGCATTGCGCGCATACTGTTTAGGTATTCTGTTCAAGTGAATATTTAAATGAAATTTAAACGTGAATATACAATAAGAGCTCACGTTTATTATTTGATTTTTTAGGTCTTACTGTTCATATAAGCAGAATGTATTTGATTATATCCAGGCTGATAGGCTGAATTTTAGAGAGAGATTTCAAGCTGGGGCAGAACAGAAAAACAGATAAATTAGAAGGTCTAAAAGTTGATTCAGGGAGTGGGAAGAATCAGGGCAAAACGAATTTTGCCCTGAATTGAAAATTTTTATACAGTTTCTGGTTCACCAAACAGGTCGCGGAATGCATGATCCGGACGTGGCTGTTTCATAAAGCTTTCACCAACCAGAAAGGCATGAATATCATGTTCCTGCATCATCGCGACATCTGCAGGTGTTGCTATACCACTTTCAGTCACCAACAAGCGAGATGGATCGAGTAACTGTTTTAAACGCAGTGAGGTATTTAAATCAACATCAAAGGTCTTCAAGTTACGGTTATTTACACCCAACAGGCAGCGATCTGAAAGTTTAAGCGCACGTTCAAGTTCGGCTTCATCATGCACTTCGACTAAAATATCCAGATTATGCTCAAAAGCAGTCTTCGACATTTCTTCCAGTTGCTGATCAGACAGGCAAGCCACGATCAGCAAGATACAGTCTGCATGTAAAGCACGCGCTTCAATCACCCCATAAGGATCAATCAGGAAATCTTTACGTAGGGCTGGCAAATCACAATGCGAACGTGCAATCTGAATATTCTCATCAGCACCCTGGAAGAAATCCACATCGGTCAAGACGGACAAACATGCAGCGCCTGCATCCTGATACTGTGCGGCAATTTCCGCTGGATTAAAGTTTTCACGGATAATGCCTTTGGATGGAGACGCTTTCTTGATTTCAGCAATCACCCCCGGGTGCTTAGCCAGCAATGATTGAGCAAAGCCACGTACAGGTGTGGCAGCTTGAGCCAGCTCTTCAACATCCTTATAACTTTTTTGCTTCAGACGTGTAGCAAATTCTTCTTTTTTCCGGTCTACGATCTTACCTAGAATTGTATTTGCGATATCTACCATGATTAAAAATTCCTGCTGTCTTAGATGTCGTATTCTTTGAGCGTATTGCCAAATTCTGCCAAAATGCCCATTTTTTCTAGAGCTTGCCCCCCATAAATAATGTCATGGGCAAGAGCAACACCTTGTTTATAGCTGGTGGTTAAACCAGCTACATAGATACCTGCACCAGCATTAAGCGCCACCATATTTGCGGCTTTCTCACCAATTTCAGATTTCTTTTTGCTTAACGCGTCTTTAATCAGTTTTAAGCTGTCGGCAGCACTGTCAATGGTTAGACCTGTTAAGGTTTGAGAGGCAATATCGACCTGTTCAGGAATGATTTCCCATTCAGTGATTTCACCATTCTTGAGTTCAGCCACATAAGTTTTAGATGCTAAACTGATTTCATCTAAACCATCTTGTGAATGCACCACCATGACATGTTCAGCACCGAGTTGCTTAAGCACTTCAGCCATTGGGCGGCACAATTCATGCGAGAAGACACCAATGACAAAGCGTTTTACTCCAGCCGGATTCGTAAGCGGGCCGAGTAAGTTAAAAATACTACGGAAACCCAATTCTTTACGTGGCGTAGCGGCATATTTCATGGCTTTGTGGTGATTTGGGGCGAATAAAAACCCTACACCAATTTCACGAATGCAACGTTCACTTTGCTCAAGACTCAGATCAAGGCGAATACCTGCTTGCTCTAGGACATCGGATGAACCGGATTTACCAGATACACCACGACCGCCATGTTTAGCAACAGTTCCGCCTGCAGCCGCAATCACAAAACTTGAAGCAGTAGAGACGTTAAATAAATTCTGACCATCACCACCTGTACCGACAATGTCGACCAAATATGGCAAATCGCTGACATCAATTTTCAGTGCCAATTCACGCATTACACGTGCTGCAGCAGTAATTTCATCGATGCTTTCGCCTTTTAAGCGTAGACCCATCATCAGGGCGCCAATTTGTGCATCGGTGGCTTCACCCGACATGATGCAACGCATCACGTCTTCCATTTGTGGCTGAGTCAGGTGAATGTTTTTTGTAATATGGTTTAAAGCTTGTTGAATATTCATCATTATTTACGCATAAATTTCTAGGAAGTTTTTAAAGATTTGATGGCCATGCTGGCTTAGGATGGACTCCGGATGGAACTGCACACCTTCAACAGGTAATGTCTTATGTTTTACGCCCATGATTTCTTCCATTGAGCCATCTGCTTCATTGGTCCAGCAGGTCACTTCCAGACATTCCGGCAAGGTCGCCTGATCAATCACCAGTGAGTGATAGCGCGTCGCAGAAAATGGAGAAGGCAGGTTGCTGAAAATCCCTTTGTCACTGTGATACATGTCGGATAGACGGCCGTGCATGACACGTTTAGCGCGCACAATGTCACCGCCAAATGCCTGACCAATACTTTGATGGCCGAGACATACGCCTAATAGCGGAATCTTGCCAGAAAAGTGCTGAATCGCAGGAATAGAAATACCGGCTTCACTTGGAGAACATGGACCAGGGCCAATGACCAGATATTTAGGTTGCCATCGCTCAATATCTTCTAAAGTCACGGCATCATTACGGACTACTTTTACTTCTTGATTCAGCTCGCCAAAGTACTGGACGATGTTGTAAGTAAAGGAGTCATAGTTGTCGATCATTAAAAGCATGAGCTTAACCTATTGAAATTAATGCACTTAAATTGTGCTTGAGTAATTCAGAGCGTGCTTTATTAGCAGTTTTTTAGCTAGCTAGAAAAGCTGATTAAACTGTTGATTTCATTGTGTGAAAATAAAGCGACAATCATCATAGCAAATAATCTGAAACTACGGCGCAACAATTTGCCCAATTTTTCTGCTTAGCCAAATGAACAGGGTTGATAAGGCTCAACACACACGGGGATATAACCAAAATATAGTAAATAACTAAAAGTAAGTTAAGGTCAAAAAATATGTATACATAATTTTGATGTTTTAATTTTTTTATGAGTTGCTTTAAAAAACAACAGTTGATTAGCAGGCGGAGAAAACGGAACAGTATTCTTATCGTTTATTTATCTAAAGTGACTCAATTTGGTGAGTATTTTCTTAACCTTAGTCTTTAAGAAAAACTGAATATTCGCAGTATAATACAAAAATACCTTTTAAATCGATTAAAAACTCACCTAAGGTTTATAAAAGCTACATAAGCTCATCATTATTTACCAGAAATAACATCTATAGTGATTTTACCGCACTGTTAAGGTGCAGTGTGAAATCTAACGAAACAAAAATCACAGAGAATGCTTGAATATAGTGCATTTAATTATACAGACAGTATAATAGGCCGAAAGTATTTCTTTCAATCCACGTATTCTCATAAGGATTTCAAGATTTTAGCTATACTTTTAAAAGTTGGTACGGTAATTGCTTAATAACTACCAACTACTAACACGCACTTCGTAAGTGCAACAAAAAAACATCGGAGCAAATTGAGCATGGCGAACAAGGTCCTTCAACTCATCCAAGAAAGTGGCGCAAAATGGGTAGACTTCCGTTTTACAGACACTAAAGGTAAAGAGCAACACGTGACTTACCCAGCAGACACTATTGATGAAGATACATTTGAAGACGGTAAAATGTTCGATGGTTCTTCAATCTCTGGCTGGAAAGGTATTGAAGCGTCAGACATGATTTTACGCCCAGATGCTGAAACAGGTTTTATCGACCCGTTCTTCGCTGAGCCTACAGTTGTTGTGACTTGTGATGTCATTGAACCTTCAACTGGTCAAGGTTATGACCGTGACCCACGTTCAATCGCTCGCCGTGCAGAAGAATACCTGAAATCTACTGGTATTGGTGATACTGCATTCTTCGGTCCTGAACCAGAATTCTTCGTATTTGACGAAGTAAAATGGGAAATCGACATGTCTGGCGCTCGCCATACATTGATCGCTGAAGAGGCTGCATGGTCAACTGGTAAAGACTACGAATCAGGTAACTCTGGTCACCGTCCACGCGTTAAAGGGGGTTACTTCCCAGTTCCTCCTGTAGATTCTCACCACGATATGCGTGCAGACATGTGTGCAAAAATCGAAGAGATCATGGGCCCAGGCCGTGTAGAAGTACATCACCACGAAGTTGCATCTTGCCAGCTTGAAATCGGTGTAAGCTTCAACACAATGGTTCGTAAAGCAGACGAAGTACAACAGTTTAAATATGCTGTTTGGAACGTTGCGCACCAATACGCGAAAACTGCGACTTTCATGCCTAAACCAATGGTAGGCGACAACGGTTCTGGTATGCACGTTCACATGTCAATCTCTAAAGATGGCAAGAACCTGTTTGCTGGTGATGAATATGCAGGTCTTTCTGAAACTGCACTTTACTTCATCGGTGGTGTGATCAAACACGCGCGTTCATTGAATGCGATCACTAACCCGTCTACAAACTCATACAAGCGTCTGGTACCGCACTTCGAAGCACCAATTATGTTGGCTTACTCTGCGCGTAACCGTTCTGCTTCTATCCGTATTCCATATGTTTCTAGTCCTAAAGGCAAACGTATCGAAGCACGTTTCCCTGATCCAATGATGAACCCGTACCTAGGTTTCGCTGCATTGTTGATGGCTGGTCTTGACGGTATCCAGAACAAGATCCATCCAGGTGAAGCTGCAGACAAGAACTTGTACGATCTTCCTCCAGAAGAAGAGGCTAAAATCCCTACAGTGGCACACAGTCTTGAAATGGCTCTTGAAGCGCTTCAAGCGGACCAGGATTACCTGCTTAAAGGTGGTGTGTTCACTAAAGAAATGCTTGATGCCTATATCGAGCTTAAAACTGAAGAAGTTCGTCGTCTGAACACGACTACTCACCCAGTTGAATTTGATATGTACTACAGCCTGTAATTCTTCCAAGAATTTCACTGTAAAAAAGACCCGCCTTAGTGCGGGTTTTTTTGTATGATGCTGTTATTGATTAAAGATAAATGATTATGGCAGCACGTAAAAAACATACTGGCTTTTTTCCCTGGATTGATCCGCAAGATCACAGTAAAGGTTTTAAACTGAATTTTTCTGAAGTGACCTATATAGAAGTCGGACGTACACCTGAAGGTTATAAGCAGGTGGAATTCATTGCATTGCGAAATCCTGAATTGGCTTTGGATTATGACTATCCGCAAAGCTTTTATATCACCACAGATGGAATAATTCTGAAAAAACTGCCAAGTGGCAAATATGAAGTTATCGCCAAGACAGATAATGCCTGATCATGAAGTTGGGAATGTTGTGAGTTTAAAATTTAAGAATCAGCCTAGACAGCAGATACCAGCTGTATTTCGGGAATGGCTATATGCATCAGGATCATTGACCCAGCAACTAACTGATTTGGCAGATGGGCAATTTAGGGTGCGGCCGTTAAAAGAACATTTTCAGCGATTAAGCTTTGAAAATGCCAGTTGGATGAGGATGCCACATCAGCATACCTCTTGGGTGCGGGAAAGCTATTTATATGGTTGTGATGAACAACCTTGGGTGAAGGCTAAAAGTATTTTCCCGATTTTAAGCCTGCAAAAACGGGCACGGATTTTTCAGCATATTGGATCGAAGCCGATTGGCTGGCTGTTATTCCAGCGTACCAATCCGTATTGTGAGCGTCGTGTGATCTATCTTGAAGATGGGTGGACCCGCCAGAGCTGTTATACTTGGCATGGCTGTAAATTTATCGTACAAGAAACATTTTTACCGGCTTTCCAGCAATATATAGAAAATCAACAGGCTTAACTTGATATGGCAACTGCACAAGCAATTAGCTGGCGTGAACGTCTGAGCGCCTATTATTATCTTTGTCGTTTTGATAAGCCTATTGGCACAGAACTGGTTTTTTGGCCCACCATGTGGGCACTTTGGGTGGCTGCAAAGGGAATACCTGATCTGAGTATTCTGATGCTGATGATTCTTGGTGTCATCCTTATGCGTGCAGCAGGTTGTGCCATTAATGACTTTGCCGACCGAAAGGTGGATGCACATGTGGAGCGAACCAAAACACGTCCACTGGCAACTGGAATCATTAGTGGTAAAGAAGCAGTGATGGTGTTCCTGGTGCTGGTGGCTGCTAGTGCCTGCTTACTGTTCTTCTTACCGATTGAAACGTTCTATTGGTCATTTGGGGCTTTATTTCTAGCTTTCATTTATCCTTTTATGAAACGCTATACGCATTTACCGCAGGTATTCTTGGGTGCGGCATTTTCATGGTCCATTCCCATGGCTTATACCGCAGTAGGGCAGACTCCGGATTTAACCTGTTGGCTTTTATATTTTGGTAATCTGGCCTGGACTGTAGCTTATGACACCCAATATGCGATTACGGATCGTGAATATGATCTTAAAATTGGGGTGAAATCGACAGCTATTTTATTTGGCCAATACGATATTCAGATCATCAGTGTATTGCAGGTCATTAGTCTTGTTCTGATTGGCACAGCCTTATGGGTCGAAGGCTTACTCGTTCCATTTGGCTTGATTGGTTTAATTGCGGTAGCAATCGATTTTGCTTACCAGTGGTTAAAAACCAGAGACAAAGATCCGCAGCGCTGTTTCTGGGCTTTTCGGCATAACCGTTGGGTTGGCCTGATGATTTTCCTGGGAATCTTTGCTGCACTTCTGTAACTGCATACTGTCAATTCATAACAAAAGCATCCTATAAGGGTGCTTTTTTTTATGATTAATTCAAATCTGCTTCATGAAAATATAAACAACAATAAGGGATTAGAATATGAATAGCATAATGAAAAACGGTTTCAAAAAAACTTCTTTGGCAGTCATATGTTCAATGACACTGTTAATAACAGCATGTAATGACGGTGATGATGAATTTATCGGATTTAATCCAGTACAAATCTATGCAGTCGATGATGAAGTAAAGGCAATGGTCGACCGTCATGATATTTTCAGCTATAGCATGCAGAGCGTTCAAGATAAAAATATTCGTGCTACAACCTTGGTCTTTACACCTAAAGGTACACCACCTGCAGGTGGTTGGCCGATTGTGGTTTGGGCGCATGGCACGACCGGAGCGGCAGACAAATGTGCTCCTTCACGTCTTCCATTAACTGGAGAGGAAAAAGATCTGGTCATGGAATTGGTAGAGCGCGGTTATGCGGTCATTGCACCAGACTATGAGGGTCTGGGTAATAATAATGAACCACATCCTTATTTAAATCTTGAAAGTGCAGCCAATTCTATTCTTTCTGCTATTAGCGAAGCTAAAAAATATTATGGCAATGTTTTAGCTGATGAGTGGAGCGTGGTAGGGTGGTCACAAGGTGGGCATGCAGCGCTTGCTGCTGCAGAATTTAGTAGTGTGCTAACTAACTTTGATTACAAGGGTGCAGTAGCAATTGCTCCAGCGTCTTATCTGGCAGAAACTTTAAATTATGGATTGGGTGTTGCTGCTACTGTTGCAGATCCCGGTACACCGGAAGCTATCCAGGCGGCAAAACAGATTGCTGGAACCTTATATGGTTATGCGGCAATTGTAAGTTCAGGAATTAAGGCAGAAAGACCAGCTTTCCAATACAGTCAGGCTTTCCTGGAAACTAAAGTTCCTCTTGCACAAATTGCGGAAGTTGAATGTTCACCACGAGTTGCTGAAGGTTTTAGGAATGATATTCAGTCTTATATTGATAATGGTGGAACGTACGCTACTTATCAGGCTTTGCAACCCAACTTTATCCTGGATGATGATGTGAGTACTTATTTAGAGGAAAACTTGCCAGGACAAAATCCAATTCCTAAACCTGTATATGTATTCCAGGGTGAACAAGATACAACTGTGCCTGCTTATATAACTACAACATTATTGTTTCCGAAACTTTTAGAGGTTGCAGAAGAAATGGATAATGATGATTTATTTCTTGATCCAGATGCTAATCATCAAACGATTATGACGCAGAATATTTCTGCTATTGTAGACAAAGTAGACGAGTTTATGAATCAATAGAAATAGAATGTTGCAAGGAGCTTCGGCTCCTTTTTTATTTGTTATCTTGCTAAGTCTTGAGCAATCATCTGAGTTTGTTATAGTGGCTCAAGATTTTAGGTCAAGAGTATAGGTTTGTTATGTCGCAACAGACAAAACCCCGCAGTGTCAAGAAACTGGTTATTTTTGGAACCCTGGCTTTATGTATTCCAATTTTTTTGGTCACGATGGCATTTCTGGCTGTAAATAGTGATGCCAAAAATCAGGAAAAGTATAAACAGCAGCAGACTGAAATGATCGCCCGAATTGAAGCACGAGAGGCAGCTGAGAAAAAGCAGGCAGTGGAACAGCAAGAAAATGCTGAAACAGATGTGCAGGCAGCCTCAGAGGCCAATATTCAGCAATAAGTATTTTATATAAATTTATTATCTTAAATCCCGTTGTAGTTGTCTGATGCTCGGTATTTCCGTGTATCGGACAACGGTATAGCCTGCTGCAATCAGCATGGCATCGCGTTCTGCATCTTCCTTTTCTTTGCCAAAATGACTCGGATCATCGAGCTCTACAATTGCAACGACATTATATTCCCGGTCCATCACTACAAAGTCAGTCACCTTGCGATTGAATTTACTCCGCATATTCATCTGGTCATGAGTAATCAAGGCACTGAAAGCAACTTGTGCCAAAATATGATGATGGGGAAAAGCATCTTTCAGACGAGTAAACATCCTGCTTTCAAAGGCAGTAATGACACGTTTGGGATAAAATTTTTGCTGGCGGGTAAACAGGTGCGGGAAGAGCAGGCAAAATAAAGCGAAACTTGCCAGACAGCCAATCACAAAAAAAATAATCTGACTCAAATGAAACACAGCAGAACTTAGGGCAAATAAAAAACCCACTTCATAATGAGTGGGTTCTTCGAGAATCTTGGCTCTCCCACCTGGGCTCGAACCAGGGACCTGCGGATTAACAGTCCGTCGCTCTACCGACTGAGCTATGGGAGAATAGATTGGCTCTCCAACCTGGGCTCGAACCA